>NZ_JBEXVD010000016.1:0-177104 GCF_040638655.1 Streptomyces sp. NPDC005963 | reverse complement strand
GTCCGACGAGAGGTGGTGCAGCTCAAGCTTCCGGGGCCGCATCCTGTGTCGTGGAGGGGCTCAGAAGAGTCTGAGCTTGTCGTCCTCGATGCCGCGCAGAGCGTTGTAGTCGAGGACGACGCAACCGATGCCGCGGTCCGTCGCCAGCACCCGCGCCTGGGGCTTGATCTCCTGCGCCGCGAACAGCCCCTTGACCGGCGCCAGGTGCGGATCCCGATTCAGCAACTCCAGATAGCGGGTCAGCTGCTCCACGCCGTCGATCTCGCCCCGCCGCTTGATCTCCACCGCGACGGTCGCACCATCGGCATCGCGACAGAGGATGTCCACCGGACCGATGGCCGTCGGGTACTCACGACGAATCAGGCTGTATCCGCTACCCAGCGTCTCAATCCGATCGGCGAGTAGTTCCTGGAGGTGCGCCTCCACGCCATCCTTGATCAGACCCGGATCCACTCCCAGCTCGTGCGAGGAGTCATGGAGGACCTCCTCCATGGTGATGATCAGCTTCTCGCCCGCCTTGTTGGTGACCGTCCACACATCGTCGTCACCCTCCTTGAGCGAGCACGGGGGCGACATCCAGTTCAAGGGCTTGTAGGCACGGTCGTCCGCGTGGATGGAGACGCTGCCGTCCGCCTTGATCAGGATCAGACGGGGAGCCGAGGGAAGATG
This sequence comes from Streptomyces sp. NPDC005963, assembly GCF_040638655.1. Classification (NCBI taxonomy): domain Bacteria; kingdom Bacillati; phylum Actinomycetota; class Actinomycetes; order Kitasatosporales; family Streptomycetaceae; genus Streptomyces; species Streptomyces sp. NPDC005963. The sequence continues at coordinate 176,435 of NZ_JBEXVD010000016.1, read as the reverse complement.
GGCGGTGAGCCGACCCGCGTAGTCCACGGAGCAGCGGGCGATGACAAGGCGCATGAGGGGCAACGCTACTCGACCGGCCCCACCCGGCGCGATTCTTCCTACGTTCCCCCGCTGTGGGCGCCCACTGCGGTTGACTGAGGCGGTTCGGGTCGCCCCAGTTGTCCCCGTTCGTCGTTGGCCGGTTGTCCTCCCAATCTCCTGGTGCCCTCTGGACGGCGCACTTACCGTGGATGCAGCAGGTCGCCGGGTGCACACTCTGTGTCGCCGTACGACATACCGTACGGCGGTGTCCCCGGCGCCTACTTCCCTGCCCGTATGACCCCGTGAACCGGGGTCGCGAGAGGAGAACCCATGTCGCTCGACGTCTCACCGGCGCTGTTGGAACAGGCCGAGCGAGGCGAAGTCGATGAAGCCGCTTTCGTCGACTGCGTCCGGACCTCCCTGCCCTACGCATGGGAGATGATCACTTCGTTGGTGGCTCAGCTGAAGGTCGACGGCGGCGAGTTCGCCGACAACCAGACGCCCCCGCCGGATGAGCAGGCGCGCGGTCAACTCCTACGCGCTCTTGCCAGTGACGCCATCCGAGGTGCGCTCCAGCGGCACTTCGGGGTGCGTCTGGCGTTCCAGAACTGCCATCGCGTCGCGGTCTTCCCGCTGGACCCGTCGGTGGACGAGCGGCTGGCCCGCTTCACTTCCATCAGGGGCCAGTTGCTGAACCAGTCGCCCGAACTGCGCGACTGCTGATGGCTTTTGCTGCCGCTCCGCATCGCGAGAGCCGTGACCGATGTCGGAGCGGCAGCATGGGCCTGAACACCGAGCACGACCGGTGCGCCCGTCCGACGGCACACCTCGCTGGCTCCGCCGCGGCTCAACCCAGCAGGGGCAGCACATCGGTCCCGAGGCTGCGCACATTGGCCTCCGTGGTCGCAAGGTCCCCCGAGCCCTCCGTCAGCAGGGCGAACCGTGTGATCCCCGTGCGTTCGGCGGTGGCCGCGAGGCGATCCGCTGCGAGAGCCGGTGGGCCGACGGGATGCAAGGCGCAGAGCAGTTCGGTGTAGGCCACGGGGTCACGCATCACCCGACGTCGGCCGTCGACCGTGACATGGGCGTCCAACCCCTGTTTGAGCCAGCCGGGCATGGCTTTCACCAGGATCTCCGTCGCCTCGGCGGTGGTGTCCGCGATCTGGGCCACTCCGGCCGACACATGCGCGACCTGGTCCACCTCTTCGGGCGGGCGACCCGTCGCCGTGGCGTGCGAGCGCCAGAGCTCCACCATCTCCGCCTTCTCGGCGTCACTGCTGTGCATCCCGAGCAGCATGGGCAGGCCCCGCTCGGCGGCAAGTCGCACGCTCTTGGGCGAGGTGCAGGCGACGATGACCTCGGGCCCCCCGGAGCCGTCGATAGGCTCTCCTGCGCGGGGCACGACCTCGACCTCCCGGAAGGAGAACCGGGGGCCCGTCCCGCCGACCCGGGGCTCCCGGAGCCAGCGCAGCAGTAGGTCGAGGGACTCGGGGAACTCCGACTCGTACGCGCGCAGTCCGCCGCCGAAGACTTCCAGATCGATCCAGGGCCCTCCTCGGCCCACCCCCAGCGAGAACCTGCCGCCGCTGGTCAGATGGAGCAGTGCGGCCTGCTCGCCGAGCGCCACGGGATGGGCGCTCGGGAGCACGCTCACGGCGGTGCCCACGCGGATGCGCCGGGTGCGGCCGAGGAGGAGCGCGGCCAGCGTCACGGCGGACGGGCACACTCCGTACGGAACGAAATGGTGCTCCGCCAACCACACCGCGTCCAAGCCGGCTTCCTCCGCCACCTCCGCGGATCGCACCGCTCTGTGGAGCGCCTCCCCCTGTCCCTGGCCCGGGAACTGGGCTGCCAGCACGAACGTACCCACGCGCATCGCCTTCTGCCTCCTTGCGGCCGACGCGTCACTCCCCTTGACGGCAATAACGTCTGACACGTGCCAAAGGCACGGCACGAAGTGAAGTTCTTGCGATTTTCCGGTAACTGCTCCTGAGGAGTGCCTCGCTCTCGCGCTGAGTGGTACGTGTACCCCCGACCCCGGACCGTAGGCTTGGACTCGACAGGAATCGTCCGTACTTGCCCCGTGAGGTATCACGTGTCCCCGCGCCGTAACCGCCCCAAGGGCGGCGACAACCCCTCCGAGCCCTCCGGTGAACCCGGTGACAGGTACGGCGGCTTCGGTCGCACGGAGTCCTGGCAGGGCGAGGGTTGGTCCGTGCGCCACGTCGCCGGTGCAAGTGCCGCGGGCAAGCGCTACCGCTGCCCCGGATGCGATCAGGAGATCCCTTCGGGGATGCCGCACGTCGTCGCGTGGCCCCAGCACGGTGGCGTCGAAGACCGGCGCCACTGGCACAAGGCGTGCTGGAACGCCAAGGACCGCCGCACCTCACGGGTGCAGCGGTCCCGAAATGCTCCCAAGCACTGAGCTCGCGCCCCGTGCCGGCTGAACGCCGTCAGACGTCCCGTGCGTTCATCGTCGCGTACGCGGCACCCAGGGCGACGGCCGCCACTCCGAGCATGATCCACAACGGCTCCCAACCCGAGGGGCCCGACTCGGTCACGGCGTTGTCGTAGAGCACGCCGAGCTGGCTGGGGATCGAGTATTCGAGCAGCGCGTCCTGGAGCCAGGACAAGGACTCGGTGAACATGAACATGGCCAGCACGAGCGGCAGCAGCACCACCCCGATCATGATCGTGATCGCACCCGCGGAGTGCCGGATCAGCGAGCCGATGGCCAGGGACAGTAGACCGAGCAGGGCCAGATAGAGGCTGACACCGAGCGTCGAGCGCAGCCACTCCTCGGAGCTGGGCGAACCCTGATCGATGATCGCCACCTGAGCCGCACCCACGAGCAGGGTGAACGCCAAGGTGACCGTGAACACCAGGAGGAAGAAGACGATCGACTTGGCCGTGAGCACCCGCCCGCGGGAGGGGCAGGCCGTCAAGGTGGTCCTGATCATCCCCGTGCCGTACTCGGACGCGATCGTCAGCACCCCGAGCGTCATCACGCAGATGCTGCTGAGCAGCACGCCGAAGAAGCCCAGCGAGAGGATCGACTGACCCTCCAGATTGGTGTCGCTGCCGGAGATCGCCGCCGCGATGGCCAGACCGATCCCGACGAGGAGCAGCGCCATCACGCTGAGCGTCCAGATCGTCGACCGTACGGAACGGATCTTGGTCCACTCCGATGCGATGGCGTCACCGAGGTGCGCACGGCGGATCGGGATCGGCGAGGTGTAGCCGGTGCCCGGCGCGTGCTGCTGCTGGTAGGGGGTGGTCATCGCGGGTCCTCGGACTTGGTCAGATCGGCAGGGGCGGACGCGGGAGCAGCCGGCGCGGTGGGCGTCGAAGCGGCCGGCAGCCGCGGATCCGCGGCAGGGGCGGCCGGAGCCTGGACCGGGGCGCTGGGAGCCGGCGGCTGTTGGCCGGGCTGCGGCGGGGGCGGGGCGTACCAGCCCTGCTGCGGCACATCGGGAATCTGCGGCGGCGGCGGTCCGAATCCCGGCTGGGGCTGCTGCATCAGCCCGGCCTTCTGGTCCGTCGACGAGCGGTAGTCGACCGCTCCCTGCGTCATCCGCATGTACGCCTCTTCCAGCGAGGCCTGGTGCGGCGACAACTCCCACAGCCGGACGTCGGCCGTGTGCGCGAGCTCGCTGATCTGCGGCAGAGGCAGCCCCATGACCCGCAGTCCGCCGTCGGGCTCGGGCACCACGTGCCCACCCGCCTCGCTCAAGGCGGCGGACAGCTTCTCCCGCAGCTGGGGATCGGTGTCCGGCGTCCGCACCCGGGCGAAGTCGGCCGAGTTGGCCGAGATGAAGTCCTTCACGCTCATGTCCGAGAGCAACTGCCCGCGGCCGATCACGATCAGCTGGTCAGCGGTGAGGGCCATCTCGCTCATCAGGTGCGAGGAGACGAAGACGGTACGGCCCTCGGAGGCGAGCTGTCGCATCAGATTGCGGACCCAGAGGATGCCCTCGGGGTCGAGCCCGTTCACCGGCTCGTCGAACAGCAGTACCTGTGGGTCGCCGAGCAGTGCCGCCGCGATCCCCAGTCGCTGGCCCATACCGAGGGAGAAGCCCTTGGAGCGCTTCTTGGCGACCTCCTGGAGACCCACCACGCCGAGGACCTCGTCCACCCGGCGGGCCGGGATGCCCGAGAGCTGCGCCAGTGACAGCAAGTGATTGCGGGCGCTCCGCCCGCCGTGCACCGCCTTGGCGTCCAGGAGCGCGCCCACCTGCCGGGGAGCGTTCGGCGTCTGCCGGAACGGCTGGCCGCCCACGGTCACCGTGCCCTCGGTCGGGTTGTCGAGCCCGAGGATCATCCGCATGGTGGTGGACTTGCCAGCACCGTTGGGACCGAGGAACCCGGTGACGGCACCCGGCCTCACCTGGAAAGAAAGGTTGTACACGGCCGTCTTCGCGCCATAGCGCTTCGTCAGGCCGACTGCCTCGATCATGCTCCAGCCCCATCGACTTCTGGTCATCGGGGCCCAGGCCGGTCAGCCCGCACGCCCCCCGTAAGAACTAGGAGGATAACTTTTTCTCCCTAGTTCCTCCTAGGCGATAACACATGGGCCGTCGGCGGGTCCGGGCCGTGGAGCCTTTTGTGATCACGCGGTGTGGCCGGCCGGATGCGAGGTGTCGTTCCCGGGTGTGGGTGGCCCTTCCGGTGGACTCCATCGGGCCGGCCCCGAGCGTACGAAGGGCATCCGACAGACCCCGGGACCTGTCGGATGCCCTTTCCTACGAAGAGGTCAGGCGTCGCGCTTCTTCAGCAGGAGGTAGGCGCCGGCCAGCGCCACCACGACCCAGATCAGCATGATCCCCAGCCCGCCCCAGGGCCCGTACGGCGCTTCGTCGCTGCCCATCGCGTCCGGGACCACCTGCATGATCTTGGAGCCGGCCTGGTCGGGGAAGTACTGGGCCACCTCCTTCGCCTTCGGGACCGAGGCGAGGATCTGCGACACCAGGAAGAAGAAGGGCATCAGGATGCCCAGCGCCAGGATGGAGCTGCGCAGCATGGTGGCCACGGCCATCGAGAACAGGGCGATCAGACCCATATAGAGCCCGCCGCCGATGACCGCACGCAGGACGTTGTCAGCGCCGATCGTCGTCCGGTGCTCGCCGAGCAGCGCCTGGCCGATGAAGAAGGAGGCGAAGCTCGTCGCCAGTCCCACGGCCAGCGCCAGCACGGTGGCCACGGCGAGCTTGCTGAAGAGGAACGTCCCCCGCTGCGGTACGGAGGCCAGTGAGGTGCGGATCATTCCGGAGCTGTACTCCGTGCCCACCACCAGCACACCGAACACGACCATCGCCAGCTGACCGAGGATCATCCCGGACGAGCTCATAAGGGTCGGGTCGAAGGTGAACCGCTCCTCCTGGCTGAGGTCGTCGAAGGTCGCCTTCGTCAGGGCGCACAGGGCCGCGCTCAGTGCGACGGTGACCACGAAGGCGGTCACCAGCGTCCAGGTGGTCGAGGAGACCGTACGGATCTTGGTCCACTCGGACTGGAGGACCGCGGGTACCGAGGCCATGGGTCAGGCTCCCTTACTGCTCTGGTAGCTCTGGCCCCACTGGGGACCCGGCTGCTGGTCGGACGGCGGCGGGGTGGCGTGGCTCGACCCGTGGGCGTGGTACTCCACCGAGCCCGCGGTCATCTGCATGAACGCTTCTTCCAACGAGGCGCGCTGGGAGCTCAGCTCATGCAGCGTGATCTGGTGACGGGCCGCCAGTTCGCCCAACTCCTCCGAGGTCGCGCCGTCGATCTCCAGAACCCCCGACCCCGCTTCCACGGTCGTGAAGCCCGCTTCCCGGAGCACCTCCCGCACCCGCTCCTGGTCGGGCGAGCGGAGCCGGACGAAGCTACGGGAGTTCTCCTGGATGAAGTCCGCCATCGACGTGTCCGCCAACAGTCGACCCTGGCCGATCACGATGAGGTGATCGGCCGTCAGCGCCATCTCGCTCATCAGGTGTGAGGAGACGAAGATCGTGCGCCCCTCGGACGCCAGAGCCTTCATCAGATTGCGGATCCAGTGGATGCCCTCGGGGTCGAGCCCGTTCACCGGCTCGTCGAACATCAGGATCTCGGGGTCGCCGAGCAGCGCGGACGCGATGCCCAGCCGCTGCCCCATGCCGAGGGAGAACCCCTTCGACTTCTTCTTGGCCACCGGGGTCAGTCCCACGATGTCCAGAACCTGATCCACCCTGGACGCCGGAATGCGGTTCGCCTGCGCCAAACAGAGGAGGTTGTTGTAGGCGCTCCGCCCGCCGTGCATGGCCTTGGCGTCTAGCAGTGCGCCTATGTACTTCAGCGGTTCTTCCAGTTCCCGATAGTGCTTTCCGTCGATCCGGACACTACCGCTCGTGGGGTTGTCCAGATCGAGCATCATCCGCATCGTCGTCGACTTGCCCGCGCCGTTCGGGCCGAGGAACCCTGTCACCACCCCTGGTCTGACCTGGAACGACAGATGGTCGACGGCGACTTTGCTCCCGAAGTGTTTGGTGAGGCCATCCAGCTCGATCATGCGGACACCGTACGGCGTGCGCAAAGCCCCCCGCCACTTTTGAGCGGCGGGGGGCTTTCGGATGCGCGACCCCGAAGGGCGGGGGTGTCAGCGGGACTGCTGGGCCGGGACGCCCCGGGAGATGGGCTCGTCGTCGACGGGGTTGCCCGCCGCGGCCACCGCGGCACCGGTCAACGTCGCCAGCATCTCGCGGACGTTGGTCAGCTGGGCGTTGATCGAGTCGCGGCGGTTGGTGAGCGCCGCCAGCTCGCGCTCGGATTCGCTGCGGATCCGGTCGGCCTTGGCGTTGGCGTCGGCCACGATGTCCTCCGCCTGGCGCTGCGCGGTCTCCACCGTCTGACGGGCGCGACGCTCGGCGTCCGTACGCAGCTTCTCGGCCTCCAGGCGCAGCTGCTCCGCGCGGTGCTCGATCTCGGCGAGACGCTTCTCGGCCTTGGCCTGACGCGACGCCAGATCCCGCTCGGACTGCTCGCGGCGCTTGGCCAGGTTGGTCTCGAAGTCCGCGGCGGCCTGGGCGGCCTTGGCGCGGGTCTCCTCGAAGAGGGCGTCCGCCTCCTCCCGCTTGGACTGCGCGTCCTTCTGCGCCTCCGTGCGCAGCTGAGTGGCGTCGCCCTTCGCCTTCTCGACGATCCGGACGCCCTCGTCCTCCGCCTTCGCCTTCCGCTCGGCGGCGAACGACTCGGCGTCGTTGCGGACCTGCTGGGCGGCGGACTCGGCGAGCTCGCGGTGCTGCTCGGCGGCGCGACGGGCCTCCTCACGCAGGTCCTTGGCCTCCTCCTCGGCAAGACGGAGGATCTTCTCGACGCGCGCTCCGAGTCCGGCGTACGACGGCTCCGCGTCGGTGACCTGAGCCTGGGCGTTCTGCGTCTCAAGGTGGAGTTCCTCGATGCGCTTTTCCAGCGAGGTGATGCGCGCCAGCGCACTATCACGGTCGGCGACGAGCTTGGTAATGCGGTCGTCCACCTGGCCGCGGTCGTAGCCACGCCGCACGAGCTCGAAGCCGAATGGGGAGGATGTGTCGCTCATGGGGTTCCTGTCGAATGAGACCGGTGAGGTGATAGAGGGAATCCTAGGGGCCTAAGCGGCGTGTCATCGAGTGGATACAGGTTTGATATGGAGAATGTCCAGCCTTTTGAGTGTCTAGCCGTCTGACGCCTTGCCACCCGAACGGGTGGCGCCCGCTGCCGCGCCGGCCCTGACGCCACCTGAGGAACCGCCGGAGCCCTTGGTGTTGGTGGTCGGAGCCTCGAAGGACTCCAACGCCTCCAGCACGTCCTGGACACGGGAGATCTCGGTCTGAATGTCCTCGCGGCGGCGCACCAGGACGTCCAACTCGCGCTTGCCGTCACCGACGAGCCGCTTGGCCTCGGCCTCCGCATCGGCTTTGATCTGCTGCCCCTCGCGAACGAGTTCGGCCTTCTTCTGCTCGGCCTCCTTGAGCAGGCCCTCCGCCTTCTTGACCGCGGAGATACGGACCGAACTGGCCTCCGAATTCGCCTCGGCGAGCAGCTCCTTGGACTTCGCGTCCGCCTCCGCGCGCTGGTCGCGCGCCGCAGTCATCAGCTGGTCGACCCGCTCGCCGGTGGTCTTCATCTGCTCGGACGTCTCCCGGCGGGCCCGCTCGTGGAGTTCCTCGATCTCGCTCTCGATCCGCAGGCGCAAGTCCTCGGCGCGCTCCCTGATCGCGGTCGAGTCCCGACGCGCACCCACCAGCAACTCGTCCGCGTCCGTACGGGACTTCTCCACCAGGGTGTTGCCCTCGACGGTCGCCTCGGCGAGCAGCCGTTCGGCTTCCTTGCGGGCGGCACCCACCATCGTGTCGGCCATCTCCTCGGCCTCCAGCGCGGCCCGGAGAGCCTCCTCCTGAGCCCGGTTGATGAGCTGGTCGGCCTGCTCGGCGGCATCCCGACGACGCTTGGCTGACGCCTCGCGCGCCTCGTCCACCGTCCGGTCCGCCGCCGCCCGCGCATCGGCCCGCATCCGCTCGGCCACGGCCTCCGCGTCCGCCACGACCTTGCGGGCGTCGGCCCGCATCCGCTCCGCGGCCTGCTGGGCGGAGCCCACGGTGTCCGCGGCTTCGGCGCGCAGCCGCTCCGCCTCTGTGGCGGCCTCCGACATCAACTGGTCGGCCTGCTCGGCCGCGTCCGCACGTCGCTTGTCCGCCGACTGGCGTGCTTCGTCGAGGAGTCGCTCGGCCTCGGTCCTGATCCGCTCACCCTCGGCCGTCGCCTCACGCACGAGCCGATCCGACACGGTCGCCGCCTCGGAACGTCGCTTGTCCGCCGACTGGCGTGCTTCGTCGAGGAGTCGCTCGGCTTCCGTCCTGATCCGCTCACCCTCGGCCGTCGCCTCGCCCACGAGCCGATCCGCCAGGGTCGCCGCCTCGGAACGGATGCGGTTGGCGTCGTCCCGGGCGTCCGCACGGGTACGGGAGGCGTCCTGCTCGGCCGTCGCCAGCGCGTTCGACGCATCCGTACGCATCCGTTGGGCGTACTCCGCGGTGTCCGTGCGCAGTCGCTCGGACTCCTCGATCGCATCGGTGACGGTCCGTTCGGCGAGCGCGTTCGCCGCCTCGGTCTCCTCCTGCGCACGCGTCCGCAACCGTGCCGCGTCCTCCGCGGCGCGATCCCGCTCGGCGTGCGCGTCGGCGCGGATCCGGTCCGCCTCGTCCTGCGCTTCGGTACGGGTCCGCTCGGCCGAGTGCTCGGCCGCCGAACGCAGACCGGCGATCTCCTGGTCGGCCTGCTCGTGCAGACCCGCGACCGAGTCCCGCACCTGCTTCGCGGTCTGCTCGGCCGCAGCCACCAGCTCCGTGGCCCGCTGGTCCGCCTCCGCCACCAGCCGGTGCGCCTCGGCCTGCGCGTCCTCGACCCGCTTGCGGGCGGACGCGAGCAGACCTTCGCTCTGCTCCCTGGCGCGCTCGCGCTCCTGATCGGCCTCGGCGCGTGCCGACTCCACCATGCCCTCGGCCTCGCGGCGACGGCGCAATGCCTCTTCCTGGGCAGCGGCGAGCGCTTCCGCCGCCTCCGCCGCCACCCGCTCGGAAGCCGCAGCGGCCTCCGAGCGCAACCGGTCCGCGGTGTCCTTCGCCTCGCTCTTGAGCCGCTCGGCCTCGGCCGCGGCCTCGGAACGCAGCCGTACCGCGGCGTTCTCCGCCTCGGCGCGGGACCCGGCCGCGTCCGCGGCGGCCTCGGTCCGCAGCCGCTCGGCCTCCTGCTCGGTCTGCGCCTGAAGGGCGCGCAGCCGCTCACCAGCCTCCCGGCGCAGCCGCTCGATCTCGTCACCGGCGTCCCGGCGCAGCTGCTCGGCGTCCGCGCGGGCCTCGGTCAGCGCCTCGTCGGCTGCCTGGCGTCGCGACTGGGTCTCGGCGTGGAGCCGACCCAGCTCCTCGGCGGCCTCCTCCTGCCGGGCCGCCATCGCCCGCTCGGCGTCCTCGCGCAGCTCCGCAGCGGCGCGCTCGGCCGCCGCCCGCACCCCGTCCGCCAACTCCTCGGCCTCGGCGCGCAGCCGCTCGGCCTCGGCGCGGGTGCGCTCCAAGGTCTCCTCGGCCTGCCGACGCAGCGTCGTGGCGCGCTCGATCGCCTCCGTACGCACCCGCTCGCTGTCGTTGCCGGCCGTGGAGCGCAGCTCGTCGGCGTCCGTACGCGCCTTGGTGAGCAGCCCCTCCGCGGTACTGGCCGCCTCCTCGATCTGCTGGACGGCCTCCCGCCGGGCCTCGCCGCGGATGCGCTCGCCCTCGGCGACCGCCTCCGACCGCAGCTGCTCGGCCTCGCCGCGCAGCCGACGCGCCTCTTCCTGGAGCTCGACCGTCTTGGCCCGGTACTCCTTGGTGTCGTCCTTGGCAGCACCCTTGAGCTGGTCGGCCTGCTCCGCGGCCTGGCCGCGCAGCCGGTCGGCCTCCGCGTCGGCCTCGCCGCGGATGCGCTCGGCCTCCGCGCTCGCCTTCCTGGTGGTCTCCTGGGCGTCCTCGGACGCCTTCGTCAGGATCTCCTCGGCCGCCCGGGCGGCCTTGGCGAGCGCCGCGGCGGAGTCCTCGGCCGCGGCCGTGCGCGCCTTCTCCGTGGCGGTCGCCAGCTGCTTCTCGGACTCGGTACGGGCATCGGCGAGGATCTGCTCGGCCTCGGCCTTGAGCGCCTCCGCCTCGGTGGTCGCCTCGCCGACCAGTCGGGCGATCTCCGCCTTCGCGGTCCGTGCGCGCTGCTCATTGTCCGATTCCGCGGACGTCAGTTGCTTGGCTGCGGCGTCCTTGGCTTCGGTCAGCACCCGTTCCGACTCGGTCCGGGCTTCGCGCAGCTTCTCCTCCGCCTCCTGAATCCGCTGCTCGGCGGCACGGCTCAGTTCGGCGGCCTGCTGCCTGGCCTGTTCGGACTCGGCGGTGGTGGACGAACGCAGCCGTTCGGCGTGGCTGGTGGCCTCCTGCGCCTGGGTGGAGGCGGCGTTCATCAGGCGTTCGGCGTCCCGGCGGGCCCGCAGCAGGATCGACTCGGCCTCGGACCGGGCGCTCTCCGTCTCCGAGCTGACCCGCTGGCGTGCTTCGTCGGCGAGTCGTTTGGCCTCGGACCGGGCCGCGGCCAGGGCCTGCTCGGCCTCGGCGCGCGACTCGTCGAGCAGCCGGCGGGCCTGGGACTCGGTACGGGCGCGCAACTGCTCGGCCCAGGCGACGTTCTCGTTGACGTGCGCTTCGACGGTCTGGCGGCGCTCGGCCAACTCCTGGTCGAGTCGCTGGCGGCGCTGATTGGCCTCGGTGTGCAGCTCGGCCTGGAGCCGGGCCTGGTGTTCGGCGTGTTCCTGGAGGATGCGCTGCGTCTGGGCACGGGCCTCGCGCAGTTCGCGTTCGGCGTCCACCCGCATCTGATCGGCCTGGACCTGGGCGTTGCGGAGCATCTGTTCGGCCTGGTAGCCGAGGTCGCCGTTGTCGTAGGCGGGGCGTGATGCAAGGCTGCGGCGCGCCTCATGGAGCTTCGCGCGCAATACCTCGACCTGGTAACCGAGGTCCTCGGCGTGCTGGACGGCCTTCTCCCGCTCGGTCTTCAGCCGTTCCATCTCGGCTTCGAACCGCGAAAGGTGGTCGTCGTCAGCTCGGTGGCTCTCCTGGCGTTCGTAGCCCCGCACTGCGCGGTCCCATCCGTCCCCTGGTCGCAACTGGCTTCACACTCTCACCGCTCGCCGGGCGAACGGGCTCCCCGGGGAAATGGTGACAGATCAACATGAGAGGACGCGTCGCGGCCCCGACCCGGCCCCGGCCCGGAATTGCCCACTCTACCGGGCCAGGAATCCGGAGGTCAGTGCTCCGTTGCAGAGGTGACAAGTTCGGTCAGAACACCGTGGCAGTCCTTGGGGTGGAGGAAGGTGATCCGCGAGCCCATGGAACCGATGCGCGGCTGGTCGTACAGGACGCGCACGCCCTTCTCGCGGATGGCCGCGGAGTCGCCGTCCACGTCCTCGGTGCCGAACGCGATGTGGTGAACTCCCTCACCATTCTTGGCCAGCCACTTTCCGACCGGGGAGTCCTCCCGGATCGGCTGGAGCAGTTGGAGGTAGGAAGCGCCTCCGTCGGAGGTTCCGTTGATCCTGAGCATGGCCTCGCGCACCCCCTGCTCCTCGTTCACCTCGGAGTGGTGGACCTCGAAACCGTAGGTGGAACGGTAGAACTCGACCGTCGCGTCGAGATCGTGGCAGGCAATTCCGATGTGGTCGATTCGCGTCAGCATCCCCCCAGTGCAGCGCCGAACCGGTGGTTACGCAACGTGCGCGCGATCACACCGACCGCCCGGTGACCTCGCGGTGGACCCCTCAGTACATTTGAGGTAAACCCTCGTTCACTCCTCAGCCTCCGCGCTGAAAGGGGATCTTGTCTCATGTCAGGAACGACCGGTACCACCTCAGTGATCGTCGCGGGCGCCAGGACGCCCATGGGACGGCTCCTCGGCTCTCTGAAGTCCTTCTCGGGCGCGGACCTCGGCGGTTTCGCCATCAAGGCGGCGCTGGAGCGCGCGGGCGTCACCCCTGATCAGGTGGAGTACGTGATCATGGGACAGGTGCTCCAGGCGGGCGCCGGGCAGATTCCGGCGCGGCAGGCCGCGGTCAAGGCCGGCATCCCCATGAACGTGCCCGCGCTGACCGTTAACAAGGTCTGTCTGTCCGGCCTCGACGCCATCGCCCTGGCGGACCAATTGATCCGGGCGGGTGAATTCGACATCGTGGTCGCGGGTGGCCAGGAGTCGATGACCAATGCGCCGCACCTGCTGCCGAAGTCCCGCGAGGGCTTCAAGTACGGGGCGGTGGGGATGCTCGACGCCATGGCGCACGACGGGCTCACCGACCCCTTCGAGAACATCGCCATGGGCGAGTCGACCGAGCGGCACAACGCCCTGCTGAAGATCGTCCGTACCGATCAGGACGAGGTCGCCGCGCTCTCCCACCAGCGCGCCGCCGCCGCCCAGAAGAACGGTATCTTCGACGCCGAGATCACGCCCATCGAGATCCCCCAGCGCAAGGGCGAGCCGGTCGTCATCGCCAAGGACGAGGGCATCCGGCCCGAGACCACCGTGGAGTCGCTGGCCCGGCTGCGTCCCGCGTTCGCCGCCGAGGGCACGATCACGGCGGGCACGGCATCGCAGATCTCCGACGGTGCCGCCGCGGTCGTGGTCATGAGCCGGGCCAAGGCGGAGGAACTGGGGTTGGAGTGGATCGCCGAGATCGGTGCCCACGGGAACGTCGCAGGCCCGGACAACTCCCTCCACTCGCAGCCCTCGAACGCCATCGCGCACGCCCTGCGCAAGGAAGGGCTTGAAGTCGCCGATCTCGATCTGATTGAGATCAACGAGGCGTTCGCCGCCGTCGCCGTGCAGTCAATGCGCGACCTCGGGGTGTCCCCGGAAAAGGTGAACGTCAACGGCGGTGCGATCGCGCTCGGCCACCCCATCGGCATGTCGGGCGCCCGATTGGTGCTCCATCTGGCGCTGGAGCTCCAGCGCCGGGGCGGCGGGATCGGGGCCGCGGCGCTCTGCGGCGGCGGCGGACAGGGCGATGCGCTGATCGTCCGCGTACCGGCGAGCTGACCCCTTCGGGCACGTGCCGTTCGGATCGGTGGAAGCGCTAAGGAGTCGAGTGATGGTGGACGTCCCCCAACTGGTCGCCCAGGCGAGGGAGGGCAGGCCGCGGGCCGTGGCCCGGCTGATCTCCCTGGTCGAGGGGGCGTCCCCGCAGTTGCGCGAGGTGATGGCGGCGCTGGCTCCGCTGACCGGGGGCGCGTACGTCGTCGGCCTCACCGGTTCGCCTGGTGTCGGCAAGTCGACGTCGACCTCGGTCCTGGTGAGCGCGTACCGCAAGGCGGGGAAACGGGTGGGTGTGCTCGCCGTGGACCCGTCGTCGCCGTTCTCGGGCGGTGCGCTCCTCGGCGACCGGGTCCGGATGTCCGAACATGCCTCCGACCCCGGTGTCTACATCCGGTCCATGGCCACCCGGGGGCACCTCGGCGGTCTGGCCTGGGCGGCCCCGCAAGCGATCCGTGTCCTGGACGCCGCCGGCTGTGACGTGATCCTGGTGGAGACCGTGGGCGTCGGCCAGTCGGAGGTCGAGATCGCGGCGGCGGCCGACACCTCCGTGGTGCTGCTCGCACCCGGCATGGGGGACGGCATCCAGGCGGCGAAGGCCGGCATCCTGGAGATCGGGGACGTCTACGTCGTCAACAAGGCCGACCGCGACGGCGCGGACGCCACCGCCCGAGAGTTGAACCACATGCTGGGCCTGGGCGAGGCCCGCTCGCCCGGCGACTGGCGTCCGCCCATCGTCAAGACGGTGGCGGCCCGGGGCGAGGGCACGGACGATGTCGTGGCCGCCCTGGAGAAGCACCGCGCCTGGATGGAGGAGCACGGCGTCCTCGCCCAGCGCCGGGTGCGGCGCGCGGCGGTCGAGGTGGAGACGATCGCGGTCACTGCACTGCGCGAGCGCATCGGGGACCTCCACGGGAACCAACGGCTCGGGGCCCTCGCCGAGCGGATCGTGGCGGGGGAGACGGACCCGTACTCGGCGGCCGATGAACTGGTGGCCGGGCTGACGCGGTCGTAGCCCCCGCGGCGCGGGGCGGGCAAAGGCCCGGCCCGGCCTGGACGCGGGGGGTGTGGTCCAAGGCCGGGCCGGGGTTCAGGGGCGGGGCGCGACACATCGCCCCGGGGGCATGCCCCTGGTTCTACGGGGGCGGCGGGCCCGGCACACGGCCGGGGAGCGCCGCCTGGAGCGGACGATCAGTCGTCGTCGCGGTCGTTCGTGTCATCCCGGTCGTCACGGTCCGTGCCGTCGTCGTCTGCGGAGACCGAAGCCTTCCCGGTCGTGCCGTCCACGCGCACCTCGTGCTCACGGCCGTCCTTGGCCCGGACCTCGACCTCCCAGTGACCGTTGTCGAAGTCGACCTCGGTGACGGAGCCCGCACGGAACTTCAGTGCCGCCGATGCCGCCTCCTCGGCGTTCACCTTCACCGAGCTCAGAGCCTGGCGCTCCGCCCTGTCCTCTGCGGAATCACGGGAGCCGTCGTTGTCGTCACTGTCGTTGTCGTCGTCCGAGAACAGGGACGCCTTGCCCTTCGCGTCCACCCTGACGTCCTGGTCTTCGCCGTTCTTCCCGACGATCTCGACCTCCCACTGGCCCTTGGCGTCGTCGTCCAGACCGATGGACTCGATCGACCCCGGGCTCTTCTTCAGTGCCGCATCCGCGGCCTGGGACGCCGAGAGGCTCGACGACGGGGCGGGTTCGCCGGATGCGGCGACCGCGGTGTAGGTGCCACCGCCCACCAGGGCGATGACGGCGACGGCGACGGCAATCTTGCGCTTCATTTGGGTTCCTCCCCGTACCGGCTGGCTTCGTGGACACCAATCTGCCGGGGGCACCCTGAACCCAACCTGAAGCCACCTGAAGGGATCTTCAGCTTGGGTTTGCGACCCTGAGCCCATGCGTTTGTTGATCGTGGAGGACGAGAAGAGGCTGGCACTCTCCCTTGCCAGGGGATTGACGGCCGAAGGCTATGCGGTGGACGTGGTCCACGACGGCCTCGAAGGGCTGCACCGGGCGTCCGAGGGCGCGTACGACCTCGTCATCCTCGACATCATGCTGCCCGGGATGAACGGCTACCGCGTCTGCGCGTCGCTCCGGGCGGCGGGTGACGAGGTGCCGATCCTGATGCTCACCGCCAAGGACGGCGAGTACGACGAGGCGGAAGGTCTCGACACCGGTGCCGACGACTACCTGACCAAGCCGTTCTCGTACGTCGTCCTCGTGGCGAGGGTCAAGGCGCTGCTGCGGCGCCGCGGTCGCTCCGGCGGCTCGCCCCGGCTCACCGTGGGCGATCTGCGCGTGGAGACGGCCGCCCGCCGGGTCTTCCGCGGGGACGAGGAGGTGACGCTCACCGCCAAGGAGTTCGCGGTACTGGAACAACTCGCCGTGCGCGCCGGTGACGTGGTCAGCAAGGCGGAGATCCTCGAACACGTCTGGGACTTCGCGTACGACGGCGACCCCAACATCATCGAGGTCTACATCAGCGCCCTGCGGCGGAAGCTGGGCGCACCCCGCATCCAGACCGTGCGCGGCGCCGGATACCGACTGGTGGCCGCGCCATGAGATCCGTACGGGCCAAGGCCGCCATCGGGGCCACCCTCGTCGTGGCGATCGCGCTGCTCACGACGGGGCTCGGGGTGCTGCTCGTACTCCGCCAGAACCTGGAGGGCAAGATCAACCTCCAGGCGGAGATCGCCGCCCGCGAGGTGGCCTCGCAGTTCGCCCTGGACACCGCACCCGACAAGCTCGACCTCCCGGGCGGTGAGGACCGTCCCATCCAGGTGGTGGGGGAGAACGGGCGGGTCATCGCCGTGTCGCCGGACCTCCAGAGCATCGAGGGCACGAGCAGCCGGAGCGTGAAGCCACTGCCACTGCCCTCACCGAGCGGCGACGAGACCTCCAACAACGACGCCAACGGCAACGACAGCGCACAGCGGGGGCAGGGCGACGAGTCCGACCGTGCGTCCACGGGCGATCCCGCTGGCGAACCCTCCGGTGACTCGGACGACGGGCAGGACAACGGCCCCGACCAGGACTCCGACAACGCCGAATCCGAATCCGAGTCCGATAGGGCCGAATCCGAGCCCGATGGCGATGGCGATGGCGCAGACTCCGACGACGACCCCGCCCGCGGTGAGGTCTCGGGCAGTGAGAAGTTCAGCGACGGCAGCGCCACCGTCGACGGTGACAGCGCCCCCTACCGCTTCGCCGCCGTGGAGGCGACCAACAGCGCGGGCACGACCGTCACCGTCTACGGGGGAGCTCCGCGCGCCACCGAGCAGGAAGCGGTCGAGAGCGTGCGGGACGCGATGCTGATCGGGCTGCCCGCCCTGCTGGTCGTCGTGGGCGCGGTGACCTGGCTGGTCACCCGGCGCGCGCTGCGGCCCGTCGAGGACATCCGCGCCGAGATGGCGGCCATCACGGCATCGGAGGACCTCTCCCGGCGCGTACCGGAACCCGACTCGCGCGATGAGATCGCCCGACTCGCCCGCACCACCAACGAGACGCTCGCCGCGCTGGAGGCGTCGGTCGAACGTCAACGCCGGTTCGTCGCCGACGCTTCCCACGAACTGCGCAGCCCCATCGCCTCGCTGCGTACACAACTGGAAGTGGGCGAGGCACACCCCGATCTGCTCGACGTATCGGGTGCGGTGGCCGACACCGTACGCCTTCAGCAACTCGCCGCCGATCTGTTGCTGCTTGCCCGGTTGGACGCGGGGGAGCGCCCGGGCCAGGCCAGGTTGGACCTGGGGGCCCTGGTGCGGGAGGAGGTGTCCCAGCGGACGAACGACCGGATCCCCGTCACGGTGAGCGCCGTCGACGGACTGGACGTGCTGGGCTCGCGCTCCCAGTTGGCCCGGGTGCTGGGCAATCTCCTCGACAATGCGCAGCGCCACGCGGAGGAGTCGGTCACGGCGGAAGTGCGCGCGGAGGGGGATCGGATCGTGCTCGCGGTCGCAGACGACGGCGAGGGGATTCCGGAGCTCGAACGGGAGCGGATCTTCGAGCGCTTCGTACGGCTCGACGACGCCCGGACCAGGGACGAAGGAGGTGCCGGGCTGGGTCTGGCCATCGCCCGCGATGTGGCCGAGCGCCACGGCGGGACGCTCACCGTGCGGCAGGGACCTCAAGGGGGTGCGCTCTTCGAGGTGAGCGTGCCGGGTGTGCCACGGGCCGGAGAGGACGGGCCCGAGCGGGAGTGAGCGGTGGGTTCGCCGGGCCGTTCGCGGTGGTCGGTCGGCCCGGCCTGGTCTTGCACCTGCCCCATCAGGGCCGGGAGAGCGGCGCTGCCCTCCCGCGGGCACGGCCGTCACCCGCCGGAGCGGGCGGGCGGCGAGGACGGTCATCCGTCGAGATCCGAAAGAGAGGCCCCCCAAGGCCCGCCTTCCGGATCTTCCTGGTGCTCCTCGCTCAGCCCTTGCCGCGCCTACCGCGCAGATGGTCGGCGACCGGTGCGAGCGAGGCCCGCAGATCGGCCAGCGCCTCGGGCGTCATCAGATCGATGAAGTGCTGGCGCACGGATGCCACGTGGTGCGGTGCGACCCGCTGCATGGTCGCCGTGCCCTGCTCGGTGAGCACGGCGTACAGCCCGCGTCGGTCGGATTCGCAGTTCTCCCGGCGGACCAGTCCCGCGGATTCCATGCGGGTGATCTGGTGGGAGAGGCGGCTCTTGGACTGGAGCGTGGCCGCGGCGAGATCGCTCATCCGCATCCGCTGTTCCGCGGACTCGGAGAGGTTGACGAGGATCTCGTAGTCGTTGTTGGTCAAGCCGAACGGTTGGAGGTCCTTTTCGAGTTGGTGCATCAGCAGTCGGCTGACGTCCAGGTGAGTGCGCCAGGTGCGCTGCTCGTCATCGGTCAGCCAGCGAGTGGCCGTCTCGGTCTCCATATATGGATTCTACCTAAGAAGTTGAAAGACGGACGAAGTCATGGTGTGACGCCCGGCACTGGCCAGGGAGTCAGCACGGAGCCCGCAGCGTACTGGGGTGCAGACGTTCGACGTCACACTCCGCAGACTACCGCTCACAGGCCGAAGCGGCGGGTGAGATCACCCAGCTGACCTGGGAGACGCGGAGTGGAGCCGTGTTGACCGTGCTGGCCGGGTGCGGGCGAACCATGCCCCCCGGGCACCCCCGCCTGGTGCGGCGTCGCCCCCGTGGCCGTCTCCGGCATCAGCGTCTCGGTCGACTGGAGCAGGACGGTTCCCGCTCCGACGAACTCGAATTGATGCTCTTCCCCAGAGGCCCCACCGATCCCCGTCAGGGCGCGCAGCCCTCCCATCACCCCGGTCATATAGCCGTGGTCGTAGTGGTGGCACGGGGACGGGCAGTCCGCCCAGCCCACCAGCGCCTGCGGGTCCACTCGGATGGGGGGTTCCATGAACACCACCGGTCCGTTGGACGCCGCCACGAACTTCCCCGTACCGATCAGGGTGAGGAAGCCCGGCACGATTGACTGCTTCAGTGCCAGTGAAGGCTGGTACGCCAGCAGGTTCCCGGACCGGATCGTCAGATTCCCCTGGTCCAAGTCATACGAGTTCACATCGAACGCCCGGTCCGCGAGCAGCATCTTCCCGCTGCCCTCGGCGACCACCCACTCGCCGGCGTGCAGCGGCGAGTGGAACGAGGTCCGCAGCAGTCGGTCCAGCCGGCCGTGCCCGATGCCGTTGAAGTCGATCCGGCCGTAGTAGGCGATCATCTTCCCCTTTTGGAGGAACCACTGACCGCCCTTCAACTCCACACAGAAGGTGTACGGGTTGACGTTGTCGTCGCTGGGGAGCGTGGTCGGGTCCCAGATCTGGCCCTGTGCCGGCGTGGTCACAGCTTCTCCTCCGATGCCTGGACGTAGACCGTGCCGCTGCCGCTCAACTCCAACTGGAACGCCTCGCCCGAGCCGCGTCCCACCATGTCGCGCCAGCCGAGCGCCGTCGTCAGCTTGTTCTGCACATCACCGCGATGGGCCACGTACGCCTGGGGGTCCACGTGGATCGAGCGCCCCGGGGTGATCGGCAGCTCGACCACGCCCCCGTGCGCCATGACCGCGACCGCGCCACTGCCGCGCAGCGTGGTCGTGAACAGCCCCTGCCCGGTCACCTGTCCGCGCACCATGCCCATCACCCCGCCCTGCGAGCCGAGGAACATCGTCCCCTGCTCCAGGGTGCCGTCGAAGGCGAGCAGTCGGTCGGCCTCCACGTAGAGGGTGTCCCCACCGAGGTGGACGATGTGGACGTGGTGGCCGCCGTGGCCGAACAGCACCGTGCCGCTGCCCTCGACCGTCATCAGCGGGGTCGCCTCCCCGGCCACCCTGCGGCCGATCATCGACGCGAGCCCGCCCTGACCGCCCTGGGTGTTCGGTGTGAAGGACACCTCGCCCTTGTACGCGAGCATCGCGCCGCGCTGGCTGAAGATCCGCTGCCCTGGGAAGACGGCCGCCTCGACCATCCTGGAGTTGATCTCTCGGAACGGCATGGCTACGCATCCCCTCCGATGGTGTTGCGCTCACTGGGCTGGACGTAGACGACGCCGTCGCCCTCGAACCGGATCTGGAATGCCTCTCCGCCGCCTTCGCCCAGGAAGGTGCGGAACGTCACACCGGACTGGAAGTTCTGCTGGAGGTTCCCCTGATGGGCGATGTACGCGCCCGGGTCGACCGCGAGCGGGTACTGCGGGGTGACCCGCAGGACCACCGCGGGCCCGTCGGACATGATGGCCGCCCGCCCGGTGCCCTCGATGGTGGTGGTGAACAGCCCGTTGCCCGTCGCTCCGCCGCGCAGCCCGGTGAAACTCGTGCCGGTCCGCAGCCCCGCGTCGGCGCAGAGCAGATTGCTCGACTCCACGTACAGCTTGTCGCCGTGCAGGTTCACCAGGTTGATCTCGGACGCCCGGTCGGCGAAGTAGCAGGTGCCCTGCCCCTTCACCTCCATCATCACCATCTGCTCACCGGTGAGTCTGCGGGTGACCATCCCGCGGATGCCCTCGCCGCCGCCGGACAGCTTCTTGAAGGCCATCTGGCCGTCGTACGCGACCATCGACCCGTTCTTCGCCTTGACGGCGTCGCCGGTCATGTCAACCGCGAGCACCTTGCTCCCTTGGAGCCGGAACGTTGCCACACAGCGACGGTAGCCCGCCCACGGGGCAGTAGGACAGCTGTCCGGGAGTAACCCGTGCGGCTCGGACCCACCCCGGACAAAGGGATGGCAAAGGAAGCTGACACAATGGGCCAGCGCTTGTGAGCGCATTCACAAGATCGTCTCCCATTGAAGGTGCCTCCGTGGACATCAAGACCGCCTCCTCCCTCCACCGTCTCCGCCTGGTCTCCGCACCGGAGGCCGTCTCCTTCATCCTGCTGCTCGTGGCCTCGGTGCTGAAGCGCACCACCGACTTCAACGCGGTGCCGGCCCTGGGCATGATCCACGGAGTCCTGTTCATCCTGTACGTGCTGTTCTGGCTGGACGCCTGGAACCGCACCAAGTGGGACCTGAAGACCGCGGCGCTCTACTTCGTGCTCTCCGTCCTGCCACTGGGCGGCTTCTACGCCGAGCGCAAGCTGAAGCGTGCCGCCGACGACGAGGTGATCGCCTCCCGCGCCCGCCGCGAGGGCGTCGTCGAGGCATAGAGTTCGTGTCCTTCGGATCGTGAAGGACCCTTGCCGTTTCCCTCGGGGGGCGGACCGAGCACTCGGTCCGCCCCCCGGGTCGTTGCGGCCCCGGGCACGGTTGGCCGAGCCCGTACGGTGATCGGACCGAAGGGCGAGACGGGGCTGTTCCGTGCCGGGCCACTGGATAGGGTCGGAGCCGTGCCGAAGCCCCTCAGCCTCCCCTTCGATCCCATCGCACGCGCCGACGAACTCTGGCGGCAGCGCTGGGGGCCCGTGCCCTCCATGGCGGCGATCACCTCGATCATGCGCGCGCACCAGATCCTGCTCGCCGAGGTCGACGCCATCGTCAAACCCTATGAACTGACCTTCGCCCGGTACGAGGCACTCGTGCTGCTCACCTTCTCCAAGGCCGGTGAGCTGCCGATGTCGAAGATCGGCGAGCGGCTGATGGTGCATCCCACCTCCGTCACCAACACCGTCGACCGACTGGTGCGCTCCGGCCTCGTGGACAAGAGGCCCAATCCGAACGACGGGCGCGGCACCCTCGCGTCGATCACCGATAAGGGGCGGAGCGTCGTCGAGGCGGCCACCCGCGATCTGATGGAGATGGACTTCGGGCTGGGTGCGTACGACGCCGAGGAGTGTGCGGAGATCTTCGCGATGCTGCGGCCGTTGCGGGTCTCGGCCGCGGACTTCGACGAGCGCTGAGGGCTGCTGCTGCCCCCTGCGCGGGGCGTAGGGCACGGGCCCGCCCCGCTCACAGCGGGCCCGGAGGGCCCGGATACGCTCGACCCCATGAAACAAACCGTGCTGACCCGCTACCGGGTGATGGCGTACATCACTGCCGTCTGGCTGCTCGTCTTCACCGGCGCCATCATCTTGAAGTACGGCTTCGAAACCGGCGACACCATGGTGATCTCTCAGATCCACGGTGTTCTCTTCATCGTCTACGTGATCTTCGCGTTCGATCTGGGCTCCAAGGCGAAGTGGCCCTTCGGCAAGCTGCTCTGGGTGCTCGCGGCCGGCTGCATCCCCGTGGCCTCCTTCTTCGTCGAGCCGAAGATCAGTCGTGAGGCCCGCGCCCTGATCTCCGACGGCAACAAGGTCCCGGCAGGGGCCTGAAGGTCCACCGCCGCGTGCGCATGGCTCGCGGCGGTTTCCCATCGACATTTACTAGGACGTCCTAGTAAATTGAATGTATGGACGCTGACGCCATCGAGCAAGGCCGCCGACGCTGGCAGGCCCGCTACGACAAGGCCCGGAAGCGGGATGCCGACTTCAGCACGCTCTCCGGAGACCCCGTGGAGCCTGTTTACGGACCCCGCCCCGGAGACACGTACGAGGGATTCGACCGGATCGGCTGGCCCGGTGAGTACCCCTTCACCCGAGGTCTGCACCCGACCGGCTACCGCGGTCGCACCTGGACGATCCGGCAGTTCGCCGGCTTCGGGAACGCCGAGCAGACCAACGAGCGGTACAAGATGATCCTCGCCGCGGGCGGAGGTGGTCTCTCCGTCGCCTTCGACATGCCCACCCTCATGGGACGGGACTCGGACGACCCCCGCGCGCTCGGCGAGGTCGGTCACTGCGGGGTCGCCATCGACTCCGCGGCCGACATGGAGGTGCTGTTCCGGGACATCCCCCTCGGTGACGTCACCACGTCCATGACCATCAGCGGCCCGGCCGTGCCCGTCTTCTGCATGTACCTGGTCGCCGCCGAGCGGCAGGGCGTCGATCCGGCCGTGCTGAACGGCACGCTCCAGACCGACATCTTCAAGGAGTACATCGCCCAGAAGGAATGGCTCTTCCAGCCCGAACCCCATCTGCGGCTCATCGGCGACCTGATGGAGCACTGCGCCCGGGACATCCCCGCGTACAAGCCGCTCTCCGTCTCCGGGTACCACATCCGCGAGGCAGGGGCGACGGCCGCGCAGGAGTTGGCGTACACGCTCGCCGACGGCTTCGGATACGTGGAACTCGGGCTCAGCCGCGGGCTGGACGTGGACACCTTCGCCCCCGGGCTCTCCTTCTTCTTCGACGCCCACCTCGACTTCTTCGAGGAGATCGCCAAGTTCCGCGCAGCCCGGCGGATCTGGGCGCGATGGATGCGCGAGGTCTACGGGGCGCGGACGGACAAGGCCCAGTGGCTGCGCTTCCACACGCAGACCGCCGGCGTCTCGCTCACCGCCCAGCAGCCGTACAACAACGTCGTGCGCACCGCAGTGGAGGCGCTGTCCGCGGTGCTCGGCGGCACCAACTCGCTGCACACCAACGCCCTCGACGAGACACTCGCGCTGCCCAGCGCCCAGGCCGCCGAAATCGCCCTGCGCACCCAACAGGTGCTGATGGAGGAGACCGGCGTCGCCAATGTGGCCGACCCGCTCGGCGGCTCCTGGTACGTGGAGCAGCTCACCGATCGGATCGAGGCCGAGGCCGAGAAGGTTTTCGAACGGATCAAGGACCGCGGTCGACTCGCCCACCCCGATGGGCAGCACCCCATCGGGCCCATGACCTCCGGCATCCTGCGCGGCATCGAGGATGGCTGGTTCACCGGGGAGATCGCCGAATCGGCCTTCCGCTACCAGCGGTCCCTGGAGAAGGGCGACAAGCGGGTCGTCGGCGTCAACGTCCACCATGGCTCGGTCACCGGTGATCTGGAGATCCTGCGGGTCAGCCACGAGGTGGAGCGCGACCAGGTGCAGGTCCTCGCGGAGCGCAGGTCCCGGCGCGACGACACCGTCGTGCGCGACTGCCTGGAGGCGATGCTCACGGCGGCCCGGGACGGTTCGAACATGATCGGGCCGATGCTGGAAGCGGTACGGGCCGAGGCCACGCTGGGCGAGATCTGCGACGCCCTGCGGGACGAGTGGGGCACGTACACCGAGCCGCCCGGGTTCTGACGGGCTCACCTGCGGGATGCGTACGGCGACCGGGTGCCCCCGCCCGGCGCCGTGCGTGCCGCGCTTGACGTCCTCGTACCAGGTCCGGTCCTGGCGTCAGCCCTTGCGCAGGGAGGTCAACCCTGAGAGCAGCAGGGTGGTGAAGCTGTGCGCCCATGCCTCGTCGACCGGCTCCGCGCTGACTAGGGTCCGGTGGACGACGGCCCCGGCGATCACGTCGAAGATCAGATCGGCGTTGCGCGCGGCGGCTTCGGCGTCGTCCTCGTAGGGCAGTTCGCCGCGCGCCTGCGCCCGGGCCCTGCCCTCAAGCACCAGGCACTTCTGCCGGTCCACGATGGCGGAACGGATCCGGCCCCGCAGTGCCTCGTCCCGGGTGGACTCCGCCACCACGGCCATCAGCGCCGTCCTGGTCTCCGGGCGTTCCAGCAGCTTCGCGAACTGCAACACCACTCCCTCCACATCGGCCATCAGGCTGCCGCGGTCGGGTAGTTCGAGTTCGTCGAAGAGCACGGCCACGGCGTCGATCACCAGTTCGCTCTTGCCCGCCCAGCGGCGGTAGAGCGTGGTCTTGGCCACTTTGGCGCGGGCTGCGACATCGCCCATGGTCAGTTTTGACCAGCCCAGCTCGACGAGTGCCGCCCGGGTCGCTTCGAGGATGGCGACATCGGCCTCGGTGCTGCGAGGGCGTCCCATATGACCGGTCCGTACTGATGTGGGGCGGGGACGGCTGCACATGACGGCGACCATACCGGCGGGTAAGCGCTTTGGTGTGAGCCAGTTCACCGGAGGAATCTCACACGCGGGAGGCGACGGAACGGAAGTCGAACAGATACGCTACGGGTCGTAGCGAAAGCGCTGAGCCGCTCCGCGACAGCCACTGGCGCACGGGTGGGGACCCCGCGCCGAACAGTTTGAGCCATGTGCAGTACCTGCGTCCATGGGTTCGTACGGTCTAAAGGTCCGTACTTTTCGTTTGCGCGCGCGGACGGGGGAGGATGTACTCATGCAGCCTAGGAACATGTCCATGAGCGGCGTCGTCGACCTCGCCGCGGTGAAGGCGGCCAACGAGGCCAAGGCCAAGGCGGAGCAGGCCCGTGCTGAGGCCGCCCGCCAAGGCGGAGGGGGCGCGGTGCCCCCGTCCAGTCTGGTGATCGACGTCGACGAAGCGGGCTTCGAGCGCGATGTGCTCCAGCAGTCCGCCGTCGTCCCCGTCGTCCTCGACTTCTGGGCCGAGTGGTGCCAGCCGTGCAAGCAGCTCAGCCCGCTGCTGGAACGTCTCGCGCTGGAGTACAACGGCCGGTTCGTCCTGGCCAAGGTGGACGTTGACGCAAATCAGATGCTGATGCAGCAGTTCGGCATCCAGGGCATTCCAGCCGTTTTCGCGGTGGTCGCCGGGCAGGCGCTGCCGCTCTTCCAGGGAGCCGCACCCGAGGAGCAGATCCGGCAGACGCTGGATCAGCTGATCCAGGTCGGCGAGGAGCGCTTCGGGCTGACCGGGATCGTGGTCGACTCCGATGCGGCACCGGCTGCCGCCGGCCCGGCCCCGGTGCCGGTCGGTCCCTATGACGCCCTGCTGGAAGCCGCCGTGCAGGCGCTGGACGCCGGAGACTTCGGCGGCGCCGTGCAGGCGTACCGCAATGTGCTGGCCGATGACCCCGGCAACTCGGAGGCGAAGCTCGGTCTGGCCCAGGCCGAACTGCTGCGCAGGGTCGCCGACATGGATCCGCAGAAGGTGCGCGACAGGGCGGCGAGCGATCCCGCCGATGCCGAGGCGCAGATCGACGCCGCCGATCTCGACCTCGTCGGCGGCCATGTGGAGGACGCCTTCGGGCGGCTCGTCGAGACCGTTCGACGCACCGCGGGCGAGGACCGCGATGTCGTACGGGTGCGCCTGCTGAAGCTCTTCGAGGTGATCGGGCCGGATGACCCGCGGGTCACGGCCGCCCGCTCGGCCCTGGCCCGGGTCCTTTTCTGATCCTGACCTGGCCGATCCGTGCCCGCGGGGGTCCGTCCGGCCCCGGTGCGCGATGAAGTCGACGGCGGTGGCGTTCTGGGAGCGCCACCGCCGCTTTTGTTGACGCGATGCCTACTAGTCGCCGCCCTTTACCAAAACTTGGTAAACCGGCGACCTGTTACTCGCAGTAAAGCGACTGAATTCTTCTGTCCCCCTATCGGCCTCGATTTCGGCATCTGGTGGGGCGATCTGCGGCACCCTGTGTGGCCGGGCGAAAGCAGTCGGCCATACCCCCGGCATCGACCCGTTACTAGCCAGTAACGAGCCCCCTTGTGTCTGGGCGAGGAATGCACCACGATCGGCGTCGCTCGGTCCAAACACCGCAACGCCCGGTCTCCAGCCGTGTGACGCGTCTTGGGTCCCCACCGAGCCGGCCGGCCTCAACTCCGGTCGCGGACAGGGGGGTTCCCGCCATCGGGCGGGGCCTGTCTGAATCAGGTTGTGCGTGAGGCATCAGGCGCGACCAGTGGTTGTCGCTCGGGGGTGATCGCCGGTGCTTCGGACGCACTACGCGCCGGACGGTACGGCGCTCTCCTCCCCGAGGACGTAAGCACTTCTCCCATCTCAGGACGGACCTCGCGGTCCGATCCTCGGATGTACGTCCGAGAAGGAGGAAAGTCATGGAGTCTCTGGCTCGTGGCAAAACCAGATGGAAGCGGTTCGCCCTTGTCATGGTGCCGAGCGTGGCCGCAACGGCCGCCATCGGCATCGGTCTGGCCCAAGGAGCGCTCGCCGCGTCATTCAGCATTTCCGGCCAGGAGTTCAAGGTCACGGCCGACTCGCTCGTCGGTCACGACTTCGTTCAGTACGGCAGTGTCGCATCGGGCAAGAACCTGGAAGGCAACTCGTTCGCGGAGCCGGTCGCGGTGTCCGGTTTCAGCAGGGCGACCATCACCAACATGTGTCAATCGGTGGTCACCCCGAAGGTGCCGTTCATCGGCAACGTCAGCCTTGAGTTGACCGCGGGCACCGATCCCGATAATCCGGTCACCGCCAAGGACCTCTACCTCGACGTCTCCTACCTGGAAGCGGACGCCGAGTTCAGCAACATCGACATCGGGGTGGCCGCCGGCTCCCTCGGCGCGCCGGGCATCCAGCCGGGCACCGAGGAGAAGGTGAACCCGCACGGCTTCGCCCAGCGCGCCGATCTGGCGACGCTGACCGACGTCAAGCAGAAGGCGTGGGCCACCACGGCGGGCACCTTCAAGCTCAGCGGTCTCAAGTTGAAACTGCACAAGGGCACCAAGGAGTGCTTCCCCGGCTAGGAAGAACCCTCTGGATCAGGCTGGATCAGGGAGCGTGCGCAGCAGGATCCAGAGGAGATGACCCCAGCGGGCCCGGCACGCCGTGCACGGGCGGGAGCGTCGGCCCCTCGCCGTCGCCCCCGTCCGTCCTCCCCATCTCACCGCACGACCGCTAGCAGGGAGCTGTTTTCCATGAGCGCCGAGTCCATGGCCACCGGGCACGATGAGCACCTCCTCCGCGTCCTACGGCGGCGGTTCAGCAACTGGCGGGGACAACGACCTTTCTGGGCAGGGCTGTTCACCATGCTCGGTGGCGTTCCGATCGCCTACTTCCCCTACGCCGACGTCCGACTCGGCAATCTGACCATCGCCATGTCCACCACGGCCGGCGCAGGTTCGTTGATCATCGGCGTGCTGCTGGTCACGCTCGGTCTGACGATGTGGTTCCACGCGATCGTCCGGGTCTTCGCCGGGGTCGCGGCGATCATCCTGGCACTGGTCTCCCTGCCGGTGGCCAACATCGGCGGCTTCGTGTTCGGATTCCTCTTCGCCTTGGTCGGAGGTGCGCTCTCCATCTCGTGGATGCCGGGCGCGCCACTGCCCCCGGCCACCGAAGGCGCCACCAGCGACGGAGCCGTCGACGACCGCGCCGAAGCCGAAGTCACCCCTCCCACCGCGGAGTCCTCCGTCGAGCCGGGGGAGTGGGGTGCCGCGGTCCCGGCCGCGTCGGGCACGCCCGAGACCACCACCGAAACCAACGGCGGGAGGAAGAGTGCCGGGTGACATCTCGCCGCTGACGCCCCCCGAGGGCGACGGCGCGCGGGCCAGGAAGGGCCCCCGCCATGCGGCTCCACGCAAGTCCCTGCTGACCAAACTCCATCTACCCGCGGGCAAGGCGATGGCCCTGGCCGCGATGCCGACCGCGGTCCTGGTGGGCATGGGGCTCACCCCCCGGCTGGCCCTGGCGGACGACAAGGAGATCCCTTTCGCGCCCGGGCCCTGCATCACCCGTTCGGAACAACCGGTGGAGCCGACCGAGGCGCCTCCCGAGCCCACTCCGTCCCTTTCTGCCTCTCCGTCCGCCTCTCCGTCCGCGTCACCGCGGCCGTCCCGGCCGTCCGGGAGTCCCGACGGAACCGATGGTGCCGACGAGTCAGACGACGAGGACAGCGGCGACAGCGGCGGCAGCGAAGACGCCCGCCCCGGTGCCTCCCCCTCCGCTCAGGACCGGCCGGGCGGCGGGCAGTTGGCCGCCGGGTCCCCGTCCACGCCGACCGCGCACCCGTCCCCGTCCAGGACCCGGAATCCGGTGGATCCCCTGGGCGTGGGCGACGCCGTCAAGGACCTCATCGAGGGGCTCGGAAAGCCTCCGCCGAAGGGGTCGGCGGACGACGAGGAGAAACCTTCCGACCGGCCCACCGCCCACGACCCGAACGGGAAGCCGGCCAAGAACCCCGCCGGGAAGCCCGCCGGAAAACCCGACCGGAAGCCGGGCGACGAGAGCGGTGCCCAGTCCGACGGCGATTCCGACAACGATTCCGAGGAGCAGCCCGCCGACCAAGCCGGTGAGTCCGACGAGCCGAATGCGCCGGATGAGCCGGATGAGCCGGATGAGTCGGACGGCGCCGACAGCGGTGCGTCGGAAGGTGCCCACCGCCCGGATCAGGACAAGCGCCCCGAGCCCACCGCCGACCCGACGAAGGAAGCCATCAAAGAGGCGGCCGAGCAAGCCGGCGCCGCCGTCGAGGAGTTGGACGAGGAGGTCAAGGGGCTCGATCCGAAGAAGGACGATGACGTCCCGGATGGAGCGAAACCGCGCTTCCCCTGTCCCACCGCCGATCCCGAGGCCCTCGCAGCAGCCGCGTTGGAGCCGGGTCTCCCCCTGCTGCCCGAACACCCCTGGGAGCTGCGGAGTTCCGTGCTGACCCTACGGGGACTGAAGTACCACGGCATCGTCGAGGTGCGGACCAGCGACGGCAGCACCAAGAAGGCGCTGAAGTTCACGGCGTCGGGCGTGGACATCAAGGACCTCCACCAGTCCGCCCGGTATCCGGGGGACAGCACGATGCACGTGAAGGCCAGGGAAGGCTCGACCTCGACGATCCGGCAGGGCACCGTGACGATGTACACGGAGTCCCTGAAGGGGAACCTGTTCGGCATCATCCCGGTCACGTTCAGCCCGCGGACCCCACCGCCGCTCGACGTCCCCTTCGCCGTGTTCACCGATGTCACGGTGGTGCAGGCGGGCCAGTTCGGCGGCACGCTGACCGTCCCGGGTCTGCGCAACTACGTGACCGAGGACAACGATTGACGCGGCTGACGCTGCTGCCCCCGCGGTCGCATCGGGCGGCGCCGGATCCACGGGGTCCCCACCGGGTGTGCGGAGGGCCGCGCTCCTCCGACGATTGCGGGAGGGGCGCGGCCCTGTGAGATGACCGGCAGGCGTCAGCTCTGGCCGCCCAGGTGATGGACGCGCACCATGTTGGTGGTGCCGGGCACTCCGGGGGGCGAACCGGCCGTGATGATCATCGTGTCGCCCTCGTTGTGGCGCTGGAGCTTCAGCAGCTCCGCGTCCACCAACTCCACCATGGCATCGGTGTTGTGCACGTGCGGCACCACGAACGCCTCCACGCCCCAGCTCAGCGCGAGCTGGTTGCGGGTGGCGACCTCGGTGGTGAAGGCCAGGATGGGCTGACAGGCGCGGTAGCGGGAGAGCCTGCGGGCGGTGTCACCGGACTTGGTGAAGGCGATCAGGGCCTTGCCGTCCAGGAAGTCCGCGATCTCGCACGCCGCCCGGGCCACCGAACCGCCCTGCGTACGCGGCTTCTTGCCGGGCACCAGGGGCTGGAGGCCCTTGGAC
The DNA here is from genome assembly GCF_040638655.1 of Streptomyces sp. NPDC005963. Lineage (NCBI taxonomy): Bacteria > Bacillati > Actinomycetota > Actinomycetes > Kitasatosporales > Streptomycetaceae > Streptomyces > Streptomyces sp. NPDC005963. The sequence continues at coordinate 146,228 of NZ_JBEXVD010000016.1, read as the reverse complement.
ATCAACTCGTCCTCGGCCGCGGTCACGATCTTCGACATCGTCTTGACGGTCTCGATCGGGTAGGCGCCCACGGAGGACTCGGCGGAGAGCATCACCGCGTCCGCGCCGTCCAGGATCGCATTGGCGACGTCGGACGCCTCGGCGCGCGTGGGACGGGAGTTGGTGATCATCGACTCCATCATCTGGGTCGCCACGATCACCGGCTTGGCGTTGCGGCGGCACAGCTCGATCAGCCGCTTCTGCACCATCGGGACCCTCTCCAGCGGGTACTCCACCGCCAGGTCGCCTCGGGCGACCATCACGCCGTCGAACGCCATGACGACGTCCTCCATGTTGGCGACGGCCTGCGGCTTCTCGACCTTGGCGATGACCGGCACCCGGCGCCCGACCTCGTCCATGACCTTGTGGACGTCCTTGACGTCATGGGCGTCACGGACGAACGAGAGGGCCACCAGGTCGCAGCCCATCCGGAGCGCGAACTTGAGGTCGTCGATGTCCTTCTCGGACAGCGCGGGGACGTTGACGGCGGCGCCGGGCAGGTTGATGCCCTTGTGGTCGGAGATCACACCGCCCTCGACGACGATCGTCTTCACACGGGGACCCTCGACCTCGACGACCCGCAGTTCGACGTTGCCGTCGTTGATCAGGATCTGGTCGCCCTTGGAGACGTCGCCCGGCAGGCCCTTGTACGTGGTGCCGCAGATGGACTTGTCGCCGTCCACGTCCTCGGTGGTGATGGTGAACTCGTCCCCCCGGACCAGCTCCACCGGACCCTCGGCGAAGGTCTCCAGACGGATCTTCGGGCCCTGGAGGTCGGCGAGCACGCCCAGTGCGCGGCCGGTGTCCTCGGCGGCCTTGCGGACGCGGTGGTACCGCTCCTCGTGCTCGGCGTGGGACCCGTGGCTCATGTTGAAACGGGCCACGTTCATACCGGCTTCGATGAGAGCTTTCAGCTGCTCGTACGAGTCGACGGCGGGGCCCAGTGTGCAGACGATTTTGGAACGGCGCATAAGGCGATCCTATCGGTTTGTTTCGACTCGGAATATTTCGGCTGGTGAAAAGAACACATGGGCGCGGGGGTGCTCAGTCGGGCGGATTTCCGCCCACCAATGCGAAGGTCTGACGGGCGATTTCCAACTCTTCGTCCGTGGGCACCACGGCCACCGTCACCCGGGCGTACGGCGCCGAGATGACACGGGCCTCGCCCGAGCGCTCCTCGTTGCGTGCCGCGTCCAGGGCGAGACCGAGTTCTTCCAGGCCAGCCATGGCAGCGGCCCTCACCGGCGCTGCGTTCTCGCCCACCCCGGCGGTGAAGACGACCGCGTCGACCCGGCCGAGCACCGCGTAGTACGCACCGATGTACTTCTTCAACCGGTGGATGTAGATCTCGAATGCGAGCAGCGCGCTCCGATCTCCTGCGTCGATCCGTCGGCGGATCTCCCGCATGTCGTTGTCGCCGCACAGTCCCACCAACCCGCTCTTCTTGTTGAGCAGTACATCGATCTCATCGGTGGACATTCCCGCGACCCGCTTGAGGTGGAATGTCACGGCCGGGTCGATATCGCCCGAACGCGTCCCCATCACCAGGCCCTCCAGCGGGGTGAGCCCCATGGAGGTGTCCACGCACCGGCCACCCGCGACCGCCGAGGCGGACGCGCCGTTGCCGAGGTGCAGCACGATCACATTGATGTCCTCGGGCGCCTTGCCCAGCAGCTTCGCCGTCTCCCGGGAGACGTAGGCGTGCGAGGTCCCGTGGAAACCGTACCGGCGGATGCGGTGCGCGTCGGCCGTCTCCACATCAATGGCGTAGCGGGCGGCCGATTCCGGCATGGTCGTGTGGAACGCCGTGTCGAAGACGGCCACCTGCGGCAGGTCCGGCCGCAGTTCCCGGGCCGTGCGGATGCCCGTGACGTTCGCCGGATTGTGCAGCGGCGCCACGGGGATCAGCCGCTCGATCTCGGCGAGCACCTCGTCGTCGACGACGGTCGGCTCGCTGAACCTCGACCCGCCGTGCACCACACGGTGGCCGATCGCCGCGAGTTCGGGGGAGTCGAGGCCGAGGCCGTCGGACGCGAGTTCCTCGGCGACGGCTTGCAGCGCCGCCGCGTGGTCGGCGACGGGACCGGTGCGCTCCCGCGGCTCACCCCCCGTACCCAGGGGGGTGTGCACCAGCCGTGATGACTGCTCGCCGATGCGCTCCACCAGTCCGACCGCGAGCCGCGCGCCGTCGCCCATGTCGAGCAGTTGGTACTTGAGCGACGAGGAGCCGGAGTTGAGGACGAGTACGCGGGTGGCGGTCATGGGGCTCTCTTCGCGGAGGGAGGCTGCGGTGGGCGGGTTCATGCGGACGTGGTCCGGCCGCTGGTGGCGGGGTCCGGCTGGGCCTGGATGGCGGTGATGGCGACGGTGTTCACGATGTCGCTGACCAGCGCGCCGCGGGACAGGTCGTTCACCGGCTTGCGCAGTCCCTGGAGGACCGGGCCCACGGCCACCGCACCCGCGGAGCGCTGGACGGCCTTGTAGGTGTTGTTGCCGGTGTTGAGGTCCGGGAAGATCAGCACGGTCGCCCGGCCCGCCACCTCGGAGTCCGGCAGCTTGGTCGCGGCGACGCTCGGTTCGACGGCCGCGTCGTACTGGATGGGGCCCTCGATCCTCAGCTCCGGGTGCGAGCCGCGGACCCGCTCGGTGGCCTCCCGCACCTTGTCCACGTCCGCACCCGAGCCCGAGGTACCGGTGGAGTACGAGAGCATCGCGATCCGCGGGTCCACGCCGAAGCGGGCCGCAGTGGCCGCCGACTGGACGGCGATGTCCGCGAGCTGCTCCGCGTCGGGGTCGGGGTTGACGGCGCAGTCGCCGTACACGAGCACCTTGTCGGCCAGGCACATGAAGAACACCGAGGAGACGATCGAAGCGTCGGGCTTGGTCTTGATGATCTCGAAGGCGGGGCGGATGGTGGCGGCGGTGGAGTGGACGGACCCCGAGACCATCCCATCGGCGAATCCTTCCTGCACCATCAGGGTGCCGAAGTAGTTCACGTCCGCCACGACGTCGTACGCCAACTCCACCGATACGCCCTTGTGGGCCCGCAGCTCCGCGTAGCGCTCGGCGAAGGGCTGGCGCAGCTCGGAGGTGTTGGGGTCGATCAGCTGGACGTCGCCGAGGTCGATCCCGAGGTCGGCGGCCTTCTTCCGGATGACTTCCAGATCGCCGAGCAGGGTCAGATCGCAGACGTCCCGGCGCATCAGCACATCGGCCGCGCGGAGCACGCGCTCCTCGCTGCCCTCGGGCAGCACCACGCGACGGCGGTCGGCCCGCGCCTGCTCCAACAGCTCGTGCTCGAACATCATCGGTGTGACGTGGCCGCTGCGGGCGACCGCGAGCCGCTCCAGCAGTTCGCCGGTGTTCACATGGCGCTCGAAGAGGCCGAGCGCCGTCTCCGCCTTACGGGGCGTGGTCGCGTTGAGCTTGCCTTCGAGTCCGAACAGCTCCGCCGCCGTGGGCCAGCTGGTGCCGGGGACGGAGATCACCGGGGTTCCTGGGGCGAGCCGGGAGGCCAGGGTGAGGATTCCTTCGCTCGGGCGCTCGTTCAGGGTGAGCAGCACCCCCGCGATCGGTGGGGTGCCCGCGGAGTGCGCGGCGAGCGCACCGACGACCAGGTCGGCGCGGTCGCCCGGGGTCACCACCATGCAGCCGGGGGTCAGGGCCTTGAGGAAGTTCGGCAGCATGGCCCCGCCGAAGACGAAGCCGAGCGCGTCCCGGGCCAGTCCCGAATCGTCCCCGAGCAGCACCGTGCCGCCCAGGGCATGGGTGATCTGGGCGACCGTGGGGGCGGCGAGCGCCGGCTCGTCGGGCAGGACGTAACAGGGGACGGGCAGCCGGGCGGCCAGACGCTCGGCTATGACCGCGCGGTCATCGGGTGCGACCCGGTTGACGACCATGGCGAGCACTTCGGCGCCGAGGGCCCCGTAGGCGCGGTGGGCGTTGCGCGCCTCCGCGCGGACGGACTCGGCGGTCTGGCCCCGGCCGCCGACCACGGGGATCACGGAGGCGCCGAACTCGTTGGCGAGCCGGGCGTTGATCGCGAGTTCGTCGGGGAACTGTGTGTCGGCGAAGTCGGTGCCGAGGACGAGCACCACCTCGTACTCCCGGGCGACCTGGTGGAACCGCTCCACCAGTCGGGAGACGAGTTCGTCGGTGCCCTGCTCGGCCTGGAGGGTCGACGCCTGGTGGTAGTCCATGCCGTAGACGGTCGTCGGGTCCTGGGAGAGCCGGTAGCGCGCCCGCAGTAGCTCGAACAGCCGATCGGGGCCGTCGTGCACCAGCGGGCGGAAGACGCCGACGCGGTCCACTTGCCGGGTGAGGAGCTCCATGACCCCCAGTTCGACCACCTGGCGGCCGTCGCCGCGATCGATCCCGGTCACATACACGCTGCGCGTCACGCGTAGCTCTCCCGTCCTTGCTCGCCCATGCCCGTACCGGCCGTGCCCTCCGCCGGCTCCCGTACGGCTGCCCCGGTGGCGGCTCGTACCCAAGCTCGTACAAACGCTCGTACAAAAAAACCGCTGGAGGGCGGCTTTTCCCTCTTGACAATACCTCCGAGTGTGGCTAGAGCGCCTGCCGGGTCGAGAGGTCGAGAAAAGGCGCGCGGACGCCCTCGGAGAGGCGTTCTCGGGGGCCTGTCGGGGCCCGCGAAGCGCACTTCTTGACGTTGTTGCCGGTCGGAAGGGGGTAGTCGCAGATAAAGGGCAATGGAAGGCGTAGCTGCCGGGCGCGTGAAACAATTCATTCCTGGATCACCTGTCACCCTGGCACCACTGACCGAGCAGGAGACACAGCACGATGCGCATCGGAGTTCTCACCGCAGGGGGCGACTGCCCCGGACTGAACGCTGTGATCCGGTCAGTCGTGCACCGGGCCCTGACGGGTCACGGCGACGAGGTCATCGGCTTTGAAGACGGCTTCAAGGGGCTGCTCGACGGCCACTACCGACCCCTCGACCTCAATGCCGTCAGCGGCATCCTGGCACGTGGGGGCACCATCCTCGGCTCGGCCCGGCTGGAGCGCTCCCGACTGCGCGAAGCCGCCGAGAACTGCGGGGAGTTGCAGCGCAGGTACGGCATAGACGTACTGATCCCGATCGGCGGCGAGGGCACACTCACCGCCTCGCGGATGCTCGCCGACGCCGGAATGCCCGTCGTGGGCGTCCCGAAGACCATCGACAACGATATCTCCGCCACCGACCGCACCTTCGGCTTCGACACCGCGGTCACGGTCGCCACCGAGGCCATCGACCGGCTGAAGACCACCGCCGAATCCCATCAGCGCGTGATGGTCGTCGAGGTGATGGGCCGGCACGCGGGCTGGATCGCCCTGGAGTCCGGCATGGCCGGCGGCGCGCACGGCATCTGTCTGCCCGAGCGGCCCTTCGAGGTCGCCGACCTGGTGAAGATGGTCGAGGAACGGTTCGCGCGGGGCAAGAAGTTCGCCGTCATCTGCGTCGCCGAGGGCGCACACCCCGCCGAGGGGTCGATGGACTACGGCAAGGGCGAGATCGACCAGTACGGCCACGAGCGTTTCCAGGGCATCGGCAACAGACTGGCGGCCGAGTTGGAGTACCGGCTCGGCAAGGAGGCCAAGCCGGTCATCCTGGGACACGTACAGCGCGGGGGAGTGCCGACGGCGTACGACCGTGTCCTCGCGACCCGATTCGGTTGGCACGCCGTGGAGGCTGCGCACCGTGGCGAGTTCGGTCGGATGACGTCGCTGCGCGGCACCGAGGTGGTGATGGCTCCGCTGGCGGACGCGGTCACGCGGCTCAAGACGGTCCCGCTGGACCGGATGTACGAGGCCGAATCCGTGTTCTGAGCCCGCCCGACGGCAGTCCGCGGCGGTGGGGGACGCAAGGGTCAGCGTCCGGTGCGCAGCCAGCGGTACTGGAGTTCGGGCCGGCCGATCTGCCCGTACTGCGGACTCCGCGCCGCCCGCTCCCCCTTGACCAGGTGCTCCAGATAGCGGCGGGCAGTGATCCGCGAGATGCCCACCGCGCTGCCCACCTCGGACGCGGTCATCCCCACCGGCGATTCCCGCAGCGCACGGGTGACGGCGTCCAGCGTCGGGCCGCTCAGCCCCTTCGGCAGGGAGCCCCGCTCGGGCGCCCTCAGCGGAGCGAGCGCCCGATCCACCTCGTCCTGGCTGCTCGCCTCCCCGGCCGCCGCACGGAACTCCGCGTACCGGGCGAGCCGCTCGCGCAGCGTGGCAAAGGTGAATGGTTTCAGCACGTACTGGACCACCCCCAGCGACACGCCCTCGCGCACCACGGCCAGGTCGCGTGCCGACGTGACCGCGATGACGTCGACCGCGTGCCCCGCCGCCCGCAGCGACCGCACGAGGTGCAGCCCGTGGCCGTCCGGGAGGTAGAGGTCCAGCAGCAACAGATCGACCGGAGTCCGCTCCAGGGCGCGGACGGCGGCCGTCCGGGAGTGGGCGACCCCGGCCACCGTGAAGCCGGGGACGCGCCCCACGTACAGGGCGTGGGCATCGGCCGCCACCGGGTCGTCCTCGACCACCAGCACCCTGATGGGCCCCGAAGGCTCACTCATCGCGACACCTCCTGTCGAAGCGGCAACCGCACGGTGAACTGGGCGCCGCCGTCAGGGCCCGGCACCAACTCCACCGTGCCCGCGCTGCGGTGCACGGCCTGTCGGACGAGCGCGAGACCGAGCCCCCGGCCTGAGCCGTGGGTCGACCAGCCGCGGCGGAACACGTCGTCCGTGCGCTCCGGGGAGATGCCCGCTCCGGTGTCGTACACCTGGATCAACAGTTCGCCCTCATCGGCGAGGGCCCGCACGGTGACGCGTGCCCGCGCCGGTTCCGCGGCGGGGTCGGCATGGAGTTCCGTGGCGGGGTCCGTGTCGAGTTCCGTGGCGGGGTCCGTGTCGAGTTCCGTGGCGGGGGGCCCGGCGACACCCTCCCGGGGCGCGCGGGCCGATGGGAGCAGCGCCGCAGGCTCCTGCTCGCCGCACCCGTCATGGTCCGTGGGGTTGGTGTTGTTCGTACCGCTTCCGCCCCACTCCGACGTTCGGTTCCGTACGGCGGCTGCGTCGGACGCCGCGTCCACGGCGTTGTCGATGAGATTGCCGAGGATCGTCACCAGATCACGGGCCGCCAGCGACGGCGGCAGCACGCCGTCGTCGATGCGGCTGTCCGTCGCCAACACCAACTCCACCCCCCGTTCGTTCGCCTGCGCCGCCTTGCCCAACAACAGGGCCGCGAGCACCGGTTCGCCGACCGCGGCCACCACCCGGTCGGTGAGCACCTGGGCCAACTCCAACTCCGCCGTGGCGAAGGCGAGCGCCTGCTCCGTGCGCCCGAGTTCGATCAGCGAGACGACGGTGTGCAGCCGGTTGGCTGCCTCGTGCGCCTGGGAGCGCAGTGCCTGACTGAAACCGCGTTCGGAGTCCAACTCGCCAGACAGGGACTGGAGTTCGGTGTGGTCGCGCAGGGTGATCACGGTGCCGCGCTGCTCTCCCCCCACCACGGGGCTGGTGTTCACCACGATGATCCGTTCGTCGGTCAGATGGACTTCGTCCACCCGGGGCTCGGAGGCCAACAGGGCTCCGGTCAGTGCCTTCGGCAGACCCAGGTCCGCGATCGAACGCCCCACCGCGTCCGCCGGCAGCCCCAGCAGTTCCCGCGCGCCGTCATTGACGAGGGCCACCCTGCGCCGCCCGTCGAGCATCAGCAGCCCCTCCCGTACCGCGTGCAGGGTGGCTTGGTGGTAGTCGTGGAGGCGGCTGAGTTCGGCGGCGTTCATCCCGTGGGTGTGGCGCCGCAACCGGGCGTTGATGACGTACGTCCCCACCCCGCCGAGCGCCAACGCTCCGCCCGCCACCCCCAGTAGCCCGGTCACCTGTTCGCGCATCTGTTCGCTGATGCGCGAGATGGTGATGCCGGCGCTGACCAGCCCGGTGATCCTGCCCCCGTCGTAGACCGGGACCACGGTGCGCACGGAGGCGCCGAGTACGCCCAGGTGCTTCTCGCTGAAGATCTCCCCCTGGAGCGGGCGGTCGATGTGCCCGAGGTACTTCCGCCCTATCTGATCGGATTCGGGATGGGTCCAGCGGGTGCCGTCGGGGGCCATGATGACCACGAAGTTGACACCGGCGATCCGTCGCAGCTCCTCCGTGTACGGCTGGAGTGTCGCCGTCGGATCGTCCGTACGGGTCGCGGCGATCACCCACGGCGAGCGGGCCACCGCCGTCGCCGTCGCCGTGGACTGGAGGCGCGCGGTCTCCTCCGCCTGCCGTCGATCGGTGACGTACGCGAACAGGGCGCACCCCGCCACGATGGCGGCGACCAGGACGACCTGCATCGCGAAGAGCTGTCCCGCGAGGCTGCGGGGACGGGGTAGGCGCATGGGGTCAGTCTGCCCGGCGGCCCGGAGGTGACCGCACGCCGCAGGTGCGCATCGGCGTACGGATGGACCGCCCGGGCGCCGGGCCGGGTGAACGCGCCCCGGCGCGGCGGGCGGCCAACAGCGCGCGCCCAGCGGGCGGATGGTGCACGGGGGATCGACGTGCCGAGGGACCGGATGCGGGGCCTCGTGAACGAAAAGCACGCAACGGTGACCCGGGTCACAGTCTGTTGGATAGTCGCGGAGATCCGTGCGGGGCGCACGGGCGCCCACGGTTCGAAGGAGGCACCCCGTGGCAGCAGTGGCCGGCAGGCGGGACCGAACGCACTATCTGTACATCGCCGTCATCGTGGCGGTGGTCCTCGGTGTGACGGTGGGCTTCGTGGCCCCCGGAGTCGCCGTCGAACTGAAGCCGATCGGCACGGGGTTCGTGAACCTCATCAAGATGATGATCTCCCCGGTCATCTTCTGCACGATCGTCCTGGGCATCGGATCGGTGCGCAAGGCGGCCAAGGTCGGTGCGGTCGGCGGTCTGGCGCTCGGCTACTTCATCGTCATGTCCACGGTGGCGCTCGCCATCGGTCTGCTCGTCGGCAACCTGCTGGAGCCCGGCTCCGGACTCCAGCTGACCGAAGCGACGCGCGAGGCGGGGGAGAAGCAGGCGGAAGGCGCGGGCGGCGAGTCCACCGCGGACTTCCTCCTCGGCGTCATCCCCACCACCCTGGTCTCCGCCTTCACCGAGGGCGAAGTGCTCCAGACCCTGCTGGTCGCGCTGCTCGCCGGATTCGCCCTCCAGGCGATGGGCGCCGCGGGTGAGCCCGTGCTCCGGGGCATCGGACACATCCAGCGACTGGTGTTCCGCATCCTCGCCATGATCATGTGGGTCGCCCCGGTGGGCGCGTTCGGCGCGATCGCCGCGGTGGTCGGCGAGACCGGACTGGACGCGCTGAAGTCCCTCGCCGTGATCATGATCGGCTTCTACGTCACCTGTGCGCTGTTCGTCTTCGTCGTCCTGGGCGCACTGCTGAAACTGGTCTCGGGCGTCAATCTGCTCTCCCTGCTCAAGTACCTCGGCCGTGAGTTCTTGCTGATCCTCTCCACCTCGTCGTCGGAGTCGGCGCTGCCGCGGCTGATCGCCAAGATGGAGCACATGGGTGTCAGCAAGCCGGTGGTCGGCATCACCGTCCCCACGGGCTACTCCTTCAACCTCGACGGCACCGCGATCTATCTGACGATGGCCTCCCTCTTCATCGCCCATGCGATGGGCGACCCGCTGAGCGCATCCGAGCAGATCTCCCTGCTGATCTTCATGATCATCGCCTCGAAGGGTGCGGCAGGAGTCACGGGTGCCGGTCTGGCGACGCTGGCGGGCGGCCTCCAGTCGCACCGGCCCGAACTGGTCGACGGCGTCGGACTGATCGTGGGTATCGACCGCTTCATGAGCGAGGCCCGTGCACTGACCAACTTCGCCGGCAACGCGGTGGCGACCGTCCTGGTCGGCACCTGGACCAAGGAGATCGACCGGGAGCGGGTCGATGCGGTGCTGGCCGGCCGGATTCCGTTCGATGAGAAGACCTTGCTCGACGACGGCCACGGCGACCCCGTGGCACCGCACGAAGTCGACCTGAGCAAGGACTCCTCCCTGCCGCGCTCCCGGGTCGACGAGGACACCGCGGCGAAGGTGTGAAGCACGATCACGCCATACGACCCACACAACCGGAACGCCTCTGATTGAACTCCGTTCCCCCGGGGCACATGCGTACCGATTCCCCCCGCTCGGCCCGTCCTTCGCTTCCCCCACGGCGAAGGGCGGGCCGTGGTCCGTTCCGGCAACGCCCCTCGCCCCGACTCACGAACAGGGCCCGCTGCCATCCGGAGTTCCCGGACACCAGCGGGCCCCGGCCCCTGATCCCTTCGGTGGTGCCGCCCCTCACCCGGGCGGGCTGATCGCACACTCCTCCTGGGTGAGCGGCCGCGCATCCCCCGCGACCCGGCTGCACAACACCCTCGGCTGCGGGGTCCCGTCGGCCGTGCTCCGCACCTCCTTCAGTGCCACGCTGTGTCCGCTGCGGTCGCCGTACAGCGGCGCCCCGGTGAAGTCGATCGTGCCGGTGGCCAGCCCGCTCAGCTTGACCGTACGGAGGTTCACCCAGGTCGCGGCCCGATTGGGGTCACCGTCGCGGGCACGGGTGGCGGCCCAGTAGAGGGCGCGGGTCGCGTCGTGGGCCAGCGCGGTCTGACCGCTGGACAGGGCGGCCGTCGTGAACGAGGGCCTCTCGCCCAACCCCGGCAGGTACTCCGCCGCGTCCTTGTAGAACGACGTCAGCGCCGCCGCCTTCTCCAACTCGGCCAGGGCTGCGTGATAGAGCGTCACCTTCGGGGCCACCCCGTCCGTGCCCTGGGTGAACTTGGCCTTCGACAGGTCGTCGCCCGTGAGGATGGAGATGTTGCGCTGGGCGCAGGTCGGCGAGGTCGCGAGCAGGTCCATCATGGGGTCGATGTCCTCGACCCGGCCGGCGAAGTAGATCACCGAGGGCACGTCGGGACCCTTGCAGAACGCATCCACGGGCTCTCGGAGCTCCGGTTTGCCCTCATGGAGCTCGTAGCGCTGCTGCGGCAGCATGGTGAAGCCCTTCTGGCGCAGCATCTGTGCCCCGTACTTGGCCTGCTCGTCGGTGTAGAGGTCATCCGATTCGCTGGTGTCACGGGCCAGCACCAGCGCGTGTTGGGTCTGACCGGCATCACGCAACTGGGCTGCCACCAGGCCGAGTTGCTGGACCTGCCACTCGTCGGTCGCGGCCAGACTGAACCAGTTGGCGAACTGCTGCGGCAGATAGGTGGCGGAGTTGGTACCCGACACCACGGGCAGGCCCGCGTCCTGGAGCGTCTTGTTGGTCGCGGCACTGGTCTTCAGATCGCGCCCGGTCCCGATCACCCCGACCACGGACGGATCCCCGGCGGCATAGTCGGCGATGGTCTTGGCCATGTCCTTCTGGTGCCGCAGATCTACGCCCCCGTTGGCGATGAGGACCCGCAGCTTCACCGGAAAGGTGTCGTTGATGACCCGCTGGGCCAGATGGACCCCCGCCAGTTCCTCGATTCCCTTCACCGGCGAGGAGCCGCGGTCCTCGTCATAGCTGAGGGGCCCCGCGTAGATGACGGTGAGGTAGTTCTTGCGGTGCTTGTCGAGGACCTTGCGGTTCTGTTCGTCGATGCGGCTCTCCAGCCAGGGCAGGGTCCAGGGCGCACCGGGCTTGTGTTCGGACGACTTCCCGTCCGGTAGCCAGTCGGCGAACCGCACGCCCCCGGTGGCGACTCCTATGCACTCCGTCGGCTCGTCGGGTACGGATGCGCGTCGGGTGTCGCGGTTTGCCGTGAGGACGGAAGCCGAGCAGTACCGGTCCTGGAGGTCGTCCGCACGCATCCACAGCCCCGCCACGAGCAGCAGCAGCACCAGGACGAGCGCGTGCAGCGACCACACCACCCGGGCGGCGGTGGGTCGGGTGTTCGCCCGTACGCACGGCAGTTGGCCATCGGCGAGCGGCCCCAGCCGTGCCCCGGGCAGGGGCACCTTCAGCACCCAGGGCAGCTCGCCCAGCTCCCGGCTGGGAGACTGCCCGGCGCGCAGGTTGCGGGTCCACTCCTGGTACCAGATCCACAGCGTCCCACCCGGCTGGGTGATCACACTGCGCTGGAGGCGGGACACCTCGGCGCCCCGGACGGCGGCGACGATCAGGAGAGGGTCGAGTTCGCTGCGTCGGCTGCGGACGTCGCTCACGGCCTTGATGAGCTCGACGCCGCCGTTGTCCGCGCTGGCCTCGGGCAGGAACAGCATCGGCGGTCGGTGCCGTTTGAGACCGCGCAGATCCCAACTCCAGCGGCGGTGGTTGTCCCGCAGATCCTCAAAGAGGGCCAGCACGTACAGCTGGAGCTGGAAGTCGTCCCCGTCCTGGAGCGCCTCGGCCACGTCCTGGGCGCGGGCCGCGATCGCCTTCCAGGACCGGACGGGTCGCAGCAGCGAGACATCGGTCGGTCGACCGCGGGACGCCGCCCGGAGGAAGGTCGTGGTCATGAACCAGCGGCTCTCCCTGCGCAGCCACAGGAAGATGGGCGCACGGCCCGGCAGCACGTTGTCGAGCAGCACCAGCAGGACCAGGAGCCCGATGCCGGACGCGAGCGCCACGGACCAGTGACTGCGGGCGAGCAGGGCCGCCAGGCCGGCGACGAGACTCGCCGGGAGGATATGGGCCATGTCCAGTTGGGCCGGCCCGGGGTTCCACCGGCGGGAGCTCTTGGGGCGCCAGCGCTGCTTGGCGAGTTGGTCGAGCAGCCGTTGCGCCGGATCGGGTCGTCCCGTGCCGGCCCCGGTGGCCGTCTGCCAGCCGGGTCCGAGTTCTCCGACGGCGTCCTCGATGGCGCGCACCAACCGCAGCCGCGGGAAGGCGTAGCGTCGGTAGACCGAGCGCTGGCCGTTCCACCGTTTGGGGTCCGCGAGATCACGGACCAGGGCCGCGGCCCTGCGGACCTCGGTGGGTCCCTCCTGGGTGGTGGGCACCACCGCGCAGCGGGTGCCGTGGGCGTCCTGCCCCCGGTGCAACTCCTCGACCAGATTGACGACTTGGTCGTCGTCGGTGCTGTCCTCCGCGTGCAGCACGACGACGGGCATGGGTGGATCACTGGTGCGGAAGTCCTGGATCAGGACTTCCAGTCTCTTCTGTACCTCGACACCGGCACCGGTCGACATGCCGAGGTGCCCGCCAGGGCACTTCGGCGGTGGTTCACGATCACCTTGTGGCACGGCCTACCCCCGTTCGTATGGGCCGGACATGAAGCTAGCGGGCTGGCGCCCACCGAGCAGGGACCATCGGACCCCCGTCCGCCTGCGTCGGTCGTGCTCCAGCCGTCATGGCGTACGCGTGCCTCCTTCGGATGCGCGTCGCGGTCGGATCATGCGGATGGCCGTCAGGTCATGCGTTCGACCCTCGGCTGTGTGGCCAGTTGTCCCGTTCTTCACGAGGGTGGCTTCCCGTGCGGCGCCCGTGGCGCCCTCGGGCCCGGCAGACCTCGTTGAGCTGGATCTTTACCTTCTGGTGCGTATCTGACTTCATAGTCCGTACTTGTCGGTAGAACGCCGTCGACCAACGATGGGGACATGTCTTCCCAGCACTCCATCCCCACTGCTGTCCCTTCTACTCCCGTCACCGTCACTGTCACCGTCATTGGACTCGGCGCCATGGGCCGGGCCCTGGCCGGCGCCCTGGTGAAGGCCGGTCATCCCACCACCGTGTGGAACCGCTCGCCCGGCAAGGCGGACGAGTTGGTCGCCCGGGGCGCGGTCCTCGCGGCCACGGCGCGGGAAGCCGTACTCGCCGGCGAACTGATCATCGTCTGTGTCGTCGACTACGACGCGGCGCAGGCCATCCTGGACCCCTTGGGCGACGCACTCAAGGGTCGGGTGCTGGTCAATCTCACCTCGGACCTCCCGGCGCGCTCCCGAGCCGCGGCGAACTGGGCGCAGGAACGCTCCATCGCCTATCTGGACGGCGCGGTCATGGTGCCCACCTCCCTCGTCGGAACCCCCGATGCACTGCTGTTCTACGCGGGGTCACGGGAGTCGTTCGACCGCCATGAGCCGGTGCTCAAGTCACTTGGCGGGAAGGCGGAGTTCGTCGGTGCCGACGCCGGGCTCGCAGCCGTGTACGACCTGTCCCTGCTCGACTACTTCTACGGCAGCATCACGGGGTTGGTGCACGCCTTCGCGCTGGCGAAGGCCGAGGGCGTCCGGGCCGTCGACATCGCCCCCCACCTGGACACGATCACCCGGATCCTGCCCGCCATGGCGAGCGGTTCGGCGGCCACCGGGATCGACGCGCGGAGCTATCCGGGCGAGGAGGCGAACCTGGCGATGATGGCCGTGTCGGTCGACCACATCCTGCACGCGGCCCGGGCCCGGGGTCTCGACACCTCCCATCTGGAGGCGATCAAGTCGGTGGCGGACCGCGCCGTTGCCCGCGGCCACGGCGCGGACGACTGGACGAGCACCATCGAGGCGGTGCTCAACCCCTGAGCCCGGGGCGCGGGTTTTCGTCCGCTCCCGCAGGGCGGCCCTTGCCTTGACGCCGACGTCAAGGCATACGGTCGATGTATGCGAATCGGCGAGCTGGCGGAACGCGCCGGGACCACCACCCGTACTCTGCGCTACTACGAATCACGCGGGCTGCTGCCCGCACGACGTACGGAGAACGGCTACCGCACATATGACGAGGACGACCTACGCCTCCTCCGTCAGATCCGGACCCTTCAGGACTTCGGATTCGATCTGGAGGAGACACGGCCGTTCGTCGAGTGCCTGCGGGCCGGCCATCCGGCCGGGGACTCCTGTCCCGCCTCCCTCGCCGTCTACCGCGCCAAGCTCCGCGAGTTGGACGCGCTCATCACGGAGCTCCGCTCCATCCGCACCCAGGTGGGTGCACAACTCGCCGGAGCCGAGGCACAGCAGTTGATCGGTACGGAACCACGATGCGAATTCGGAGGTTGACAGGGTGATTCGAGCAGCGGGAACCGATCTGGTGACGGACGCGGACTTCGAAACTACGGTGTTGGGGGCCGGCCTTCCGGTCCTGGTGGAGTTCACCGCCGACTGGTGCGGCCCGTGCCGCCAATTGGCGCCGGTCCTCAGCACGATCGCGAAAGAGGAGGCCGAACGGCTCACGGTCGTGCAGATCGACGTGGACAACAATCCGGAGACGACCGTTCGCTACGGCGTGCTGTCCACGCCGACGTTGATGCTGTTTCGGCAGGGCCGGCCGATCGCGTCCCTGGTGGGGGCGCGATCGGGGCGTCAACTGCGCCGGGAGTTGGCAGCCGCGCTGACGGATTGACGATCCGGGAGGGGTGACCCCGCAGCGGGGGTGCGCAGTATCGATGTGGAAGCGGTGGCAAAGGATGCCGCGGCGGTGGGAAAACGACAGATTCGGTGCATAAAAAAGCCCCGACCGTTGATATTGGCGGACGGGGTAATTCTCGGCGTATATTGAGTGGTTCCTTGTCGATCGATCGCATTCAAAAGATTGACAAGGTAAATCAATGACCACAGCGTATCGCGTCGGGAGCTGAATTGTCAACCGAGGAATTGCAGTGCGAACAGCAATTCATCGATCTCCTCCAGGAGCGCGTCACCGCGCTCCGACAGGAGGCCGAAGCCATGCTGCGAGCCACGATCGGGCAGCTCAGCACCCATGTGCAGACCAGGGTCGAACGTGAAGCGAGCATCGCCGAGCAATCGGCGGACCTCGCCGCGCTCAATGCGGTGGAATCCGGCCTCTGTTTCGGTCGGATCGATCTTCGCGACGGCATCAGCCATCACATCGGCCGCATCGGAATCCGCCGCGACGACCATGAACGCACCCCGCTCCTCATCGACTGGCGCGCCCCCGTGGCCCGCCCCTTCTACCTCGCCACCGGCTACGAGCCCATGGGATTGCGTCGCAGGCGCCACATCACCACCCGGGGCAGCACCGTCACCGCGCTCCACGACGAGATCCTCGACCTCACCGACACCACCCGCAGCGGATACGAGGACCACGACGGCGACTCCGTCCTCCTGGCCGCCCTCGGAGCGGCGCGCACCGGCCGGATGGCGGACATCGTCCAGACCATCCAGGCCGAACAGGACCGGATCATCCGAGCGCCCCGGCAACAGATCCTCGTCGTCGAGGGTGGACCCGGCACCGGGAAGACCGCCGTTGCCCTCCACCGCGCCGCCTATCTGCTGTACGCCCACCGCGAGCAACTCGCCCGCCGGGCCGTCCTGATCGTCGGACCCAACCCCGCCTTCCTCGGGTACATCGGCGAAGTGCTGCCCTCACTCGGTGAGACCGGGGTCCTGCTGGCCACGCCGGGCGAACTCTTCCCCGGTGTCCGTGCCACCGGCACGGACACGCCCGCAGCAGCCGAGGTCAAGGGGCGGATCACCATGGCCGATGTGCTCGCCCAGGTCCTGCGCGACCGTCAGACACTCCCCGAATCCTTCCCGAGCGTCGACTTCGAGGCCGAGGGGCGGGTACCGGAACCGGCCCTGGAGATCGACCACAGCGACTACGGAACCCTGTTGCTGGGCCGGGAGATGGCGTACGAGGCCCGGGACCGGGCCCGGGCCACCGGACTGCCGCACAATCTGGCCCGTCCCCACTTCGCCTTCCGGATCATCGACGCCCTCACCGAGCAACTCGCCGACCGCCTTGGCGCCGACCCCTACGGAGGCCCGAACCTGCTCGGGCCCGATGACCTCGCCCAACTCGGCAAGGAGATCGCCACCAGCCCCGAGGTGCACCACGCCATCGATCGACTGTGGCCGTCGCTGAGCCCGTTCGAGCTGGTCGCCGACTTCCTCGCCGAGCCGGACGCCCATCTGGGCGCCGACGACGCCGAACTGATCCGGCGTACGGGCGGTCCCTGGACACCGGCCGATGTGCCACTGCTGGACGAGGCCGCCGAACTGCTCGGCGTCGACGACAGCGCGGAGCGGGCCGCCGCGGAGGCGGAGCGACTGGAGCGGATCGCCTATGCCCAGGGCGTCCTCGACCTGTCAGCCGGCTCCAAGACCTACGAGTTCGAGGACGAGGAGTCCGAGGTCCTCGCCGCCCACGACATCATCGACGCCGAACGCATGGCCGAGCGCCAGGAGGAGGAGGACCACCGGAGCGCCGCGGAGCGGGCCGCCGCCGATCGCACCTGGGCGTTCGGGCACATCATCGTCGACGAGGCACAGGAACTGTCCGCCATGACCTGGCGACTGCTGATGCGCCGCTGCCCCGCCCGGTCCATGACGCTCGTGGGCGATCCGGCCCAGACCGGCGACCTCGCCGGAGTGGGGTCGTGGCGCGCCATCCTGGAGCCGTACGTGGGGGAGCGCTGGCAGCACAGCCGGCTGGGCGTCAACTACCGCACGCCCGCGGAGATCATGGCGATGGCGGCCCGGGTCCGCCGTGCCTCCAGCCCGGAGTTCGAGCCGCCCCGCTCGGTGCGCTCGACGGGTGTTCCGCCGTGGATCCGTCGGGTGCCGGATGGGGAGTTGTCCGCTGCCGTGCTGGCGGCCGTGGCCCGTGAGCAGCCGGAGGAAGGCAGGCTCGCGGTGATCGCCCCCCGTGAACTGCACGGTCGGCTGGAGTCCATCGGCGGCCCGGTGGACCTCACCCGTCCGGTCGTCCTGCTGGAGCCGCGGCAGGCGAAGGGGCTGGAGTTCGACACGGTGATCGTCGTCGAGCCCGCGCTGTTCACCGACAGCGACCTCTATGTGGCCCTCACCCGGGCGACCCAGCGACTGGGCGTGCTCCACAGCCGTGAGCTCCCCGAGGGCCTCGTCTGAACGGCCGCCGGGGGAGTGGCCCCGGGGCCCGGCTTGCGGATCGGCACCCAGCCCGTTCCGCAAACCGGCCCCTGGGCGGCACCCGTGGTCACTCGGGGCGCCACCACACCGTCGCCAGCGGCGGCAGGGTCACCTCCAGGCTCGTCGGGCGGCCGTGCGCGGGGATCGCTCGTGCCTTGCGGGGGTCGGGGGCCACCACCCCGCCGCCGCCGTAGACCGCCGCGTCCGTGTTCAGCACCTCCACCCAGGCGGCGAACTCCTCCGGCACCCCGAGGCGGTAGTCGTGCCGCACCACGGGTGAGAAGTTGCTGACGGCGAGCAGCGGTTCGCCGTCGCCGTCGTAGCGGAGGAAGGCGAACACGTTGTCGTCGGCCGCATTGCCCTCGACCCAGGCGAAGCCGCCGGGGTCGGTGTCCCGCTGCCACAGCGCGGGCACCTTCGCGTACACGGCGTTGAGGTCGCGCACGAGCAGCCGCACCCCGCGGTGGTCGGCCTCGGCGGCGTACGACGGGTCCAACAGCCACCAGTCGGGTCCGTGGCCCTCGGACCATTCGGCGCCCTGCGCGAACTCCTGTCCCATGAAGAGGAGTTGCTTGCCTGGGTGGGCCCACATGAAGCCGAGGTAGGCCCGGTGGTTGGCGCGCTGCTGCCACCAGTCACCGGGCATCTTGCTCACCAGCGACCGCTTGCCGTGCACCACCTCGTCGTGCGAGATCGGCAGGACGTAGTTCTCGCTGTACGCGTACACCATCGAGAAGGTCATCTCGTGGTGGTGGAACTTGCGGTGCACCGGCTCGTGGGCCACATAGCCCAGCGAGTCGTGCATCCACCCCATGTTCCACTTCAGTCCGAACCCGAGTCCGCCGAAGCCGCCCGGGCCCACGTGGTGGGTTGCGCGGGTGACCCCGTCCCAGGCGGTGGACTCCTCCGCGATCGTCACCACGCCCGGGCAGCGCCGGTAGACGGTGGCGTTCATCTCCTGGAGGAAGGCGACGGCGTCCAGGTTCTCCCGTCCGCCGTGTTCGTTGGGGGACCACTGGCCGGGCCCGCGCGAGTAGTCGAGGTAGAGCATGGAGGCCACGGCGTCCACCCGGATGCCGTCGATGTGGAACTGCTCGCACCAGTAGACGGCGTTGGCGACCAGGAAGTTGCGGACCTCTTTGCGCCCGTAGTCGAACTCCAACGTGCCCCAGTCGGGGTGGGCGGCCCGGGCCGGGTCCGGGTGTTCGTAGAGCGGCCGGCCGTCGAACTCGGCCAGTGCCCAGTCGTCACGGGGGAAGTGCGCCGGCACCCAGTCCATGATCACGCCGATGCCGGCGCGGTGCAGGGCGTCCACGAGGAAGCGGAAGTCGTCGGGGGAGCCCATCCGGGAGGTGGGCGCGTAGAAGCCGGTGACCTGGTAGCCCCAGGAGCCGCCGAAGGGGTGTTCGGAGACCGGCATGAACTCCACGTGTGTGAAGCCGAGGTCCTTCACATAGCGGGGCAGTTGATCAGCGAGCTGACGGTAGGTCAGACCCGGTCGCCAGGACGGCAGGTGCAGTTCGTACACCGACAGGGGGGACTCGTGCACGGGACGGTCGCCCCGGTGTGCCATCCACTCCTCGTCCCGCCACACGTGGTGGGACTCGGTGATCACGGACGCCGTCGCCGGCGGGACCTCCGCCTGGCGGGCCATCGGGTCGGCCCGCACCGTCGTGGAGCCGTCGGGACGCATGATCCGGAACTTGTACAGCGCACCCGCGCCGATTCCGGGCACGAAGAGCTCCCACACGCCCGTCGCACCGAGGGACCGCATGGGGTGTCCGGTGCCGTCCCAGTACGAGAAGTCGCCGAGCACCTGCACGCCGCGGGCATTGGGGGCCCAGACGGTGAACCGGGTCCCGCTGACGCCTTCGTGGACCATCGGATGGGCACCCAGCGCCCGCCACAACTCCTCGTGCCTGCCCTCCCCGATCAGATGGAGGTCGAGATCGCCGAGCGCGGGCAGGAAGCGGTACGGGTCGTGGACCTCGACCTCCTGCTCCCCGCCTTCGGCCGCGTAACCCACGAGCAGTCGGTAGTCGGGGACGGTGCGCATGGGGAGCACGCCCGAGAACAGTCCGTCCCCGTCCGCCGAGAGTTCGGCCCGCAGCCCCTTGGCGAGCACGGTCACCGTCTTCGCGTACGGGCGCAGCACCCGCAATTCGACGCCGGCCCGGCCGACGCGGGCCCCGAGGAGCGCGTGCGGGTCGTGGTGGCCGCCGCTCAGGAGCCGTTCGCGGTCCTCGGGGGCGAGCGGTCTGGCGGCGCCGACGCCACGGCCGGCACCCGATGAACGCCCACCCGGGGCCGCGGTCCCCTTCTTGGCCTTGGTCTTCGTCTGCCGGGCCGATCGGGCGGTGGTCGCGGTGGGCGGCTCGGTCGGGGACGGGGATGTGCGCGACGGGGGGCGGGCGGTCACGGGGATGGGCCTCCTTGGCTGGCTGACTGGCTTGCTGGGCGGGCGACGGAACGGGCGGGGGGTCAGGCGAGGGCGGCGAGCCGTTCGATCGCGGCCATGGGCACGGGCAGCCAACCCGGTCGGTGCCGGGCCTCGTACACGACCTCGTACACGGCCTTGTCCGTTTCGTAGGCGCGCAGCAGTTCGGGTTCGGCGCGGGGGTCCTCGCCCGAGCCCGTCGCGTACCCCTCGCAGTAGGCGTCCCGGCACCGCTCGGCCCAGGCCGGGTTCCAGGGGCTGTGGGAGCGGGCCGCGTAGTCGAAGGAGCGCAGCATTCCGGCGATGTCCCGCACGGGGGGCTGCGGGCTGCGGCGTTCGCCGATGGGGCGGGCCGGCTCACCTTCGAAGTCGATCACCGACCAGTGCCCGGTACCGGTCGCCGCGTCGGCCGGCGGGTGGACCAACTGCCCGGTGGACGCCAGCGGCGCACTGGTGGGCGCGCTCCCCGACCCGGGAGCGGGCGAGGCCCGGCCGCCGCGCTCCGCGGGTTGGTAGAGGGCCTGGCCCAGATGGAGGTCGCCGTGCACCCGTTGCGCCCGCCAGGTCCGACCGCGCCGACCGAGTGCCGCGACCGCGTCGAACGCCGTGCCCAGCCGGGGTGCGTAGGGCAGCAGGGCGGGGACCGCCCGGGCCGCCTCGTTCAGTCGGCGGTGCATCGCCCGGGCCAGGTGCTCGGTGTGCTCGCGGCGCAGCAGTACGGTCGGCAGCGCGTCGGCGAGCGCGGTGTGGACTTCGGCGGTCACCCGGCCCAGTGCCCGGGCCTCGCCGGTGAACGGCCGTCCCGCGGCCAGTGCGTCGAGTGCGAGTCGCCAGCCGTCCTGGGAGCCGCGCAGATAGGGCTGGAGCACCCCGAGGGTGTGCGGCTGCGGTGCGGTGGACTCGTACCAGGCGACGGGTACGGGGACCCGTCCGCAGCCCGCCCTGGCCAGTGCGAGGGGCAGTTCCAGATCGGGGTTGGGGCCGGTCTGGACGCGGCGGAAGACCTTGAGGATGTAGTCGTCCCCGTAGATCAGCGAGGAGTTGGACTGCTCGGCTTCGAGCGGTCGTGCGGTGAGGTTCCCGGGGACGGCCGGGGCCCGGTCGAAGCGCGAGAACCGCAGGGTGCCGAGGGTGCCGGGGGTGCGCAGCCGTTCCAGGACGAGTTCGGCGAGCCGGGGGTCCTGGAGGCCCTCGTAGACCGTCCGTCCGGCCAGCGGCCCGTTTGTGGGGCGGCCGATCAGTGCGGGCGCGAGGCGCGGTGGCAGTGTGTCCCGCACGCCGAGCAGCAGTTGGTAGCAGTCCCTGGTGCCGCCTGGGGGCGGTCCCGGTTGTTCGACCTCCACGAGCAGGTGCACGAGCCCCGGGCCGGGGCCGGCCAGCGGGAGGAGTTCGGTCGCGCAGACGAGCGAGACACCGGTGACGGGGTGGCCCTTGCCGGCGAACCAGCGCTGATGGGGCAGCCAGTCGAGTAGGAGCGGCACGAGGGAGGGGAGGAGCGCCACAGGAGTACGAGTGGATGCAGCCTCCGCCATGGAATCGCGTCCTTTCCCCGATTTGTGCGGTTCGCACCCTTTTCGCACCTAATGGGGGAAGTCTCCCGGATCATGGCGTTGACTGTCGGGCGGCACGCGGGAACGGGCGGCAGAGTGCCCGACCCGGGACGCGGGAATCCGCCCGGCAGGCGGTACGCACGGCGAGCAGGGCCGCGCCGATTCGTCGAGGGCCCGGGCCACGCGCTCGGGGGCGGGCGGGACTGAACGGCGGGCGGGGGTCAGGGACGGCAGGTCGGCTCGGGCCCGTGGGCACTCGGCCGTGGAACCCACCGTCCCCGCAGTTCAGACGGCCGCGGGGGCGGCCGTCACCGCCCGGTCAGCGGCGGAGTCCTTCCTGAGCCGGAACCAGTAGAACCCGTGCCCGCCCAGGGTCAGCAGATACGGCCACTGACCGACCGAGGGGAAGCGCACCCCGCCGATCAGCTCCACCGGATGCCGCCCCGCGAACTCCCGCAGGTCCAACTCCGTCGGCTGGGCGAACCGGGAGAAGTTGTGCACGCACATCACCAGGTCGTCCTGGTACTGCCGGGTGAAGGCCAGCACCGCCGGATTGGACGAGGGCAGTTCGGTGTAGGCGCCGAGCCCGAAGGCAGGGTTCTGCTTGCGGATCTCGATCATGCGCCGGGTCCAGTGCAGCAGCGAGGACGGGCTGCTCATCGACGCCTCCACATTGGTGACCTGGTAGCCGTAGACCGGATCCATGATGGTCGGCAGATAGAGCCGACCGGGGTCACAGGAGGAGAAGCCCGCGTTCCGGTCGGGCGTCCACTGCATGGGGGTGCGCACCGCGTCCCGGTCGCCGAGCCAGATGTTGTCGCCCATGCCGATCTCGTCCCCGTAGTAGAGGATCGGCGATCCGGGCAGGGAGAGCAGCAGGGCCGTGAACAGTTCGATCTGGTTGCGGTCGTTGTCCAGCAGGGTGGCGAGCCGCCGACGGATGCCGATGTTGGCCCGCATCCGCGGGTCCTTCGCGTACTCCGCGTACATGTAGTCACGCTCTTCGTCCGTGACCATTTCGAGCGTCAACTCGTCGTGGTTCCGCAGGAAGATCCCCCACTGACAGCTCGCGGGGATGGCCGGGGTCTTGGCGAGGATTTCCGAGACCGGGTAGCGGGACTCGCGACGCACGGCCATGAAGATCCTCGGCATCACCGGGAAGTGGAAGGCCATATGACACTCGTCGCCGCCCTTGGCGTAGTCGCCGAAGTAGTCGACGACGTCCTCCGGCCACTGGTTGGCCTCGGCGAGCAGGACCGTGTCGGGATAGTGGGCGTCGATCTCCTCGCGCACCCGCTTGAGGAAGGTGTGGGTGGCCGGGAGGTTCTCGCAGTTGGTGCCCTCCTCCTGGTAGAGGTAGGGAACCGCGTCCAGCCGGAAGCCGTCGATGCCCAGGTCGAGCCAGAACCGCAGGGCCGACACGATCTCCTCCTGGACCGCCGGGTTCTCGTAGTTGAGGTCCGGCTGGTGGGAGAAGAAGCGGTGCCAGTAGTACTGCTTGCGCACCGGGTCGAAGGTCCAGTTCGACGATTCGGTGTCGACGAAGATGATCCGGGCGTCCTCGAACTGCTTGTCGTCGTCTGCCCAGACGTAGTAGTCGCCGTACGGGCCGTCCGGGTCCGCGCGGGACTGGAGGAACCAGTCGTGCTGGTCGCTCGTGTGGTTCATCACGAAGTCGATGATCACGCGCATACCGCGCTGGTGCGCCGCGTCCACGAACTCCACGAAGTCGGCGAGATCGCCGAACTCCGGCAGTACGGAGGTGTAGTCGGCCACGTCGTAACCGCCGTCCCGCAGGGGGGACTTGAAGAACGGCGGCAGCCAGAGGCAGTCGACCCCCAGCCACTGGAGGTAGTCGAGTTTGGCGGTGAGGCCCTTGAGGTCGCCCACCCCGTCCCCGTTGCTGTCCTGGAAGGAACGCACGAGGACTTCGTAGAAGACCGCCCGCTTGAACCAGTCGGGGTCGCGGTCCTTGGCGGGGGTGTCCTCGAACAGGTCGTGGACGGGTTCGTTGACGATCATGATGTGGGTGACCCTCCGATCGGCGGGGACGGTCGCAGAACAGCGATGTGCGCGGGCCTGCGGCCCGGCTCTAGGCGCACGTACGAGGCTCTGCCCCAGTGATAGGTCTCGCCGGTGAGCTCGTCGCGCACCGGGGCGGTCTCGTGCCATGCGAGGCCGAGTCGCGGCATGTCCAACGAGACCGTGGCCTCCTGGGTGTGGTGGGGGTCGAGGTTGACCATCACGATCACCGTGTTCGAGCCGGAACGTTTCGAGTAGGCGATCACCGCGTCGTTGTCGGTGTGATGGAAGTGGATGTTCCGCAGCTGTTGCAGTGCGGGATTGCGACGCCTGGTGCGGTTGAGTGCGGTGATCAGCGGGGTGATCGTGCGGCCCTCGCGCTCGGCCGACTCCCAGTCGCGCGGACGCAACTGGTACTTCTCCGAGTCCCGGTACTCCTCGCTCCCCTCCCGCACCGGAGTGCCCTCGCAGAGTTCGAACCCGGCGTACATGCCCCACGACGGGGACAGCGTCGCGGCAAGCACCGCCCGCGCCTCGAACGCCGGTCGGCCGCCCTGCTGGAGGTGGACGGGGAGGATGTCCGGGGTGTTGACGAAGAAGTTCGGGCGCATCACCGAAGCCGACTCACCGGCCAACTCGGTGACGTACTCGCTCAACTCCTGCTTGGACGTGCGCCAGGTGAAGTACGTGTACGACTGCTGGAAGCCCACCGACGCCAGGGCGCGCATCATCGCAGGCCGGGTGAACGCCTCGGCGAGGAAGATCACGTCGGGGTCGGTTCCGTTGATGTCCGCGATCACCTGCTCCCAGAAGACGACCGGTTTGGTGTGGGGATTGTCGACCCGGAAGACGCGTACCCCGCGGTCCATCCAGAAGCGCAGCACCCGGACCGACTCGGCCACCAGACCGGGCATGTCCGCGTCGAAGAAGACGGGATAGATATCCTGGTACTTCTTCGGCGGGTTCTCCGCATAGGCGATCGAGCCGTCCGCGCGATGACGGAACCACTCGGGGTGCTCCTGCACCCAGGGGTGGTCGGGGGAGCACTGGAGGGCGAAGTCCAGGGCCACTTCCAGACGCAGCGCGCGGGCCGCGACCATGAAGTGGTCGAAGTCGGCGAGGGTCCCGAGATCGGGGTGGACCGCGTCGTGACCGCCGTCGGGGGAGCCGATCGCCCAGGGGACGCCCACGTCGTGGGCGCCGGGGGAGAGGCTGTTGTTGCGGCCCTTGCGGAAGGTCGTGCCGATGGGGTGGACGGGCGGGAGGTAAACCACGTCGAAGCCCATGGCCGCGATTGCGGGCAGCCGTTCGGCGGCCGTGCGGAACGTGCCGGACCTGGGAGCCCTGCCCCGGGTGACCTTCGCGCCCTCGGAGCGGGGGAACATCTCGTACCAGGAGCCGTACAGCGCCCTGCGCCGCTCGACGACCAGGGGCAGCGGCTCGGAGGCGCTGACCAGTTCCCGCAGCGGATGGCGGCCGAGGGCGGCCACCGCGTCGGGGGCGAGCGCCGCGGCGAGCCTGGCGGCGGCCGAACGCCTGCCGTCGCGCAGTCCGTCCACGGCCGCGAGCACCGCTTCCCTGCCGTCCTTCTTGGGCACTCCGCCCGCGGCCCGCTCGTACAGTTCGGCGCCCTCGGCGAGGACGAGCGCGGTGTCGATGCCCGCCGGGATCTTGATCCTGGCCTCCCGCAGCCAACTGGCGACCGGATCGCTCCACGCCTCGACGCAGAAGCTCCAGCGCCCTTCGGCCTGCGGGGTGACCTCGGCGCCCCAGCGATCGGTGCCGGGGGCGAGTTCGCGCAGCGGGGTCCAGGGGCCGGGCCGGCCACCGGGATCGCGCAGGACGACATTGGCGGCGACGGACTCGTGTCCCTCGCGGAACACGGTGGCGCTGACCTGGAAGGTCTCGCCGACGACGGCTTTCGCGGGTCTTCTGCCGCCGTCGACTTGGGGACTCACGTCCAGAACGGGGATACGACCGATCATGGGCTCACCTGAGGGCTGTGCGGGCAGGACAGGATGAGAGCTCGGGAACATCGCGCTGAATCTATGTAATTCACCAGATTTGCGACTTTGCATGAACTTTCTCGCTATTTGTAGTCCTGGACTGAACCTCTGCGGGCCGTGGGACCGGCCGCCCCAGTCCGCGTTCACCCGGTGGGCGGAAGGACCGGGCTGCACGGGACCACCGCCCTCCGGCGCGGGCACGCACTCCCTCCCCGGGGCTCCGGCCGGCCGGTCGGTGGATGGCTACGCGCCGCGGCCGTCCGCCACGGGCACGCGCGGCCCGTCCGGTACCGGATGCCGGCGCGGGCGCACCGGCTGAGCCTTTCCGGGTTCGGAGCGGACAACCGGTCATTTCCCGCCGAACGGGAGCACCGCGGCGCGCGCCCGGCGCAACCACCCGCCCGTACGGGGCCTCTCCGCCCCGCCGTGCACGATCCCCCTACCGTCGTTCGGTGACGGACCGACGGCCACACCGTCGTGCGTCCCGTGGGATGCGCACCTGCCCTGCGAAGGTGGGACCCGTGAAGGCCATTCGTCGATTCACCGTCCGCCCCGTCCTCCCCGAACCCCTCCGCCCCCTCAGCGACCTCGCACGCAATCTGCGCTGGTCCTGGCACACCGAGACCCGTGACCTCTTCCAGGCAGTCGACCCCCAGGGCTGGCAGGCGGCCGGGGGCGATCCCGTGCGGCTGCTCGGCTCCGTCTCCGCAGCCCGACTCGCCGAGCTCGCCGGGGACCGGCGATTCCTGCGCCGACTGACCGCCATCGCCGACGACCTGGACGAATATCTGCACGGCCGCAGGTGGTACCAGACCCACAGCCCCGAAGACCCCCACCGCGGTGGCCTCGATCCTGTCGCAGGGCGCGCCGAGACCCCGTTCCCGAAAGCCGTCGCCTACTTCTCCCCCGAGTTCGGCGTCACCGCCGCCCTCCCCCAGTACTCGGGCGGCCTCGGCATCCTCGCCGGGGACCACCTCAAGGCCGCCAGCGACCTTGGCGTACCACTGATCGGGGTGGGACTGCTCTACCGGCACGGGTACTTCCGCCAGTCCCTGTCCCGGGACGGCTGGCAGTTGGAGCACTATCCGGTGCTCGACCCCGACGAACTTCCCGTCACCCTCCTGCGCGAACCGGGCGGCGAGCCCGCCCACATCCGCCTCGCCCTGCCCGGCGGACGCACCCTGCGCGCCCACATCTGGGTGGCCCAGGTCGGTCGCGTACCCCTGCTGATGCTCGACTCCGACGTCGAAGAGAACGCACCCGGCGAACGGGACGTCACCGATCGCCTCTACGGCGGAGGCGGGGAACACCGCCTGTTGCAGGAGATGCTGTTGGGGATCGGCGGTGTGCGGGCCCTGCGCCTCTACTGCCGACTCACTGGCCACCCGGCACCCGAGGTCTTCCACACCAACGAGGGACACGCCGGGTTCCTCGGCCTCGAACGCATCCGAGAACTCGGCCAGGCCGCCGAAAAGAGCGGTCAGGGACTGGACTTCGACGCCGCGCTGGAAGCCGTGCGCGCCGGAACCGTCTTCACCACCCACACCCCTGTCCCCGCCGGCATCGACCGCTTCGACACCGAACTCATCGCCCGCCACTTCGGCGAGCGCGCCGAACTGCCCACCGTGCCCCTGGACCGCATCCTGGAACTCGGCCGGGAGAGCTACCCCGGCGGCGAACCGCGCCTGTTCAACATGGCCGTCATGGGTCTGCGCCTCGCCCAGCGCGCCAACGGGGTCTCCACCCTGCACGGAGCCGTCAGCCGGCAGATGTTCGCCGGACTGTGGCCCGGCTTCGACGACGACGAAGTCCCCATCACCTCCATCACCAACGGGGTCCACGCACCCACCTGGATCGCCCCCCAGGTGCTGCGGCTCGCGGTCCGACGCATCGGCGCCGGGCGGGCCGAGGACGCGCTCTCCTCGGGCGCGTCCGAACGCTGGGACTCCGTCGCCGGCATCCCCGACGCCGATGTGTGGGAACTCCGCCGCGAACTGCGCGAACAACTCGTCGGCGAGGTCCGACGCCGACTGCGCGCCTCCTGGCGACAGCGCGGCGCTGGCGCCGCCGAACTCGGCTGGGTTGACTCCGTGCTCGACCCCGAGGTGCTGACCATCGGCTTCGCCCGACGCGTCCCCTCGTACAAGAGGCTCACCCTCATGCTGCGCGACCGCGAACGGCTGCGCGAACTCCTGCTGCACCCCACCCGCCCCGTGCAGATCGTCGTCGCAGGCAAGGCCCACCCGGCCGACGACGGCGGCAAGCGGCTGGTCCAGGAACTCGTGCGGTTCGCCGACGACCCCCGGGTGCGACACCGCATCGTCTTCCTGCCCGACTACGGCATGGGCATGGCACAGAAGCTCTACCCCGGGTGCGATGTCTGGCTCAACAATCCGCTGCGCCCGCTGGAGGCCTGCGGCACCAGCGGAATGAAGGCCGCGCTCAACGGCGGACTCAACCTGTCCGTGCTCGACGGCTGGTGGGACGAGTGGTACGACCCCGACTTCGGCTGGGCCATCCCCACCGCCGACGGCTCGGCCACCGGTGAGGAGCGCCGCGACGACCTGGAGTCCGCGGCACTGTACGAACTCGTCGAGAACCGTGTTGCGCCCCTGTTCTACGAGCGGGGTCCGGAGGGAGTGCCACGGCGCTGGACCGAAATGGTCCGCCGCACCCTGGCCGTCCTCGGCCCCAAGGTGCTCGCGGGCCGGATGGTCCGGGAGTACGTGGAACGGCTGTACGTACCGGCGGCCCGGGCGCATCGGCTGCTGGACACCGACACGGCCCGCGAACTCGCCGACTGGAAGCACCGCATCCGGGGCGCCTGGTCACGGGTCGAGGTCGACCACGTGGAGACGCTGGAACAGAGCACCGACGGGCGGGACGTGGAGTTGGGCGCCACGTTGGTGCTGCGCGCCAGGGTCGCGCTGGGCGAACTGCACCCCGAGGACGTGGAGGTCCAGGCCGTGGCGGGCCGGGTCGACGCGGACGACGCCATCGGCGACGCCCGCACCTCACCCCTCAAACCGGTCGGAGGCGGTCCGGACCTGGAGGGCCGCTGGATCTACGAGGGCCCCCTGACCCTGGCCCACACGGGCTCCTTCGGCTACACGGTCCGCGTCCTGCCGGCCCACCGCCTCCTGGCGTCCGGCGCCGACCTGGGATTGGTGGCCCTGCCGACCCAGACCGCGGCGGAGGCGGGCGTACTCCTGCGCTGACGTGGAAGGCCGCACCCCCCGGGGGGCGCGGCCTTCCACGACCCGCACGAGGACCGACCGGGAGCGCCGCGGCACGGAGAGCGGCCGCACTCCCGGGTCACACCGGTACGGGGGACTGCTCCGGATCACACCGTCCCCCCGCCCGACAGCCACCCCCACAGGTCGTCCGTCACCAGGGCCCCGCTGGTCGACGGATCGGCATCGAGCGCGCCCAGCCCCAGGCGGTAAACCGATGTCCGGTCCCTTCCATGACGGCGCATCAGAAAGCCGGACCCGCCGCTGTCGTCGCCGACGAGCACCCAGTGGGGTGCGTACGCGCCCACCTCGAAGGTGGCGTTGCGCTCGGTGATGGCGTCCGGGCCGTAGATGTGGACCCCGTTCGGGAGCAGTACCCCGGGGGTCGTGCGCCACAGGCGGGCCACGGTGGGGTTGGGGCCGTCCCCCAGGCCGTTCGCCAGGGCGGTTTTGACGCTGAGGAAGCCGGCGAAGCTCTGGGCGGTCTCCTCCTCCTCGCCCGTGAAGTGGTCCCGGCGCACCACCGCGTACTCCTGGCCCACGGGTCGGTCGAGGGCGAAGGCGTAACCGTCGCCGCCGTCCGGCTCGTCGTAGAAGGAGAGCCGGTCGCCGTGGAGCCGACCGGGTGCGATGAGGGATTCGTACGCGTCGCCGTGGTCGTCGGGCACGATTGTCGCGATCTCCGAGCCGTGCAGGCTGCCCGTCCCATAGGTGGAGAGCCACCAGCGGTAGGACCCGGGCAGCCCGCCCACAAGGGACTCCGCCGCACGGATCGCGGGCTCGGGGACGCCTCGGGACGGGGTGGCCCTGACGGCGGGCGACCCTTCGACCAGTTGGCGCAGCAGGGTGAGATCGGGCTCCATGGGGTGAGTGTGTCAGCCGGCCATCGGTCCACGGAGGTGCCCGTACGGCTGTCAAGTCGGTGCTCCCCGCCAGATCCATGGTCCGCTTCGCGTCAACTTCTGTGGTGGACGTGGTGTGTGAGGTGTTCGGGAAGGGCTGGCCAGGGGGCGAACCATGGGGATTCGGCATCAATCGGAGGTGCACCCTCCGTGATGGGTCCCCTTGACCCCTTCTGGGGGCGGTCCTAGCGTCCACTCCGCGCTTCTCCGTTCATGGAATTGTCATGTGCATGACTACTCGGGACTGTGCATGGCTTCCATGCTCCCCCGTGTTTCGATGTGGAGGTCTGATGAGACTTCGATCCCTCGTGGTGCCGTTCCTTGCGGCGGCCGGAATGCTCGTGCCCCTCGCCGTACCGGCCGCCGCCCAGACGACACCCCCCTCCCCGGCCGTCCCCACCGCATCGCCCGCCGATCGGGCGGTGCTCGCCGAGTCCTCACGCCTACGCGGAGAACTCGGCTTCCCCGCGCCCGGCGGCCGGCTGCACTCCCTCGTCGAACAGCGCTCCGGCACCACGGCCGGAGTGCGCTCCCTCGTCAACGCCTGGGGGTTCATCGGCACCGCCGATGAGGCGGCCGAGATGAGGCGACGGGACGCACTCGTCGCCGCGGTCGAACCCACCGTCCGCACGTACGCCCAACGCAACGACTTCGCCGGGCACTTCCTCGACAACCGTAACGGCGGGCGGTTCGTGGTCCAGTTCGCCGGAGCCCTCCCCGACCAACAGACCAGGGAGCGCCTGCTCGATCGGGCCGAGGCCGCGGGCAGCGCCCGGTCGGCCGTGGAGTTCCGTGCGGTCAAGCACTCGTCCGCCCAGCTCACCCGGGCGATGAAGGCCCTGTGGGGATCGGTCGGTACCGCCCGGGGCACCTCCCCGGTGGTGGCCGTCGCCGAAGACGTCATCGCCAACCGGCTCAAGGTGACCGTCCGCCCCGGCACCCCGACCCTCCCACTGCGCTCGGCGCTGGCGGGACTCGGCGTGCCGGCGCAGCTCAGCGAGGGCGAAGGCGTCGAAGAAGCGTGCACCTCCCGCAACGTCTGTGACTCACCGCGCCGCGGTGGAGTGGGGGTGGGCTTCGCCGGTGTGCTCTGTTCGATCGGCTGGGTCGTCAACCGGGCCGGTGTGCGCGGAGCCGTGACCGCGGGCCACTGCGCCTGGGGCACCAACTCCGGCACGGTCAGTTCGGGTGCAGGGGCCTACGGCTCGCTCACCAACATCAACGCCCTCGCCGCCGGCACCCACGCCGACATGCGGTACGTCTCCATCCCGAGCGGCGGCCAGCCCTGGCTCTACGAGAGCGCCGCGGTCAAGGCCCGGGTGGTGACCGGCTCGGCACTCGGCACCGTCGGGGCGACCTCCTGTCTGTTCGGAC
Organism: Streptomyces sp. NPDC005963; assembly: GCF_040638655.1. Lineage (NCBI taxonomy): Bacteria > Bacillati > Actinomycetota > Actinomycetes > Kitasatosporales > Streptomycetaceae > Streptomyces > Streptomyces sp. NPDC005963. The sequence continues at coordinate 114,903 of NZ_JBEXVD010000016.1, read as the reverse complement.
GCAACTCCGAGAGCGCCCGTTGCGGCACCATCTCCTCCGTCAACGCCAGTCACACCAGCAGCACCTGCGGCTGTGTGGTCTACGGGCAGTCGGCCGCCTCGTACGCCAGTGCCGGCGGTGACAGCGGTGGTGCGGTCGCCAGTGGCACCACCGGATCGACGGCACGCGGGGTGCACTCCGGTTCCTTCGGCGGTGCCAAGCACTACAGCTGGATCGGGTACACCTCCACCTACAACATGGGGAGCCTGGCCACCTGACCACCGGTTCGAGCACGGTCGTGCCGCCCACCGAGCAGATGGGCGGCACGACCGTTTCCCGAGGACGGAAGGCGTACGCATGAGCAGCCCGGGCGAGGCGCTGGAACGGGCGGAGTACGTGGTGACCGCCGACATCGGACCGTACGCCGAGACCGTGGCCGATGCACGCGTCTACTCGGTGAGCACGGTGGGCCTCCCGGTGCTGAAGGGCGATGAGACGGGCCATCGCGCACTCCGCGTCACGGTCGCTCCGGAGCGCGGCCCCGACGGTGTTCCCGTCGATCCGCTCAGGGGCGTGCGGCGGGCGGTGCTCTTCCTCGTACGCGACGAGCACGACGGCGGGTGGCGCACCTTGGCCCCCGGAGTCCTGGTGGTGACCGGTGCGGGTGCGTTGACCGGTGACAACGGACCGCTCCCCGAGCACTGGCCCGGCCGCGGAGGCAGAGAACGGTGAAGCCCGGGAGGACACGGAGTCCTCCCGGGCTTCACCCGAATCGACCGGTGAGCGGACCGGGTCGGTTAGAACGTGAGCTTGAAGCTGTTGATGTACCCGGTGTCCTGGGCCGCCCGGTCCTGGACCCGCAGCTTCCAGACCCCGTTCGCCACTTCGCCCGAGGCATTGACGGTGTAGGTCGTCTGCACGTTGTCCGCGGAGTCCGAACCGCTGTACGGCTTCAGCGGGAAGACCGTGCCGTCGGGTGCGACGAGGTCCACGACCAGGTCACCGCGCCAGGTGTGGATGATGTCCACACCCACGCGCAGGGCGGCCGGTGCATTGCCCGTGCGTCCGGAGACCGTCACCGAGGAGGTGACGGCTGCGCCGTTGTCCGGGATGGCGACATCGGCGTTGTTCTCGAAGACCGTGCCCGGGTCGGGGTTGCCCCCGCCGGGACGAGCGCCGACGTTGACCCCGGCCCAGGCATCGGTGATCGACTTCACCTCGGCGCTGGTCGCCCCGTACAACTCGGTGGCCACGGCCAGCGTGCCGGCCCGCGCACCCGCGTAGTTGGTCGTCGAGTTGAACTTGGTCGTGAGCGCCTTGTACCAGATCAGCGCGGCCTTCTCACGGCCGATGCCGGTGACCGGCAGCCCGTCGCTGGTGGGCGAGTTGTAGTTCACGCCGTTGACGGTCCGGGCCCCACTGCCCTCGGATGCGAGGAAGAACCAGTGGTTCGCCGGACCGGACGAGTAGTGGACATCGACGCTGCCGATGCCGGCGTACCAGTAGTCCTTGGACACGCCGTCCTTGCTCGGCTGGTCCATGTACCGCAGCGGAGTGCCGTTGCCCCGGATGTCGATCTTCTCGCCGACCAGGTAGTCACCGGGGTCGGAGGCGTTGGCGCCGTAGAACTCGACGGCGGCGGCGAAGATGTCGGAGGTCGCTTCGTTCAGACCGCCGGACTCACCGCTGTAGACCAGCTTCGCCGTGGCCGAGGTGATGCCGTGGGCCATCTCGTGGGCGGCGACGTCGATCGAGGTGAGCGGTTTGGCGTTGGCAGCGCCGTCGCCGTAGGTCATGCAGAAGCAGCTGTCCTGCCAGAACGCGTTGACGTAGTTGTTGCCGTAGTGCACCCGGGACGAGGCGCCGACACCGTCACCGCGGATGCCGCTGCGGCCATGGACGTTCTTGAAGTAGTCCCAGGTCAGACCGGCGCCGAAGGCGGCGTCGGCACCTGCGGTCTCCAGGTTCGACGGCTGCCCGTTGCCCCAGACGTCGTCCGGCCCGGAGAACAGGGTCCCGGTCCCGGACGTGGCCCGGTTGAGGTTGAACGTCTTGTGGCTGCCGCGGCCACCGTCCGTCAGGTTGAACGAGGAGCCGGAACCCGAACTGCCCAGGGTGACCTGGCCGCTGTACTGCGTGTTGCCCGTGCCGTTCTGGACGGCCTGCCACTCGAACAGCTTCGCACCGCTGTTGGCGTCGGTGATCACGTGCAGCTCATTGGGGGTGCCGTCGTGTTGGAGCCCGCCGACGACGGTCTCGTACGCGAGGACCGGCTTTCCGCCCTGGGCCAGCCAGACGACCTTCCGCGGGGCACGGTCCGCCGTCGTCTTGGTGGAGCCCTCCGCCTTCGCCCGGCCGAGCGCCTGCTTCTCCGCGGCGGCGGGGGCGAGCGGAGCGGTGGTGTTCACACCCTTCAGGGTGGCTGCGGACGCCCTGCTGACCGACTCGGTCGTACCCGCTTTGGTCTCGGCGACCACGAGGTCGCCGCCGAGCACCGGCAGTCCGGCGAAGGTCCGCTCGTACCGGGTGTGGACGGTGCCGTCACGGTCCTGCGCGACATCGCGGACGACCAGCTTCTCCTGGGCGTCGAGCCCGAGCTCCTTGGCCGTGGCCGCCGTGGTGGCGCTCTGCTGACGGATCAACTCCGCACGCTGCGCGGGGCTCAGGCTCTTGGGGAGTGCGCCCGGGTCGGGCTTGCCCACTTGTGCGGCACCGGGTGCGGCGGCGGTGGGCTGGGCGACCGCGCCGGTTTGGAAGCCGACGGCGAGCAGTGCCGCGGTCGCTATGAGTGCTCCGGTCGCGGTGGCGCGCCGGCGATGCGTGGGTCTCACGCGGACTCCTTCTGCGAGGGGGTGACGGACGGCGGGGTGGGTCGTCCGGGCAGAGCATGCGGAGCGTGTGGTGCGTGGTACGTGGTGCGGGGACCGGGGGAAGAGTTGCAGGAGCGCATGACTTCTGTCAGGGGCGCGTCAAGAATTTGGCTGGAAGTCGTCCGTTGACCGTGCGGTCATGTCCGTTGAGCGGTGAGCTCGGTGGTGCGGTAGTCGGAGGGGCACTCCGTGTCGCCGAAAAGCGGCTGCGTGAGCCGTGGTTTCCCCGGTCAAGCGTGGGGTTCACCCCTTGGTGCGCTCGATCGCTCCCTGTGCGGCCGGGAGGCTGTGTCCGAGGGTGGGTGCGCGCTTCCCACCCGCGGATGCGGCCCATGGCGCTGGCCAAAATCCAGCGGCCAAATCCCGGTGGGTTGGTCCGCGCCTTCCGGGTTGCCCGTCTGGCGGGTCGAAGGCGCACGGTCGGATCGGCGGTGGATGTCGACCCGCGTCCGGTGTGTCTGGCCCTCCCCTGCGGCATTTATAGGTCGGGTGACCTATATTGGCTCCATGGACGATGAACTGACCTTCGACCCCAGCGGCCCCGTGCTCCTCGTCGGCGGCTACGGCACGGTCGGCGCCGAACTCGCCAGGCTGGCCGCACCCCACTGGCCGCTCCTCCTCGCCGGCCGCAGCCTCGAACGCGGCGAGGACGTGGCGAAGGAGACGGGCGCCCGACTCGTGCGTTGGGACCTGGCCGACCCGACACCGCTGCGCACATCCGTCCGGGCGGTGATCAGCATGGTCAACGATCCCGACGACCGGGTGCTGAGGGCCGCGATCCACGGCGGGGTGCCCCATGCGGACCTCACCCGATGGACCGCCCGCGTGCAGCGCGCCGCAACGGTCGCCGCCCTGCTCAACCCCACCTCCCCGGTCCTGCTCTCCTCCGCCTGGATGGGAGGTGTCGTCCCCCTGGTCGCCGCCGCGCTCGCCGCCGAACTCGGCGGCGCCGACCGCGTGGAGACGGCCATCCGCTGGGACCTCGCCGATCGCGCCGGCGCCGACTCGGTGGAGTTCATGGACCGCCTGGGGCTCGACTTCGAAGTCGTCCGCGACGGCCGGCGGCACACGATCGCGCCGCTCAGCGACGCCCGACGCGTCCGCATCGGCGCGGACGACACCAAGGTGGCCAGCATCGACACCCCCGAGCAGTTCACCCTGCCGCTCACCCTCGGCACCACCACCGCGACCACCCACATCGGCTTCAGCTCCGCCGCCTCCACCGCGGCGCTGTTGGCCGCCAAACGGCTCGGGTTCTTCCGCTGGGGCCGCGGAGAACGCTTCACCTCCGCCCGTCGCGCCCTGCTGTACGCACCCGGCGAAGGAGGCACCGCCCGATTGCGCATCGACGTCCATCACGCGGGACGCACCAGGACCGCGACCGTCGTGGACCCGGCGGGCCAAGCCCGCCTGACCGCGCTCGGTGGACTGCTCGCCCTCCAGCGGATCCTCGGCGCCGACGGCGCACCCGCCCCGGCCGGCGTCGTCTTCCCCGAGCAGGCCCCCGACCCCGCACGGGCACTGGAACAGTTGGTCGCCCACGGCGTGACGGTCAACCTCGGCGACACCGCGACCGACGCGCTGGCACTCGCACCGGGACGGACCCGATGAACACCTCCCCGACCACACCACCCGGTCGACCGGCCGGCACCGAGAAGGGCGCACTCAAGCGCGAAGCACTCCTGGACGCCGCCGAATCGGTCCTCTTCACGGCGGGATACGCGGAGCTGTCCATGCGGGCCGTCGCCACGGCGGCACAGGTCCGCCTAGGACACCTCCAGTACTACTTCCCCACGCGCGCCGACCTGGTGGGCGCGGTGCTCGCCCGGGTACTGAGCCGCTCGCTCGACCGACTGCAACCGCTGCTCGACCCCGACACGACGGTGCAGCCCCCGGACACCGCCGCCATGGTGCGAACCCTCCTCGCCGAGCAGGAGGACCCCCGGCTGGTACGGCTGTTCACCGAACTCTGGGCGCTCGCCGCCCACGACGACACGGTCGCATCGGCCGTCCGCGGCTTCTACCGCGACTACCAGGACCAGGTCAGCGCCTTCGTACGGCGCCACAGGTCGGACCTGTCGGACCGGGACTGTCGTTCCCGGGCCGCGGTGTTCACCATGCTGATGGAAGGGGCGTCACTGTTCCGCTCGGGCATCGCCGACCACCGCAGCGCCGCGACGGACGCAGAACTCCTCACCCTGGCAACCACCCTGCTCAGCGCCCCGGCCGACTGCCTGACTGAACCGCCCGACTGAACCGCGGAACCGCGCACCCCTACACCAGACTGTCGCGCCACGCCCGGTGCAGCCGTGCGAAGCGTCCCGTACCGCCGATGAGTTCGGCCGGGCTGCCGTCCTCCACGATCCGGCCCCCGTCCATCACCAGGACCCGATCGGCGCCTTCGACCGTGGAGAGCCGGTGGGCGATCACCACGGCCGTGCGTCCGCGCAGCACCGTGTCCATGGCGTGCTGCACCGCGCGTTCGCCCGGGATGTCCAGCGAGCTGGTGGCCTCGTCCAGGATCAGTACGGACGGGTCCGCGAGCAGCGCCCGGGCGAAGGCCACCAGTTGGCGTTGACCTGCGGAGATCCTTCCGCCGCGCTTGCGGACGTCCGTGTCGTAGCCGTCCGGCAGGGCGACGATGAAGTCATGGGCCCCCATCGCCTTGGCGGCCCGTTCGATGTCCGCACGGGAGGCGTCGGGACGGCCGATGGCGATGTTCTCGGCGACCGTTCCGGAGAAGAGGAAGGACTCCTGGGTCACCATCACCACGCCCCGGCGCAGTTCAGGTGTGGCCAGGCGCCGCAGATCCACGCCGTCGAGGAGGATGCGGCCCGCGGACGGATCGTAGAAGCGGGCCAGCAGCTTGGCCAGCGTGGATTTGCCGGCACCGGTGGCGCCCACGACTGCGAGCGTCTGACCTGCGGGGATCGTCAGTTCAAAGGACGGCAGCACCTCGCCGCCGGTGCGATAGCCGAAGCTGACCCCCTCGAAGACCACCTCCCGGCCGGGGTGATCGCCCTGCCGCGAAGGGAGCTCGATGGGGTCGTGTGCTTCCGGTACGGTCGGTTCCTGGGCCAGCAGCCCCGCGATCTTCCGTAGCGACGCGGCGGCGGACTCGTAGGAGTTGAGGAACATGCCCAGCCGGTCGATCGGGTCGTACAGCCGGCGCAGATAGAGCACGGCGGCGGCCAGCACGCCGAGCGCGAGCCCCCCGTCCGCCACCCGGTAGGCACCCCACAGGACGATGCCGGCCACGGCGGTGTTCGCGACCAGGCGCGAGCCCAACACATAGCGGGCCATCTCCAGCAGCGAATCCCCGTTGCTGCGGCTGTGCCGCTCGTTGAGGACGGCGAACGCGGCGTCGTTGGCCTCTTCGCGGCGGAACGCCCGCACCGGACGGATGCCGTTCATGGTCTCGGCGAACTTGACGATGACCCCCGCCATGGCGGTCGAGCGCTCGCTGTAGATGGCTCCCGCGCGCTTCTGGTAGAGCCGCACCAGCAGATACAGCGGGACGAAGGAGGCGACGGCGACCGCGCCGAGGCCCAGGTCCAGCCAGAGCAGCATGATCGAGATGTAGACGAACGCGAGGACCACATTGATGAGCTCCTGGAGGCCCTCCTCCAGTAGTTCGCGCAGGGACTCCACGTCCGTCGTGGACCGGGAGATCAAGCGCCCCGAGGTGTAGCGGTCATGGAAGTCCACGCTCAGTGCCTGCGCATGACGGAAGATCCGTCCGCGGAGGTCGAGCAGGACGTCCTGGTTGAGCCGACCCGACACCATGATGAACAGGTACTGGAGCACTCCCGCGCTCAGCGAGGCGATGGCGTATCCGGCGGCGACGGCGATCAGCGGTCCGTAGTCGTGCTCGCGGAAGGCCGGCACTCCGCGGTCGATGGCGTACGCGACGAGGAGCGGGCCGGCCTGGATGGCGGCCTGCTGGAACAGCAGGATCACCGCGACGCACAGCACCCGGGCGCGATGGGGTGCCAGGAGCGAACGCAACAGCCGTCCGGTCGCGCCCTTCTCGCTGGGCAGATCGTCCTGGTCGAAGGGGTCTTCGACCGCGCCGGCCCCGAGAGCGCTGGGTGCGGGGGGATCGGCGGTGGGCGCCGACCCGGTGTCCACACTCGATCCGTCGCCGTGCACGGCTCCGGTGGTTTCGGCATCCGCAGGATCCGTACGGTCGACGCCCGCCGGCTCCGACTCCAGTGCGGTCGCTCCCGACCCGGGGTGCCGGCCGTCCGATGCGGGCTGCCGGCCGGTATCCGTACTGCCGGGCCCGCCGGATCGGGCGGGCTTGCTGGCGGCGGTCATCGTACGTTTCCTTCCAGGGAGCTCTCGATCGCTGCGGCGGGGACGGCCGGGCCGGTACCGGGCGATGTCTGCGTCGTCGCTGCGGCCTCAGCACCCGACATCAGCCAGGCGTACTCGGCGTTCGTCCGCAGCAGTTCCTGGTGCGTGCCGACCGCCGCGATCCGTCCTCCCGACAGCAGGGCCACCCGGTCCGCGAGCAGCACCGTCGACGGCCGGTGGGCCACGACGAGTGCGGTGGTGTCCTTCAGGACCTGCCGCAGCGCCGCTTCCACCAGGGCCTCGGTGTGGACGTCCAGGGCGGACAGGGGGTCGTCGAGCACGAGGAACCGCGGGCGTCCGACGACGGCACGGGCCAGCGCCAACCGCTGGCGCTGGCCGCCCGAGAGGCTCAGGCCCTGCTCACCGACCTCGGTGTCCCCGCCCTGCGGCAGGGAGTGCACGAACGACGCCTGCGCCACGTCGAGTGCGCGTTCCAGATCTCCGGGGGAGGCGTCCTCGGCACCCATCAGGACGTTCTCCGCGACCGTCGCCGAGAAGAGGGTCGGTTCCTCGAACGCCACCGACACCAGGCCGCGCAGCCGTTCGCGCGGCAGCCGCGCGATGTCCTGACCGTCCAGGGTGATCCGCCCGGCCGTCACCTCGTGCAGTCGGGGGACCAAGGCGGTGAGCGTGGTCTTGCCGCTGCCGGTGCCCCCGACCAGGGCCATCGTCTCCCCGGGGCGGACGGCGAGATCGATCCGGGCGAGTACGGGCACGCTGTCCGGCGCCGCGTCGGGGTAGCGGAACTCGACCCCCTCGAAGCGCATCTCGCCCCGCTTCGCCGCCCCGTCCACCGTCGGTTGCGCCGGTCCGGTAGGAGGGGAATCGCCCGCGACCGTCGGGCCGGTCGAGGTCGGCGACTCCGGGTCGACGTCCATCACCTCGAAGTAACGGTTCGTCGCGGTGGCGGCCTCCTGGCTCATCGCCAGCAGGAAACCGATGGATTCCACCGGCCAGCGCAGCGCCAGCGCGGTGGAGAGGAAGGCCACCAGGGTGCCCGCGGACAGGTCGCCGTCGGCGACCTGCACGGTGCCGAGGACCAGGGCGCCGCCGACGGCGATCTCGGGAAGCACCGTCACGGCCGCCCAGATGCCGGCCAGCAGCCGTGCCTTGACCAGTTCCGTACCGCGCAGTTCCCGCGCGAGTTCGTGGAAGGCGCGGGCCTGGCTGCGGTTGCGCCCGAAGCCCTTGACGATGCGGATGCCGAGCACGCTCTCCTCGACCACCGTCGTCAGATCGCCGACCTGGTCCTGAGCACGCCGAGCGGCCAGCGAGTAGCGCGACTCGAAGTAGGAGCAGAGCACAAACAACGGCACGATCGGGGCCAGCAGCACCAGGCCGAGGGTCCACTGCTGCCAGAGCAGGATGACGAATCCGATCAGAATCGTGGTGCCGTTGACCAGGAGGAACGTCAGCGGGAACGCCAGGAACATCCGCACCAGCATCAGGTCCGTGGTGCCGCGCGAGAGCAGTTGCCCCGAGGCCCACCGATCGTGGAAGGCCATCGGCAGCCGCTGGAGGTGCGCGAAGAGCGCGGCGCGCATGCGGGCCTCGACCCCCGCGAGCGGTCGGGCGACCAGCCAGCGCCGAAAGCCGAACAGGAGCGCCTCGACGATGCCGAGGGCCAAGAGGACGAACGCGCCGAGCCAGATGCCACCCGTGTCCCGGTCGGCGACCGGCCCGTCCACTATCCACTTCAGGACGAGGGGGATGACCAGGCTCATACAGGAGGCGACGATCGCCACGAAGGCGGCGCTGAAGAGCCGCACGCGGACCGGTCGTACGTACGGCCACAGGCGCAGCAGCGATCGCACGACGGACTGGTCCTTGGTGGCTACATGTGAAGTGGACATCAGGAGTGAGCCTACGATTGATACCTGACATCGCTCACCTGAATTTGTGAGCGATCCCGGTCACTTCTCGGCCTTCCGTTCCCGGGTCCGCAGCTCCCCGCAACGGGTCGTTCTCGGGGCCCGCACCGCCCTTCGACCGGAGGTCGGCCCGGATTGGCTGACCGTTCGGATCGACCGCCGTTCCGGATCGACCGCCGTTCCGGACGTGAGTGGCGCCCGAGGCGTACTCAGGTGGCGGATCATCCCATTTCGCCACGTTTCCCTACCGGGCTGTGGTCGTTGGGTGGTGCGTGAGACACGTACTGAAGCGGGCCGAACGGGGCGTGGTCGCCGCCCTGACATGCGCAGGACTGCTGGGAGCCCTCGCCGGCTGCACCGGGAGCGGAGTCGGAGCCTTCGGCAAACCGCCGTCACCCGCTGACACCATCCGGGTCGTGCCCGACGACGGAGCCAGGGGCATCGCCACGGACGGGCGACTGGAAGTCCGACTGCCCAGCGGGCGGCTGGAACGCGTGACGGTGATGCGCATCGAGAGCGACACCCCGGCTCCTGTGGCTGGCGGCATCTCCGACGACGGCCTGCGCTGGCTCCCGGCGCAGGGCACCCGCTTGGACCTCGCCGCCAAGTACAGCGTCGACGTGGTGGCCCTCGATGCCCACGGCCGTCGCTCGGCCCGGCACACCACCTTCACCACCGCGGTGCCCGAGAACCGGTTCATCGGCTACTTCAAACCGGAGAACCGGGCCACCGTGGGCACCGGAATGATCGTCTCCTTCGACTTCAACCAGAAGATCGCGGACCGGGCCGCCGTCGAGAGGGCCATCAAGGTCACGTCGGACCCGCCGGTGGAGATCGCCGGCCACTGGTTCGACCGGGACCGGCTCGACTTCCGCCCCAAGGAGTACTGGGAGCCGGGCACCCAGGTCACCGTCGACGTGCGGCTGCGCGATGTCGAGGCGGCCCCCGGTGCCTACGGCATCCAGAACAAGCGGATCACCTTCACCGTCGGCCGGTCCCAGATCTCCCTGGTGGACGCCGAGGCCAAGACGATGCAGGTCCGCAGGGACGGGCGGCTCCTGGCGACGGTGCCGATCACGGCGGGTGCGCCCAAGTCGACCACGTACAACGGGAAGATGGTGGTCAGCGAACTGTTCGACGTCACGAGGATGAACGGCAGGACCGTCGGGTTCGGCGGTGAGTACGACATCAAGGACGTGCCGCACGCCATGCGGCTGACCGAGTCCGGCACGTTCTTGCACGGCAACTACTGGGCAGCCGCGGAGATCTTCGGCCAGGTCAACGTCAGTCACGGCTGTGTCGGACTGCGCGATGTGAAGGGCGGCAGCGCGGACACCCCGGCCGGTTGGTTCTTCGACCGCACGATCGTCGGCGATGTGGTCGAGGTCATCAACTCTCCCGATAAGCAGGTCGCACCCGGGAACGGTCTGAGCGGGTGGAACATGCAGTGGACGCAGTGGAAGCAGGGCTCCGCCCTGCGCTGAGCCGCTGCTCCGGCAGTGCCCCGATACCCCGACGCCCGGGTGCCGTTGCACATGCTCGGTGCTCGGTGCTCGGTGCTCGGTGCTCGGTGCTCGGTGCTCGGTGCTCGGTGCTCGGTGCGAGGTGTGCGGTGTGCGGTGTGCGGTGCGAGGCGTGCGGTGTGTGGTGGGGGCGCCGTGCACCGCACACCGCACGGTTCCGGGTCGTCCCGGCTGAATCGTTCCTCCGGGAGTGCCGGACCCTCCGACGCCGACCCCCGTCCGACCGTTGAGCCCCCTGCCCGTTGGGACTGAACGGTGACAATCACGCGAACAATCCACCACCACCCGTGTGGTTGTCTGTTCGATGTGCGTGTGAGAAGACGCGCGGGGGTGAGGGCCTAGGCGGGGCCGGGCCGTGCGAGGGGAGAAGCCATGAAGAACGGGCATCCGATATCGGGGACATCGGTTGGTCTTCCTCGACGGCGCAGGCGTTCGGCTCTGGTCGCGGGGACAGTGGGAGCGATGCTCGTCCTGGTCACCGCATGTGGCGGCGGCGGCACCGCGAAGGGCGACAGCAAGGGCGGGGACAGCGGACGGGTCGGCAACGCCGCCTCCCAGGCGGTCGTGACCATCGCCCCGAAGGCCGGTGCCACGGCGGTCGCCACCAGCGGGGCCCTCAAGGTCACAGCCGCACAGGGCAAACTCACCACGGTCACGGTCCAGGACGACAAGGGCGGTACGGTCCAGGGCAAGATCTCCGCCAACGGCGGCTCCTGGGAGCCCCTGCACCATCTGGCGGCGTCCACGCGCTACAAGGTGCACGCCGTGGCCAAGGACAAGGACGGACGACAGTCCGCGAAGGACGCCGTCTTCACCACCCTCGTACCGAAGAACACCTTCATCGGGCACTACACCCCTGAGGACAAGTCCACGGTCGGGGTCGGGATGCCGGTCTCCTTGAAGTTCACCCGCGGCATCACCAACCCGGAGGTCGTCGAGAAGGCGATCAAGGTGACGGCGGTGCCCGCCGTGCCGATCGAGGGCCACTGGTTCGGCAACGACCGGCTCGACTTCCGGCCCGAGAAGTACTGGGCCCCGGGCACCAAGGTCACGGTCGCGCTCAACCTCGACGGCGTCGAGGGGCGGCCGGGCGTCTACGGCAAGCAGGCCAAGACCATCTCGTTCACCATCGGCCGCAGCCAGGTGTCCACCGTCGACGCCACCTCCAAGCGGATGAAGGTCGTCCGGGACGGCGTGCAGATCAAGGACATCCCGATCACCGCGGGAGCGCCCTCCTCGACCACCTACAACGGTCAGATGGTCATCAGCGAGAAGTACAAGGTCACGCGGATGGACGGGGCCACCGTCGGCTTCGGCGGCGAGTACGACATCAAGGACGTGCCGCACGCCATGCGGCTGTCCACGTCCGGCACCTTCATCCACGGCAACTACTGGGCCTCCGCGGGGACCTTCGGTTCGCAGAACGTCAGCCACGGCTGCGTCAGCCTGCGTGACGTCCGCGGCGGCGGTGACCCGGACGCCCCCGCCCGCTGGTTCTTCGAGAACTCCCTGATCGGCGATGTGGTGGTCGTGCAGAACTCGGAGGACAAGCAGATAACCCCGGACAACGGCCTGAACGGCTGGAACATGTCCTGGGCGGAGTGGACCAAGTAGGAGTCGAGCGCGACGCGCACGCGCCCGGGCCCGGTGCTGTACCTCACAGTGCCGGGCCCCCTTGCGTTAGCGCCGGTTAACCTGCCTGCATGACGACTGCCACCACCGTGACCCTCGACGTCCGCGACGGCGTGGGCACCATCCGCCTCGACCGCCCGCCGATGAATGCGCTCGACATCGCGATCCAGGACCGACTGCGGGAGTTGGCCGACGAGGTCGGCCGCCGTGACGACGTCCGCGCTGTGATCCTCTACGGCGGGGAGAAGGTGTTCGCGGCGGGTGCGGACATCAAGGAGATGCAGCGCATGGACCACGCCGGAATGGTGGTGCGGGCCCGGGCGCTCCAGGAGTCCTTCACCGCCGTCGCCCGCATTCCCAAGCCCGTGGTGGCGGCCGTGACGGGCTACGCCCTCGGTGGCGGGTGCGAACTCGCACTCTGTGCCGACTTTCGAATCGCCGCGGACAACGCCAAGTTGGGGCAGCCCGAGATCCTGCTCGGGCTGATCCCCGGCGCGGGCGGCACCCAGCGCCTCGCCCGGCTGATCGGCCCCTCCCGGGCCAAGGACCTGATCTTCACCGGCCGTCAGGTGAGGGCCGATGAGGCGCTCGCGCTCGGTCTGGTGGACCGGGTCGTTCCCGCGGCCGAGGTCTACGAGCAGGCGCACGCATGGGCAGCCGCGTTGGCGAAGGGCCCGGCGCTGGCGCTGCGTGCCGCCAAGGAGTGCGTCGACGCCGGGCTGGAGACCGATGTGGAGACGGGTCTGACGATCGAAAGGAACTGGTTCGCGGGGCTGTTCGCGACCGAGGACCGTGAGATCGGTATGCGCAGTTTCGTGGAGGATGGTCCGGGCAAGGCCGTCTTTCGCTGACCGAACCTCTTTCGCAGGGACCTTTCAGTAGTCAGGGCCGCCGGACGAGGGCGCCCGAGCCGGGTTCGGGGCCCGGGTCCGCCGGGCACCCGGGCCGGCACTCCGTACCCTCGTAGATCTGTACGAACCCGAGAAGCCGCTGGTCGAGGCGTTGTCGGCGGACTGTTGACCATATGTCAATACCGGCATGGTCGACTTTCCAGGGCGGTCCGGCGCCCCTGGCATATGTCATCGCCATGGCCGGGGCGGCTCCGGAACGGTCAACTCCGCGGTCGGCATTCCAGGGGATCGACCACGGGCACCGCGCCCAGCGGCCATGATGGGGGGCATGGCGGGCCTTGAAGGTGTGGAGCAACCGCGGCAGCGCGGTGGCGCTGTCGCCACCCGTTCGGCGGTCACCGTCGAGGACGAACAGGCCCTGAAGGCACTGGAACTGTTCGGCAATCCGACCGACGAGGAGATCCGCCTTCCGTCCCGCCCGGAATCCGCCGCCACGGCCCGAAGGCTCACGCACGGGGTGGTGGCCCGGCAGTGGGGTCTGTCCGCGCAGACCGCCGAGTACGCGGTGCTGCTGGTCTCGGAACTCGTGGGCAATGCCGTGCGCCACACCGGTGCACGGGTGTTCGGGTTGCGGATGGTGCGCCGCAGGGGCTGGATCAGGATCGAGGTGCGCGACCCCTCGCGCGGCCTGCCTTGTCTGCTCCCGGTACAGCCGATGGATGTCAGTGGGCGGGGCCTCTTCCTCGTGGACAAGCTCTCCGACCGCTGGGGCGTGGATCTGTTGCCACGGGGCAAGACGACCTGGTTCGAGATGCGGGTGCCCGAGCGCCACTCCCCGTCGATCTAGAGCCCTGAATCGGGCGCGGGTTCCGACCTGCGGTACGGGTACGAGTGGGGCCTCGGTCGGTCGGCTCTCGACGGGCGGTTCGCCGCCGGCCCGCGTTCGATTCTCGCCGGGGGACACAGAAGCCCCCGGCGGGCCGAGGGTATCGGTGCGTGCCGGAGGCATCTGTGAAGCGCCGCGGAATGGGGGGTGTCTCCACGGCCGCTGATGACGACCTGGCCCGGGTCAAAAGGGGGTCGTGCCTCGACTATGACAGAAGACCCGGGTACGCCAAAATCTTGCATCGCCCATATGGTGTAAAAATTCCTATATCAAGCAAGATTTATAGGCGAGATCCCTCTTATGCCTCGCAAATAGCGGATGAATGCCGCCCGCGGTTGACGTTTCCTTGATCTGCCGGACTTCGGTGAGGCGACCCGACATGTTTGACAAACTGGGGCAATCATTATTTTTTACCTGATTCGCCCCTACTGTGCTCTTCCGTGACCTCGATCGACCGCCGCCGCGCCCTGCGCACGGGAGTCGGGGCCGCCGTCGCGGGTGCCCTCGCCACCGGCTGTGCCGGCACGGGCCCGGTGTCGACCGGCCCCCGCCCGCCCGCAGTCACGCCTTCCGGGGCCCCGCCGTCCCGGGGACCCGCCGGCCGGGCCGCGCCCACCGCACGCCGCTTCCCCGGACAGCCCGCGGAGATCACCCACGGGCCGCGTGACCGCGACCGGGTCGCCCTCACCTTCCACGGACACGGCGATCCGGCCACCGCACGGGCCCTGCTCGCCGAAGCCGAACGGGCCGACGCGCGGATCACCGTCCTCGCCGTGGGCAGTTGGCTCGACGAACACCCCGATCTCGCCCGCAGGATCCTGGACGGCGGTCACGACCTGGGCAACCACACCCAGCGCCATCTGACCATCACCGAGATGAGCGAGGCCGACGCCCAGGCGGAGATCGTCGGATGCGCCCGGCGGCTGCGCACCCTGACCGGGTCCATCGGCAGTTGGTTCCGACCCTCGCGCACCCAACACACCACCCCGCTCATCACCCGCCTCGCCCAACGGGCCGGATACCCCCACGTCCTCTCGTACGACCTCGACTCCCTGGACTCCACCTCGCCCGGGCCCACGGCCGTGACCCGTACCGTCACCGGGCAGATCCGGCGCGGATCGGTGGTGAGCCTCCACTTCGGCTACGCGGACACGGTCGCCGCACTGCCCGCCCTCCTCGACGATCTCGACCGCCGCGGACTGCGCGCGGTGACCACCACGGAGCTGCTGAGCTGATGCACCCGACAACCACCACCCCCCTGAGAGTCACCCGGCGCGCCGCAACCCTTGTCGCCGGGACGCTGATCGCCCTGCTGGCGGGATGCGGCAGTGACCAGACCGAGACCGCGGCGAGCGGCACCGAAGCGGAGAGGGCCAAGGCGGCGGCGAGCCGCACCAAGGCCGCGCCTCCCGTCGCACCGAAAGAAGCCGTTCCCGCCGGGCTGCCGGGGATGCCGCCCGTCCTCGATCCGAAGGACATCTATGCGGCCGACCGCCCGGGAAAGCTCTCGCCCGTGGTGCGCAAGTTTCCCTCCCGGGTGTACGTCCCCAACACCAACTCCAACACCGTCTCCGTCATCGACCCCACCACCTACAAGGTCGTCGAGACCATCCCCGTCGGAGTGCAGCCGCAGCACGTGGTCCCCTCCTGGGACCTCAAGACGCTCTGGGTCAACAACAACCGCGGCCACACGCTGACCCCGATCGACCCGGCGACGGGGAAGGCGGGCAAGGCGGTCGAGGTGCACGACCCCTACAACCTGTACTTCACCCCCAACGGCAAGTACGCCGTCGTCATGGCCTCGCTGGATCGGGAACTCGTCTTCCGTGACCCCCACACCATGGACCGCAAGAAGACCGTCCCGGTGACCTGCTACGGGGTCAACCACGCCGACTTCTCCGCGGACGGCCGTTACTTCGTGGTCTCCTGCGAGTTCTCCGGCGAACTCCTCAAGGTCGACACGGAGAAGATGGAGGTCGTCGGCCAGCAGAAGCTGCCGTTCAAGGGCGCGATGCCCCAGGACGTGAAGATCTCCCCGGACGGCAAGACGTTCTACATCGCCGACATGATGGCCCACGGGGTCTGGGTGCTCGACGGCGAGAAGTTCACCACCCCCAAGCTGATGGCCACCGGGAAGGGCGCCCACGGGCTCTACGTCAGCCGGAACTCCCGCGAGATGTACATCCCCAACCGGGGCGAGGGCTCGGTCTCCGTCTTCGACTTCGCGCGGAACGAGCTGACGAAGAAGTGGTGGCTCCCCGACGGCGGCAGCCCCGACATGGGTGGAGTCTCGGCCGACGGCAAGGTGCTCTGGCTGTCGGGACGCTATGACTCGGAGGTCTACGCGATCGACACCAGGACCGGCAAGCAGCTCGCGCGCATCCCGGTCGGCGGCGGGCCCCACGGCCTCGCGGTCTACCCCCAGCCGGGGCGCTACTCCCTCGGCCACACGGGGGTCTTCCGCTGAGCGTTCCCGAGCCGGGCACAGGCTTGTTCGTGAGTCGGGCCTGAGCTGGTCGTGTTTCGGTCGTGAGTCGGCACGACGTCACCCACGCATGGCGCCCCGCCCACGTGCGGGTGACGTTCCCCGTCGTGACGTCGTACGGCCGACAGGGTGACCCCCATGATCACCACTCGTCTGCGGCGCCGCGCCGCCGTCCTGGTCCTGGCCCTGTCGGCCGCGCTGATCCCCGCCGCGACCACCTCCGCGAACTCCCCGGCCCAGGCCGCCGCCCCGGCTGCGCCGGCTCTGAAGGCCGTGCCAGTCTTGAAGGCCGCGCCGGTTTTGAAGGCCGCCCCCGCCAACTCCTGTCCCGTCGTCACCGATCGCCTCTATGCAGCGGCCGATCTACGGGTGGACATCGACCGGATCACCCCGAACCCGTCCTGGCGCGCCAACTGCAACCAGCTCTACCGCGCCGACGGCCGCGGCCCCGAGATCATCTTCGAGCAGGGCTTCCACCCGAAGGCGCCCCTGGACGGCCAGTACGACGTCGAGCAGTACGTCCTGGTCAACCAGCCTTCCCCCTATGTCTCGACCACGTACAACCACGACCTCTACAAGTCCTGGAAGAGCCCGTGGAACTACTACGTCGACGCACCAGGGGGCGTTGACGTGAACAAGACGATCGGTGACACCCACAAGTACGCGAGTCAGGTCGAGGTCGCGTTCCCCGGTGGTGTGGCACGGGAGTTCATCGTCGGGGTCTGTCCGGTCGACCTGACCACCAAGACCGAGATCATGAACGAGTGTCTGGACAACCCGCACTACGAGCCCTGGCGCCAGGCGTTCTAAGCCGAGTCGGAGCGCCCCTGGCACCGTCAGCCGCACGAGAAGAGGGCCCCCGCGGCCACCGGTGAGAAGCCCCCCGTTGGAACGTCCGCACACTGCGGGCGTTCCCCGGTGCCACCTGCGCCCACACCGATCCGCCCGGCACCAGCCGTCGGGCGGTCCCGGTACCCGAGGGCCCGTACCACCCAGGGACGGACGGGTCGTGTCGTCGACCTCCACCACTTCCACCAAGGGGATCTCGGGTTCACCGGGCAGTGCCGTCGCCACCGTCAGAAGGTCGACGCCGTCCCTCGTCCCATCGACGCGGACCGCCGCGGGGACCCGTACTCCAGGCTGCGGATAATCTGATCTCCATCAAGTAGTGCGAACGTGCACGTGTAGGAGGGGCAAAGCAGTGGCGGACATCGAAGCGGCGCGCAGGGCGTTCGACCGGTACGACCTCAACGGGGACGGTCGGATCACGGCGTCGGAGTACAAGAGCGTGATGGCGCAGCTGGGCGACTTCAACGTCACCGAGACCGTTGCCGAAGCGGTGATCAAGACCAAGGACACCAACGGTGACGGCGAGCTGACCTGGGAAGAGTTCTGGGACTCGCTGAACAAGGGCATCAAGCCCGCGGGCGAACCGGCCTGACGTAGGGGAGTGGCTCCCCGGCGAGCGGGTCGGGGAGACCGCCCCGGCCCACCCGCACTCCAGGGGGTCGCGAACCGGCCGAAACCGCCATGCACCAGCCCGCTCGTAGTGATCGTGATGTGAGTTCCTCCGCAGCCGTGACCGACGCCGGACGGCTCTCCTGGGGCAGCAGGACCGCCGTGCTGACGGCCGCCCTGTTCCTCACCGCCCTCGCCACCGCCTACTTCGGCACGCGCTTCGCCATGCGAGGCACGGGCGAACTGCCCATCCCCGCAGCCGGCACGGCCACGCTGCTGCGCACCGTCGTCTTCGTGGCCCTCGCGATCCACCTCGGAGAACTGGTCGGAACCCGACTGGCCAGCCGGGGCGCCCGGCCCCGCTCCTGGTCCCTGGCCGCGGCGCTGGCCGGAGCGGCAGGAGCAGCAGGCCAGATCGTCCGGCTCGCGCTGGTGAGCGACATCGACATGGCCACGGCGTACGGCACGCGCGAGGGACAGCTACTGCTGATCATGGCCAATGGGTTCCTCGCCGCCGCCGGCTGCATCGCCCTCCGCCGCCCCGCCCTCGCCGCGTTGCCCCTCGCATTGGTCGTCTTCGCGGAGGCGATCCGCGCCCATCCGGAGCCCTACAGCCCGGAATTCGGTGCCGCGCTGACGGTCTGCCATCTGACGGCCGCCTCCCTGTGGGTCGGGGGGCTGCTCCATGTGCTCCGCGCACTCAGACTGCGCCGACCCAACCGTGCCGACTCCAAGGCCGTCCTCGCCCGCTACGCCCGACTGGCTGCTTGGCTCCTGGCCGTCCTCGCGGTCACCGGCACGCTCTCGACCCTGCGGCGGCTCCCCCCGGACGTCGTCTTCGACACGGCGTACGGAAGGGTGCTCATGGCCAAGGTGGTCCTGGTCGCGGTGGCGTGTGCCCTGGCACTGGTCGCCCGCCACCGGATGGTGCGGGGGCGCCCCGAGGCCGAGCGCCCCGCCCGCGTGGAACTCGTCGTCCTGTCCGTCGCGATCGTGGTCTCGGCGATGCTGACGGTCGTCCCGGATCCCCAGTGGCTGAGCACTCGATGAGCTGATCGGGGTCACTCGACCGGCGGACGAGGGCGCACGATGGCGCGTCAAGTGCACGGGCGCTGGCCCATCCGGGGAACGTTGCTCAAGTCCCGGGTGGCACAAGGACGAAACCAAAGATGTTGGCCGCTCGCAGATCGCACCCGCCGCGAGCCGTTTCGTCCCAGACATCTAGGAGCACTGCATGCGCCTGCGCGCACGCCGGGCATCAATCGCCCTCCTGCTACTCGCCCCCCTGCTCCTCGGGGGGACCGATGCCGTGGCCGGCACCGACAACAGTCCGGTGCCGATCGAGCGCTCCTCCCGGGCCATCCCCGGCCAGTACATCGTGAGCCTCAACCCGGACCAGCCCGCTGAAGCCGTGCTGCGCAAGCTCGGGGTGAAGGCGATGTACACATACGACACGGCCCTGCGCGGCTTCGCCGCCCGCCTCTCCGCCACGCAACTCGCCGCCGCCCGCACCTTCCCCGCGGTCCGGGCCGTCGAGGAGAACGCCTCGATCCATCTGGTACAGCCCGCGCGGACGGCCCGGACCGCGGGTGCCCGGCTGCCCGACCACCGGCCGCGGCGCAGCCTGGCGCCGGCCGAGAGCTGGGGGTTGGACCGGATCGACCAGCAGGCCCTGCCGCTCGACGGCCAGTTCGACGCAGTCGCGACCGGCAGCGGAGTGTCCGCGTACATCGTCGACACCGGCATCGAGACCGCGCACCCCGAGTTCCAGGGCCGGGCGTCGGTCGGATTCGACGCCGTCGGGGACGGTCGCAACGGACAGGACTGCCAGGGCCACGGCACCCATGTTGCGGGCACCGTCGGCGGCGCCAGCTACGGGGTGGCCCGATCGGCTTCGCTGGTCGCGGTGCGGGTGCTCAACTGCACCGGTGGCGGCACCCTGGCCGGAGTGCTCGCCGGCTTCGACTGGGTCGCCCAGAACGCCCAGCAGCCCGCCGTCCTCAACGCCTCGCTCGGCGGTGACGCGTCCAGGGCGTTGGACGAAGCGGTCAACGAGGTCGCGGAACGGGGTGTGCTGCCGGTCGTCGCCGCGGGCAACGAAACCCAGGACGCCTGCGACGTCTCACCCGCCCGGGCGTCCGACGTCTTCACCGTGGGGGCGACCGACAGCTCGGACCGCCAGGCCGACTTCAGCAACTACGGCACCTGCCTGGAGGCGTACGCCCCGGGTGTGGACATCACCTCCGCCCGACTCGGCGGTGGCTACGTCTCCCTCGACGGCACGTCCATGGCCAGCCCCCATGTCGCCGGGGTGGCCGCCCTGCTGAAGGAGAACAACCCGGACGCGGCCCCGGAGGACGTCAGCCTCTGGCTCACCGACAACGCGACGGAGGGCGTCATCGACCCCATCAGCTCCAGCTCGCCCAACAGGCTGCTGCACACCGGCGGGCTGTGACCCACACTCCGCCGGTGTGCAGCAGGGGCAGACCGTGATGACGCGGACGCCGGGGCGGCACAGCATGACGAGGTCCCCGGGGTCCGACGTCAGTACGGTCACGGGGGCGGGCGAGGCGAGCCGTGGCGGTCACGAGGGCGTACTCGTGGCCGTGCAGGCCCGGCAAGCTCCATGCCCCAACTTGGACAGGGCTTCACAGTCCAGGACGAGCGGCTGGGTCACGCGGTCCGCCGATGCGGCCGGGTGACCGCGGAGGATCGATTGCTGGGCCGCGGCAGCCACTTGGTCCACCGAGCCACGTTCGGCTTCTGCGGCTTCGACGAGTCCGCGCAGCCGGTAGACGGGACTTTGGCCAGGTCCTCTCGCCAAGGGCCCCTTTACACGACCTCAGTTCCGATCAGCCGCAGAAGCCGCGAAGGGTCGGTGAGGTCGGTGATCACTTGATCCGCGCCCGCGTGGGCCAGATCCGCTACCGAGGTGGTGCCGGAGGCGACGCCGATCACCCGGGCTCCGCCTTCACGTCCCGTACGGACATCCTCCAGAGAGTCCCCGACGATGACGGTATTGCTCCGGTCGAAGCTGTGGCCGTACGCGCGTTCGGCCCGCTGCTGCGCAACGCTCACCAGGGCCGGCCGATGAGGATCATCTGACGCGTACCCTCCGACCGCCGGATCGACAAGATCGATCAGGTCGAATGTCGAGAGCTTGATTTCCGCGCTGGCCTGTAGATTTCCGGTGACGACGGTCGGTAGAAGATTGGGAGACTTCCGTATTGCGGTGAGCGATTCGACCGCACCGGGGAGCAGCAGTCCATCTGTCAGCATTCTTTCTCGGTGCAGCTCCAACTCCCCGGGCATGAGACCGATGATCCGTCGGGCAAACGCGTCCACCTGATCCCCGGGGACACCGTTCACGGCGAGGAGTTCCTTCACCGCCACCGGCATGGTGACGCCCGTACCCTTTGCCGGAAGCCGCTCCGGGGCGCGTCCGACTACCTGCTCAAAGACGGTGCGGTAGACGAGCCGATCGATGTCGCCGACGTAGAGAAGAGTCCGGTCGATGTCCCACAGGACAAGAATCATGCCGCCGCGCGTCCCTTCATGACGGATTCGCCGAGCTCCAGAAGGTCGCGCGCCACAGTGGAGCCCTCGAACCGACGGACCTCCCCGAGCATGGAGCGAAGGTGATCGTCCAGGCGCGCAGAGTGCACGCCGTCCACCAGGCTGAGGACTTCCTGGGCAATCCCCCATCCGGCGTCGGGGTTCTCCGTCTGCATGTGGGCGGTCGCCGCTCGGGAGAGGAACTGTGCAGTCGTACGGATCTCCTCGTCGCTCAGCTCATCCCGTGCGGCGTCGAACGACTCCGCCGCTTCGGCGGGCCGACCGAGGTCGAGCAGACAGCTTGCCGTCTGACCGAGGATCTCGCCCGGCTTGATCCAGTACAGCCAGTGCGGATCGTCCTCCCCACGGCCTTGTGCACACAGCACCCTGGCTTCCTCAAGGGCCGCTCGGGCGGGTGACTCCTCGCCCAGCCGTGCGTGGCCTCGGGCCTGTCGGGTCAGCAGCATCGCCTTGAGGGCCGGAGCGTCGCGGTCGCTGATACCCAGCCGTGCGGTCCTGGCAGCGGTGACCGCGTCCCGTGGATCTCCGACGGAGTATCCATGGATGGCCAGGAAGGAGAGGGCCGCTGCGGTGAGGCGGGAGTCCCCGGAGGCATGGGCGGCTCGCAACGCGGCGAGGAACAGCCGCTGCGCCTTTGCGTGGTTGCCGCCATCGAACATGTACCAGCCGGCCTGGGTTGCCGCGTCCGCGGTCGCCGCCGCCAGCCGGCGTCCCCGGGCCTCGTCGTACGAACCGTGCTTCAGCAGCCTGACGAGGATCTTCAGATGCCCTACCGACGTCGCCGCCAGACTGCCGCTGCCGCTACTGGCGTCCATGTGGCGGAGAGCGTTGGTCGTCGCCTCCAGAGAAGCAATCAGCGGGACAGTGACTTTGGTGCCGTTCGGAGACATCGAGGCCATGGCCTCAGGGGCCGCGATGGTGGATTGCAGCACGTACTGCGTCAGGCCGGCCCCGCTGAGCGCCAGCACCCCACGGCGTTTCATGACACCTCCGACAGCGAACTCAAGTGAGGTCACCATACGATCTGCGTTCCACGGCAGAGCGGGGTCGAGAGGCCCGTTCGACGCCCCCCCCGGTCCGGTTCACCGAACGGGGCCAACAGCAGAGGATGAAGGTCCGCGGGAAGCCCGAGGCCGTTGAGGAAGTCGATGATGGCCTCCCCTCCTCCCAGGTGTTTCCGGCCGCGCTCCAGGTCGGAGATGAACGACTGGGTGAGACCCGTCAGAGAGCGGACGGCCATCTGAGAGAGGCCGGACCGCCTGCGCAGCAGCCGTAGTAACTCGCCGAAGTCCCAGGCGGACAGTGCTCTGCAGATCTGTTCGTCACGCCATGCCCGGTCGGGAATCCGCGTGATGTCGTCGCCCCGGGAACAAGGAGCGCACAGAGGTTCGGGGTTGTATTGGCTCAGCCCCTAACCGCACCTGCCGCACACACGAAACGACGACTTCATGAGCGGTCCTCCCTGCACTGCCTCACCCCGACCAACCGTCGGCACCAGGCTAGGCGCAGGTCGATATCGCTGGAGCGATATCGCTCCAGCGGTCCCTTTGAACCCACGCGACCCCCAGACTCCTCCCACGGCTCACCGAACGCACCGTCCGGAAGCACCGCTTCACCGACTCCGAGGAAGGGGACAGTGACCATGCGTACGGCTCAGCGCTCGAAGCGGTCGATGCGTTCGCCGATTCCTGGGGACTGTCGGATGACCGCACTTGGGTGTGGTGCTCCCTTCTGGCTCCTGAAGTCGAATCCCTCAAGGAGGCGATGCCTGCTGACTGAATCCGTTGTCGGGCCAATCGCTTCACAGCAGGTTTCGGACATTCTGCCGTCCGGCTCCCGAGGCGGCTGCCGTCCGCTGTGGCGACGGGCAGACCTTGTGACCCGCAGGAGACTGCACGACCCGACGCAGCGCATTCCGGCCTGCCCCTGTTGTTTGCCGTGGAAGGCCGACGGCCGCCGATAGCGTCCCCGGCGTGGTGGCACCGACGGCGCCCCGCCGGGCGGTTCTTCCCGCCCCGAACACGTACGAACGAAGGACACCCCTGATGACCTACACCACGGTCGACTCCGACGAGGCTGCACGGCTCCGCAACGAGGTCGTGGACCAGTTGGTCGCCGACGGCGCGATCTCCTCTCCGGAGGTCGAGGCCGTGATGCGGAAGGTCCCCCGGCACGCGTTCGCCCCTGAGGCGAGTCTGGCGAAGGCATACGCCCCGTACGCGGCCGTTATCACCAAGACGGACGAGCACGGCGTCCAGCTCAGCTCGGTGTCCGCGCCGCAAATCCAGGCGATGATGCTGGAGCAGGCCCGGGTCCGACCCGGGATGAGGGTGCTGGAGATCGGCTCGGGCGGTCTGAACGCGGCCTACCTCGCCGAGTTGGTCGGGGAAGCCGGTGACGTGGTCACCGTGGACATCGACTCCACCGTCACGGACCGGGCCCGCCGGCTGCTGGACGAGCACGGCTTCGGCCGGGTCCGCGTGGTCTGCGTCGACGCAGCGGAGCCCTTGGACGACCTCGGTACGTTCGATCTCGTCATGGTGACTGCGGGTGCGTGGGACATCCCGCCCGCGTGGACCGAGCGGCTCACCCACGGCGGGCGCCTGGTGGTACCGCTGCGGATGCGCGGGCTCACCCGGTCCGTGGCCTTCGTCCGCGTCGACGATCATCTGGAGAGCGAGTCCACGTTCGTCTGCGGCTTCGTCCCCATGCAGGGCTCGACCGCGCACCAGGAGGAACTGCTGCTCGTCGCCGGGACCCCGGAGATCGGGCTGCGGTTCGACGACGGACTGCCGGCCGACCCGAGCCTGCTCGACAACGCCGTCACCACGCCCCGGGTGGAGCTGTGGACCGGGGTCGAGGTAGGTCGCGGTGAACTCGTCGACACCCTTCAGATGTACCTGGCGATCACACTGCCCGGCTTCTGCGTGATGACGGTCGACCCTGACTTGGACACCGGCATCGTCGACCCCTCAAACAAGTCCTTCTCCCTCGCCGCTGTGGACGGCGCCGACTTCGCCTATCTCACCGTCCGCCGGACCGAGGACGACAAGGGCGTCGAGTACGGCGTCCACGCCCTCGGCCCCACGGCATCCGGCTTCGCCAAGATCGTCGCGGACCACGTCCGTCACTGGGCGCGCGACCGGCGCGGCGGCCCCAACCCGGTCATCCGCGTCCATCCGGCCGGCATCCCCGACGAGCAGATCCCGGCCGACCGGGTCATTGACAAGGTGCACAGCCGGATCTCACTCGCCTGGCCTCCGGCATAGCCGCAGGAGGCCAGGTCGTCCCGCACCATTCCCGAAGAAAGGAAAGGCACGGCATGACGAACGCCACCCTGGTCCAGGTCGAACGGCCTATGGCCTTCGATGAGGACGACTTCGCCCCGCTCGATGTGCGGGTCGTCGTCGCGGAACACCCGTACGGCAAGCTCATGTGCTCCACCGGTGACGGCTGCGGACCGACGTGCCAGGGCGGGGCCTCCGCCTGCAACTCGTTCGTGGGGGACTCCGCCTGATCAGGCGCTCTCGGTGGATCGGACCGGCCTCGGTCCGATCCACCGAACCGCTTCTTGTGGCCGCGCCGACCGAAGAGGTTCCTTTCCATGACCGCCAACACCGAGGTCGGATACCGGTGGCAGGGCGTGGCTCTGCTCCGCGCCACCACGAGCACGGACACCGCCGACCTGCCCCGCACGCTGGACCTGGACAACACCGTGCTCCTCCGAGGCTGGCTCACCCGGACCTGGCAGCGCGATGACGTACGGGAGGCACTGCGGCTTGCCGCGCCGGTGCTGTGCGAGACCGTCGAAGCCGTCGTCCAGGGACAGCAGACCCAGCCTCGGAAGATCCGCCGGGCCATGCGCTCGGTCGCCTCCTACCTCCTGCGCTGGCAGCACCGCCCCACCCCTCTTGGGTTGTTCGCCGGTACGGCTCCGCTTCTCGTCGGGTCGGAGCCTTCGGTCCGATGGGGTACGAAGCCGAGAGCGACCGTACGAGCCGATGCCGAGTGGCTCACCGAGATCATCCAGCGCCTCCAGGCCAGCCCTGTGCTCCGTGACCGGCTGCCTGTGATCGCCAACGCACCGGTTCAGATTCGTGATGACCGGCTCGTCGTCCCCGGCCAGCCCGCCGACGCCCATGCGGCGCACCTGGCGCCGGAAGAGATAGCCGTATGGAACACACGCTCGCTCGCAGCCGCGATGGACGCCGCTGGGGAACCCATCTCGTACGGGGATCTGCGTGCCCAGCTTCGTATGCGGTTCCCACGGGCCGCCATCGAGCAGATAGACACTCTGCTCCAGGAGCTCGTCTCGCACCACCTCCTCATCACGAGCCTGTGGGCGCCCATGACCGCCGTCGATGCCTTCGGCCGCCTCTGCACCGAGCTGAGGAAGGCCGACGCGGAGACGGCGCACGGGGTCGGGGACCTGGTGCGGGAGCTGTACGCGATTCACCAGGAGCTGTCAGAGGCGCGGTCTGACCGTACGACGCTCAGCGCCACGGTCGCGCGGATGCGAGCGGTCTCCTCAATCACCGCGACCCCGGTTCTCGTCGACACGGCCCTTGACTGCGAGGTCAGGATCCCCCAGCCGGTGGTGGACGAGGCGCAGCGCGCCGTCGCGGCGCTGTACTGCACCACCCCGCAGCCGTACGGCTACCAGCACTGGCGCGACTACCACCACGAGTTCCTGGCCGAGTACGGCACCGGAACGCTCGTCCCCGTTCTGGACCTGGTGTCGGACACGGGCCTCGGCCTGCCCGCCGGCTACACCGGATCCGTCCGCGAACGGACACCGAAGCAACTGACGGACCGGGACGGGATCCTTCTCGCTTTGGCTCAGGAAGCCGTCATGGCGGGTCGCGACGAGCTGGTCCTCACGGACACCGTGATCGCTGCCTTGGCCGAGGCCGCGGGCACCGACGACAGGACACTCGTGCCTCGGGTGGAGGTCGCCTTCGAGGTCCATTCCACCTCCACCGCGGCACTCGCCCGGGGCGACTTCCAGCTCGTGATCACCGGTGTGCCGAGACCGGGCAGCAGCATGGCCGGTCGCTTCGCCCATCTGCTCCCCGCAGAGCACCGGGACGCGCTGGCCGCCACGTACACGGACAAGACCGGAGGGGTCGCCGCGCAGCTCAGTTTCGCTCCCCGCCGACGGCGCAACGAGAACGTCGTCCGCGTCCCGCGCCTGCTCTCCCACGTCATCCCGCTTGCTGAGCACCGCGAGCCGGACGACGGAGTGATCCCTCTCACCGATCTCGCCGTCACCACCGATGACCGCAGCTTCCGCCTCGTCCAGGTCTCCACCGGCAGGCCGATCACCGTACGGGTGCCGCACGCCCTCGAAGCCGCGGTTCAGACCCCGCCGCTGGCCCGGTTCCTCGCCGAGATCGCCACCGCCCGGCACGCCGTCTACAAGCCGTTCGACTACGGCGCCGCCGCTCGGCTGCCGTATCTCCCTCGGGTGCGCTACCGCCGCACCATCCTCACCCCGGCCCGCTGGCTGCTGAACGATCAGGACCTTCCAGACCAGACGGCCACAACGAAGGAGTGGGTCCACGCCCTCGACGCTTGGAGGGACCGGCTTCGTGTCCCGGAACGCGTCACCATGGCCGAACACGACCAGCGCCTTCTGCTGGACCTGACCCACAGTGTCCATCGCCACATCCTCCGCACCCGCCTCGATGGAGCCGGTCGCTTGGTCCTGCGCGAAGCACCTGGCATCGACGCCCACGGTTGGCTCGGCCGTGCGCATGAGGTCTGGCTGCCGCTTCACTCCACTGATGGGAACGGCGATGCCGCGCGTTCTGCACAGACCTCGACGGTCCTGCTCGACAAGGGAGAACCCCACTTACCTGGCGCTGGTACCGTCCTGCGCGCCCAGCTCCACGCCCACCCGCGGCGACACGACGAGATCCTCGACCGGCACCTGTCCCGTCTCCTCGAACGCTTCGGAACCACCCCGCCGACGTGGTGGTTCACCCGCCACCACGGCTCCTCCCCGTACCTGGACCTGGTCCTCCACCTCGAACCCGGCACGTACGGCACGGCGGCCGAACACGTCCATGCGTGGACCCACACTCTCCACGAGAAGGCCTTGGTCTCCAAGATCGTCCTGACCGACTTCCGCCCACATCCGGGTGAGTACGGGCACGGGCAGGCGCTGGCCGCCGCCCACCGGCTCTTCGCCGCCGACTCAGCGGCAGCCCTCGCCCAGATCCGATTCACCGACCAGAACCCCAACCAGTCACCTCAAGCCCTGGCAGCGGCCAGCATCCTCAACCTCGTACGACACATTGCCCCCACCCCCGAAGAGGGGGAGGACTGGCTGATCGAACAGACACCCCAGGGAAGCGGACGCCTGGACCGGAGCCTGCGCGAACAGACCCTCGGCTTCGCCACCCTGGGCCAACGGGCCGCGCGCACAGCTTTCCCTGGCGGCACCGGGGTCACCGAGGCATGGACCACCCGTGCCACCGCCGTCCGCGACTACCGGCGAGCCCTGACCGGCCAGCGCGCCCCACTGACCACAACCCGCTCGCTGATCCACCAGCACCACGCCCGCGCCCTCGGACCGGACCTCACCGCCGAAGCCACCACGCTACGACTCGCCCGAACCGCAGCTCTGTACCACCAGCACCGGAGGGGAACGCGATGACCGACCCGGCCACCGAACTCCTCCAGCGAATCGCCGAGCGCCTGGCCAACCCCGTCCCGCCGCCTGCGGATGAGCCCTGGCGAGCCCAGTCCCTCGCCGAAGGAGCAGCGGGAATCGCCCTGCTCCACATCGAACGCGCCCGCCTCGGTCTGGCTCCCTGGAAGTACGCCCACCGCTGGATCACCCAAGCAGTGGCCGAAGAGGTCAGCGCAGCCGACACCACCGGCCTCTTCCTCGGGGCGCCGGCCGTCGCCTTCCTTCTCAGCACCACACCCCCGTCGGCCGAACATCTCTACGCCGACGCACGAGCCACCCTGCACCGGCACATCACGGAGCTCGCCCACCGTCGGACCGACGCCGCGCTCGAACGAATCCACCACGAAGGCCCGGTCTCGTTCGCCGAGTACGACGTCTTCTACGGCCTCACGGGAATCGGCGCCTACCTCTTGCGCACTGGCCCCGGGGGAGCGGCCCTGGAACGAGTCCTCGGCTACCTGGTCGCTCTGACCCGTCCGCTCAGCGAAGACCACCGTGGCCTCCCCGGCTGGTGGGTCGACCACGGCCCGAACCGCGAGCACTCCGCCGACTTCCCAGGCGGGCACGGCAACCTCGGCGTCGCCCACGGCATCGCCGGCCCGCTGCTCCTCCTCGCCCAGGCCCTCCGCCGGGGCGTCGCCGTCCCCGGCCAGCCCGAGGCCATCCGTACGATCTGCGAGCACCTCGACACCTGGAAGCAGCAGGGCGAAATGGGCCCCTGGTGGCCGGAGCACCTCACCCGCCACGACCTCGCCACCGGCCGCCCCCACCAGCCAGGCCCCGCCCGCCCGAGCTGGTGCTACGGCACCACCGGCATCGCCCGCGCCGGCCAGCTCGCAGGCATCGCTCTGAACGACGCGAAACTTCAGGCCGTCCATGAAGACGCTCTCCACCGGGCGCTGACCGACCCCACCCAGCTCGCGAGCATCACAGACAACGGTCTCTGCCACGGATGGGCCGGCATCTACCAAACGGCCGTCCGGGCCGCCCACGACGCGCACGACCCCCGTCTCCGCACTCTGCCCTCTCTTCTCGGCACCGCCTTCCGGGCTCGCGCGCACCCCGCCGGAGACCGGAACTCAGGCTTTCTGAACGGCGACGCGGGTACGGCGCTTGCCCTGACCACCCTTACCGCGCAGCAGACTCCGACCTCGGGATGGGACGCATGCCTTCTGATCGACTGACCCGGACCGATCCGTCCCAGGCGACAGAAGCGGTTCTCGACGTGCTGGCCGGGACTGCGGTGTCCGACGCCGCTCGCAAAGCAGAGATGGACCCCTCCGACCTCACCGACGCAGTCGAGCTGTTTCGGCACGCGGGGACCGAGGCCCTCCGGAGCAGCTCGACCGACTCGGAGTGGTGGCAGGTGAACCTCCACTTCGCCGAGTGGCGGATGGCCGAGTTCCACTTCCTGGCCGTGATCATGCCCCTCCTGCGTGCCGCTGAGGCCGCAGGGGACATCGACGGCTGGTGGTACACACGCAAACACCCCTGCTGGCGCCTCCGCATCCGGCTCACTTCCACGAAACCAACGGCAAGGGCTGCACTGACGGAAGGCTTCGACCGGCTCGCAGCCCCGGGCGGGAGCTTTCTCGAACGGTGGTGGGCCGGCATCTACGAACCGGAGACCACGGCCTTCGGCGGCCCGGTCGGCATGACGGCCGCGCACCGACTGTTCGTCGCGGATAGCAGGGAGATCCCCCGCATCGACGACCGCCACGACCTCCCCCTCGGCCGCCGCGAACTGTCCGTCCTCCTCTGCACCCTGATGATGCGCGCCGCCGGCCTCGAATGGTACGAACAGGCCGACGTCTGGCACCGCGTCATCACCGACGAACACCGGACCCCGGTCAACCCCATGTCCCCGGAGAAGCTCGAAGTCATCACCGAGGGCATAGGAACCCTCCTCCGAGCCGACCACGACAGCCTGCTGCGCTCCGGCGGGCCACTCGAACCCGTCAAGGAATGGGCGGCCGCCTTCAGGGAGACCGGCCAATCGCTCGCCGAAGCCGTCCGACTCGGCACACTCGACCGGGGGCTGCGCCGGATCCTCAGCCTCCACGTGATCTTCCACTGGAACCGGATGGGGCTGACCATGCATTCCCAGGGCGTCCTGGCGCTGACCGCCCGCACCGTAATCCTGGGCCAACCACAGGATTCATCCCGGCCTCCGAAGACCCCTTGAGGAGAGTGGGGTGTCGCCGTCCGGAGCTGGGCCGTGAGGGCTCACGGAGGATGCGGTGAGGGCTCACTGAACACTCACTGAGGGCTCATGGTCCGGATCTAGGCCCCAGGATCCGAACGCTGAAACGGAAGGGCCTACGCGATCAGCACTCGATGATGTTCACCGCGAGCCCGCCCCGCGCCGTCTCCTTGTACTTCACCGACATGTCCGCTCCCGTCTCCTTCATGGTCTTGATGACCTTGTCCAGGGAGACCTTGTGGCTGCCGTCGCCGCGCATCGCCATCCGGGCCGCCGTGACCGCCTTCACCGCCGCCATGCCGTTCCGCTCGATGCAGGGGATCTGCACCAGACCGCCGACCGGGTCGCAGGTCAGGCCGAGATTGTGCTCCATGCCGATCTCGGCCGCGTTCTCCACCTGCTCGGGGGTGCCGCCCAGTACCTCCGCCAGGGCTCCCGCCGCCATCGAGCACGCCGAGCCGACCTCGCCCTGGCAGCCGACCTCGGCGCCCGAGATGGAGGCGTTCTCCTTGAACAACATCCCGATCGCACCGGCCGAGAGCATGAAGCGGACCACGCCTTCGTCGTCCGCGCCGGGGACGAAGTTCATGTAGTAGTGCAACACCGCCGGGATGATGCCGGCCGCCCCGTTGGTGGGGGCGGTGACCACCCGGCCGCCGGCCGCGTTCTCCTCGTTCACGGCCATCGCGTACAGGGTGATCCACTCCATCGCGCGGGCGAGCGGGTCCCCCTCGGCGCGCAGTTGACGGGCGGAGTTCGCCGCGCGACGGCGGACGCGCAGTCCGCCGGGGAGGATGCCCTCGCGGGACATGCCGCGCGAGACGCACGCCTGCATGACGCGCCAGATCTCCAGCAGCCCCTCGCGGATCTCCTCCTCGGTGCGCCACGCCTTCTCGTTCTCCAGCATCAGCGCGGAGATCGAAAGACCCGTCTCCTGGGTGAGCCGCAGCAGCTCGTCCCCGGTGCGGAAGGGGTACTTCAGTACGGTGTCGTCGAGCACGATCCGGTCTTCGCCCACGGCGTCCTCGTCGACGACGAATCCACCGCCGACCGAGTAGTACGTCTTCTCCAGCACCGGCGCGCCCTCGGCGTCGTACGCGAAGACCGTCATTCCGTTCGCGTGGTACGGCAGCGCCTTGCGACGGTGGAGCACCAGGTCCCGGTCGAAGTCGAAGGGGATCTCATGGGTGCCGAGCAGGTCCAGCCGGCCGGCCGCCTTGATCTTCTCGACCTGTTCGTCGGCGTTCTCCACGTCGACCGTGCGCGGAGAGTTGCCGGTCAGACCGAGGAGCACCGCCTTCGGGGTGCCGTGGCCGTGTCCGGTCGCTCCGAGCGAGCCGTACAGTTCGGCGCGGACGGCTGCCGTCCGGTCGAGGAGGCCCTCGTTCTTCAGTCGCCGGGCGAACATACGTGCCGCCCGCATCGGGCCGACCGTATGGGAGCTGGAGGGGCCGATGCCGATCGAGAACAGGTCGAAGACCGAGATGGCCACGTTGGACTCCTAGTGCGACTGGTAGACGCCGTTGTCTGCCGGGGTGGTGCAGATCACGCGGTGGAACGGATGGGGGCACCGCGCTCACCGTCCAGTGTGCGTGGTGCCCCCGGTTACTCCGGGCAGGGCTGTTTACAGCCCGGGGTACAGCGGGTGCTTCGCGGCGAGCTCGGACACCCGGGCCCGCAGGGCCTCGATGTCGTACGACGGCTTGAGCGCGGCGGCGATGATGTCCGCCACCTCGCGGAAGTCGTCCGTCTGGAAGCCGCGGGTGGCCAGGGCCGGGGTGCCGATCCGCAGGCCCGAGGTCACCATGGGCGGCCGGGGGTCGTTCGGGATGGCGTTGCGGTTGACCGTGATCCCGACCTCGTGGAGGCGGTCCTCGGCCTGCTGGCCGTCCAGCTCCGAGTTGCGCAGGTCCACGAGAACCAGATGGACGTCGGTGCCGCCGGAGAGCACGGAGACGCCGTGCTCGGTGACGTCGTCCTGGACCAGGCGCTCGGCGAGGATGCGGGCCCCGTCCAGGGTGCGCTGCTGGCGCTCCTTGAACTCCTCGGAGGCCGCGACCTTGAACGACACCGCCTTCGCGGCGATCACGTGCTCCAGCGGGCCGCCCTGCTGGCCGGGGAAGACCGCGGAGTTGATCTTCTTCGCCAGGTCGGCGGTGGAGAGGATCACGCCGCCGCGGGGACCGCCGAGGGTCTTGTGCGTGGTGGTGGTCACGACATGGGCGTGCGGCACCGGGTTCGGGTGCAGGCCGGCCGCGACCAGACCGGCGAAGTGCGCCATGTCGACCATCAGATAGGCGCCGACCTCGTCCGCGATCCGACGGAAGGCGGCGAAGTCCAGCTGGCGCGGGTACGCGGACCAGCCGGCGACGATCAGCTTCGGCTGGGACTCCTTGGCCAGCTTCTCGACCTCGGCCATGTCGACCCGGCCGGTGGCGTCCACGTGGTACGCGACCACGTTGTACAGCTTGCCGGAGAAGTTGATCTTCATTCCGTGGGTCAGGTGCCCGCCGTGCGCCAGGTTCAGACCCATGATGGTGTCGCCGGGCTTGAGCAGCGCGAACATCGCCGCCGCATTGGCCTGCGCGCCCGAGTGGGGCTGCACGTTGGCGTGCTCGGCGCCGAAGAGCTCCTTGATGCGGTCGATCGCGATCTGCTCGACGACGTCGACGTGCTCGCAGCCGCCGTAGTAGCGGCGGCCGGGGTAGCCCTCGGCGTACTTGTTGGTGAGGACCGAGCCCTGGGCCTCCATCACCGCGACCGGAGCGAAGTTCTCCGAGGCGATCATTTCCAGGGTCGACTGCTGGCGGTGGAGCTCGGCGTCGACGGCGGCGGCGACGTCCGGGTCCAGCTCATGGAGAGGGGTGTTGAGAAGCGACATCTCGAAGTCCCTGTCGGGGTCGTGGTCGGTGACTGAGCGAGCCGGCCGACCGCTCGGGTCGGCCGGACCCCGTCAGCTGCTGGAGAAGGCGGCGTACTCGTCGGCCGAGAGCAGATCGTCCTGCTCACCGCTGACGCGCACCTTGAAGAGCCAGCCGCCCTCGAAGGGCGCGGTGTTCACCAGCGAAGGATCGTCCACGACGTTCTGGTTGATCTCCGTGACCTCACCCGAGACCGGGGAGTACAGATCGCTGACGGACTTGGTCGACTCCAGTTCGCCGCAGGTCTCGCCCGCGGTGACCGTGGAGCCCACCTCCGGGAGCTGGGCGAAGACGACGTCGCCGAGCGCATTGGCAGCGAACTCGGTGATGCCGATCGTCGACACGCCTTCCTCGGCGGCCGACAGCCACTCGTGTTCCTTGCTGTAGCGCAGCTGCTGGGGGTTGCTCATGACGAGGATTCTCCTGTACGCGGAACCTGCTGGTGAACGGATGGCCACCTGCCGAGACGGCGGCGGACGTGCCGGGTGCCTCGCGACTCCCGGGGGGTGTTGTCGACGCTACTTCCGTCGCTCACTTCTGGCGCTTGTAGAAGGGCAGCGCGACGACCTCGTACGCCTCGTGCGTACCGCGGATGTCGACGCCCACGCCCGTGGTGCCGGGGGCCGCATGGGCGGCGTCCACATAGGCCATGGCGATGGGCTTGCCCAGGGTGGGGGAGGGGGCCCCGGAGGTCACCTCGCCGATCACCCGGCCGTCCGCGACCACCTGCATGCCGGCGCGCGGTACCCGGCGGCCCTCGGCGATCAGACCCACGAGCTTGCGCGGAGGGGCCGTCTCGGCGCGTTCGGCGGCTGCGGCCAGGGCTTCACGGCCGATGAAGCGCCCGTCATTGGAGGTCTTCTCGAACTTCACGACCCGGCCGAGACCGGCGTCGAAGGGGGTGAGCGCATCGGTCAGCTCGTGCCCGTACAGCGGCATCCCCGCCTCCAGGCGCAGGGTGTCGCGGCAGGACAGACCACAGGGCACCAGACCGGCGGACTCCCCGGCCTCGGTCAGCGCCCGCCACAGCGCCTCGGCGTGCTGCGGCTCCACGAACAGTTCGAAACCGTCCTCGCCGGTGTAGCCGGTGCGCGCGATCAGCGCCGGCTGCCCGGCGACCGTACCGGGCAGCCCCGCGTAGTACTTCAGACCGTCGAGGTCGGCGTCGGTGACCGACTTCAGGATGCGGGCGGACTCCGGACCCTGGATGGCGAGCAGCGCATACGCGTCCCGGTCATCGCGCACGGCCGCGTCGAAGCCGGCGGCCCGCTCGGTGATCGCGTCCAGGACGACCTGGGCGTTTCCGGCGTTGGCGACCACCAGGTACTCGGTCTCGCCGAGCCGGTAGACGATCAGGTCGTCGAGGATGCCGCCGTCCTCGCGGCAGATCATGGTGTAGCGGGCGCGACCGACGGCGACCGAGCCGATGTTCCCGACCAGCGCGTGGTCGAGCAGATCGGCGGCCCCGGGGCCCGTCACGGTGATCTCGCCCATGTGCGAGAGGTCGAAGAGACCGGCGCGGGTGCGGACGGCGTTGTGCTCGTCGCGCTCGCTCGCGTACCGCAGGGGCATGTCCCAGCCCGCGAAGTCGGTCATGGTCGCGCCCAGCGAACGATGCAGTGCATCGAGGGCGGTACGACGGGGGGTAGTGCTCATGGACGGGGCTCCCAGGGCATGGCCGACGAGGACGGTCCTCCCCATCTGTCATCGGAACCTGAGAGGTTCGTCACGACCACGCACTCAGGTGGTCACGACTTGCACCTTGGGTGGAGCCGCCGGGGCGGCCCGCTTTTCAGATCTGCCTCATCACACGCGGTACGGGGCCTGAGAGATTCAAGGGAGGAACTTGCTCCTTCGGCGCCCGGCACACAGTGCTCGGGACTCTCCCGCGTGGATTCGAACGGCCGGTATGCAGTTGGCGGGCACATCATTACACGCATCTCGGCCCGGTGGGGGGGCGGGGACCTCGTGGATCTTCCGTGGTCGAGGTGCGTTCTTCGGCCATCGTCCGATCCCCGGCCGTGTCTTGGGGCGCGGCTCAGCGGCAAATAAGTTGCCTCCCATTACCATTTCTTTACGCTTCATGGGCAAGTGTGTGGTGACTGACATGGGGGAGGGTGTAATGACGTTGCAGCACTCCAGTGCCTACGCCACTACGGCGGGGGTGCCCGCCCGACCACAGGCGCCCGCCCGACCACGCCTGGGGGCGACCACGCCGGTGTTGCGGGACCTGCGGGACCGCGCAGGGCGCAGCCCCCGGAGCCTGATCTTCGCCGCGGGGGACGTGGTGGTCGTTTCCGGCCTTCCCGGCAGCGGCAAGTCGACCCTGATCCGGCGCGCGGCCAGCGGAAGCCGCATCGACTCGCAGGACACCCGGGACCGCTGGGCACTGCGGATGCCGCGCTTCCTGCCGTACGCGGTCTACCGCCCCTTCGTCCGCTACGCGCACTACGCGGGACTGCGGCGCGCCCTGCGCAGCGGGGAGAGCGTGGTGGTGCACGACTGCGGTACGCAGGCATGGGTGCGGCGCTGGTTGGCCCGGGAGGCGGGCCGGCGCGGCAGCGCCCTGCACCTGGTGCTCCTCGACGTGCCCCCACAGGTGGCCCGGCAGGGCCAGTTGGAGCGCGGCCGGGGTGTCTCCGGATACGCATTCGCCCGGCATCGGCGGGCGACCTCCCGGTTGATCGCCGATGCCGAGTCCGGGAGGCTTCCGAGCGGCTGCACCTC
Source organism: Streptomyces sp. NPDC005963 (assembly GCF_040638655.1). Classification (NCBI taxonomy): domain Bacteria; kingdom Bacillati; phylum Actinomycetota; class Actinomycetes; order Kitasatosporales; family Streptomycetaceae; genus Streptomyces; species Streptomyces sp. NPDC005963. The sequence goes on along the minus strand of NZ_JBEXVD010000016.1, from coordinate 78,865 downwards.
GGCGGTCCTGTTGGACCGTTCGGCCGCTGCGGGCCTGGCCAGGGTGCAGTTCACGGCGACGGGAGCGGCCGGCTAGTCGGCGTGCTGGGGGCCACCGGGTCCGACGCGTGGGGCCGGTGGTCGGCGCGTCTCCCTGGATCGTGGTGGGCCCTGCCCGCGTTCGACGCCGGGACGGGTGCGCCTCCTGCCGGGATTCCCGGGCCGGCCCGGACCTCTGTCTTCCCGCCGTCTCCCCGGACGGTGTCAGCGCGGCGCCCGCTCGGCATTAGGGTCTGAGGGCAAGCCGTGGGATGACCGGCCGAGCCGGGGAGAGAGCCGCCAGATGAGCATTCCAGAGCACGTACACCCGCACCCCTACGCCAGCGGCTGGCCGGCGAACGAGTTGGAGCAGACCCTCGCCGCCTCCCTGGACCACCCCGGCGCGGGCGCGAGGCTGGTCGAGGTACTCGGGCGCAGCCTGCTGTGGGTCCCCCTCCCGAACGGCGGTTCACCGGAAAGCCACGACCTCGACCTCCCCACGATCGAATTGGACGGCGCGGCCTTCGTCCCCGTCTTCAGCTCCGAAGAGCAGTTCCTGACCTGCGTCGGCAACCACATGTCCTTCACGGTCGCCCCCGCCCGGGAGTTCGCCCGCGGACTGGCGCCCCAGTTGGGCATCGCCGTCAACCCCGGGGGCACGGTCGGCGCCCCCCTCCCGCCCCCCGCCGTCGCCGAACTCTGTCGCACCGGCCGTACGCATCTGGACGGGCCGGCCTCGGGCGGCCGGGTGCGGCTGTTCGAACCGGACTGGCAGGAGGACCCGGTCGACTTCCTGGCCGCGGCAGCCGCCGAGTTCGATGCGCTGGGCGGCATCCTGACCGCACGGCGGGCGCTCGCCTCCGTCGAGGGCGATCCGCCCTCCCTGTTCATCGGTGTTCAACTCGCCGTTCCGGGCGTGCTCGAAGCCACCGACAGCGCACCCCTGGGCGCACTGGGGCGGGCGCTCGGTCGGGTCCAGGTCGGCTGGCCGGTCAACCTCGTCCTGCTGGACGCGACCCAGGACCCCGTCGTCGACTGGATGCTGACCAAGGTGCGCCCCTTCTACCGACGGGACGACCACTAGGTCGGGTCAGACGCGGTCTAGGTCGGGTCCGTCGTCAAGTCACTGTCGGCGGGGCAGATTAAGCTGGTCGTCTGGCCCCGCCTCCCGCCGTTGCGGAGGCCGTGCCGGATCGTCAGTCGAAGATGAGGGGCGGGGACCAGGGTGAGCGCGTCAGGCACCGCGGCGGCCGGACACGTCGAGCACATGCTGCGCCAGGTGATCCCGGGGCGCTTCGATGCGTACGAAGGACTGCTGAAGGCACTGGCCGACCCCGCGCAGGGGCGGGTCTGGATGTTGCTGTGGCAGGGCACCCCGGGCTCCCACGACGCGCAGTACGGCTCCATGGAGATCGACGGCGTCGGCTATGCCCCCTGTGTCACCTCGGCCCAGGAGCTGGCGGTCTCCGGCTGGAACCGCTCCCACGAGGTCGTCGCAGGGATCGACATCGCCCGCGCCCTCTATCCGGGCCGCGCGGGAATCTGGCTCAACCCCCATGCCCCGGGCGGGGGCGTCGGCATCCCCTGGCCCGATCTGCGGCGGATCGCCACCGGTCTCGATCGGATGCCCGCCGGTCCGCTGCGGCTCTCCGACCCCGCGGTCGAGATCCCGCACTTCTACGCCCTGCTCTCCCAGAACGCCCACCGCACGGCACCCATCCGCTCGCTCCGTCGGGTCTGGGTGCAGCCCGCGCTGGGCGCCCCCTATCTCGCCATCGGCCTCGATCTGTACGACACGAGCAGACAGTCGGTGGACGCGGTGCGGGCGATGATGCAGCAGTCGATCGCGGCGGTGCCGGACGGTCTGCCGGTGTCGACGGTCGCCATGTCCGACGAGTACGACCCGGTGACGATGTGGCTGCGGGCCAATGCCCGGCCCTTCTACGACCGCGATGCCCACGGCGCGGGTCCGGCGCCCGCCGGTTACGGCTATCCGCCCCGGTCCCGCTGACGCACATTCCGAACGTCCGTGCGGATGGCGGTCCGTGCAGTCGGCTTTGTGCGGGGTCCAACAGCCGGTGAGTGGCCGTCCTTGCCCCATGCCTTCCGGAAGCGCTCTGGCCTGAAGTCCCTCCGAGTTGTGCGGAACGCCTCGGTTCTTGGCGCTTCGATGCCCGCTTGAGGCGTCGCGAGGCATGTCTGGCCATCCGCGACATCCAGCCACACCCGATGCGCTGTGCCCGCGACACATCGTGCGGCGTGGCCGGGACTTGACGGTGTACACAACCTTCGCGGGAGCTTAACCGCAGGTCCACGACTCCTTCACGGATCGTCGCTTCCGCAAACCCTTCCTGCGCTGATGGCGTGATTTTCTCGGCATAAGGGGAATCAAAGCCAATTCCTCGGTTCCTGGAGTACTGGCGGAGCGTGCCCTGAAAGCGCTCTCTCGGGCGTTCCCTTCCGGTCCATCCCAATGGACGCACTCCGTCCACATGGCGGGATCTCTACCAACTATGGGGCGAATCATGGGATTTGACGGACCGCTCAGTCGGTGTCGCCGTCCGGATAACGGGTTACGCCCACGCATCACGTTTGAGCAAACATTCCCCATGGGGGCTGGCGGCTGATCGCGCGACCATTGAAGACTCCCGCTCCAAGGGCAAATTCGCCCTCGCGTACGGAGGTCGCACCCGCGCCTTCCGTGCCTCGGCTCCACCACGCACGGGATGTTGTGAACGAAGCCGCTAGCGCGGCGGGTACGGGCCGGTCAGCGCCGGCCGAGAGGGGTCCCCACCACGATGACGGCACCAATGCACGGCACCAGTGCGCAAGCGGAGGAAGCCGCGCCCGCCGATGTCACGGCTGTCGCCGAACCCAAGGTCCAGGGCCGGTCCCTGGGGCGGATCGCCTGGTCCCGTCTGAAGCGCGATCGGCTCGCCCTGGCAGGCGGCATCGTTGTCATCCTCCTGGTGCTCACCGCGGTCTTCGCACCGCTGATCGTGAGCCTGTTCGGGCACCCGCCGAACCAGTTCCACCAGGACAAGATCAACCCCATGTTCGGCACCCCGCACGGCTCGTTCGGCGGCATCAGCTCGGAGCACCTGCTCGGGGTCGAACCCAACAACGGGCGCGACGTCTTCAGCCGCGTCGTCTACGGCGCCCGGATCTCCCTCCTCGTGGCGTTCCTCTCCGCCATGGTCGCCGTCCTCCTCGGCACCGTGCTCGGCATCGTCGCGGGCTACTTCGGCGGCTGGGCGGACTCGCTCATCAGCCGGGTCATGGACATGCTGCTCGCGTTCCCACAGCTGCTGTTCATCATCTGTCTGGTGTCCGTGCTCCCCAACAACCTGCTGGGGATGACCGGAAGCACCGTCCGCATCGCGATCCTCGTCGCCGTCATCGGCTTCTTCGGCTGGCCCTACATCGGTCGCATCGTGCGCGGCCAGACGCTCTCGCTGCGGGAGAAGGAGTACGTGGAGGCCGCCCGGAGCCTGGGCGCCGGCCGGCGTTACGTGCTCTTCAAGGAGCTGCTGCCGAACCTCGTGGCTCCGATCACCGTCTACACCACGCTCATGATCCCCACCAACATCCTCACCGAGGCCGCGCTCAGCTACCTCGGCGCCGGTGTGCGCCCGCCGACCGCCTCCTGGGGCCAGATGCTCTCCAAGGCGGTGGACACCTACGAGTCCAATCCGACGTTCATGGTCGTCCCCGGAATGGCGATCTTCGTGACCGTGCTCGCCTTCAACCTCTTCGGGGACGGCGTGCGGGACGCGCTCGATCCCAAGGGCTCCCGCTGATTCCACGCACCACGGGTCCGGACCCCCGGCCCCGGCTCCCCGTGGGGGAGAGCGTCCAAGGACGCACCCCGCGGCCCCGGGCCATCCGCCCGGGCCCCGCGGACAACTGAACTGCCCCTGCCACAGCGGCCAGGCGGCTCCCCACGGTTCCCCGGCAGACGGCGGGGGCCGCGCTACCTCGGAGGTTGCAGGACTATGACACCCCTACGTTCGTCGCGGACCCAGCGCATCGCCGGAGCGGCGCTGGTGGTGGCCGCCCTCACGGCCACGGCGGCATGTGGCGGAGGCGGCTCCAAGGACGGTGAGGGCGACGGCAAGGCGGCAGGCTACAACGCCGGCGCCAAGGGCATCGCCAATCCGTCCACCAAGCAGGGCGGCACGCTGAAGTTCATCGGCAAACAGGACTTCGACTCCACCGATCCACAGCGCCAGTACTACGGGATGGCCTGGGACTTCTCCCGCTTCTACGCCCGCCAGTTGATCTCCTACGCGCCCAAGCCCGGTCAGGCCAGCGCCGAACTGGTACCGGACCTCGCCAAGGCCAAGGCCCAGATCTCGAACGACGGCAAGACGTACACGTACCAACTGCGGGACGGGATCACCTGGGAGGACGGCACGCCGATCACCTCCCAGGACATCAAGTACGGCATCCAGCGGACCTGGGCAACCGACGTCATCACCGGCGGGCCGAGCTATCTGCGCCAGGTGCTCGACCCCAAGGGCGAGTACAAGGGCCCCTACAAGGACACCACCCCGGACAAGCTGGGGCTGAAGGCGATCCAGACCCCCGACGCCAAGACCATCGTCTTCAACCTGACCACTCCCAACGGCGACTTCGAGCAGATGCTCGCCATGCCGTCCGGCTCCCCGGTGAAGAAGGAGAAGGACACGGCGGGCAAGTACCAGCTCAAGCCGTTCTCGTCGGGCCCGTACAAGTTCGAGTCGTACACCCCGAAGAAGGGTGCGGTCCTCGTCCGCAACGACAAGTGGCAGCGCGACTCCGACCAGATCAGGGCCGCCCTCCCGGACAAGATCACGGTCACGATCAACTCCAACATCGAGGCGATCGACGAACTGCTGATCAAGGGCGAGTACGACCTCGACCTGAACGCCACCGGCATGGGCCAGGCGGGTCGCACCAAGGCGTTCACCAAGCACCGCGCCAACCTCGACAACATCGAGACCAGCTTCATCCGCTACGTCGACATCGCCACCAAGGTCGCGCCGTTCGACAACATCGAGTGCCGCAAGGCCGTCATCTACGCGGCCGACTACCACTCGATGCAGACCGTGCGCGGCGGCCCCGAGGCCGGCGGCGAGATCGCCACCAACATGCTGCCCAAGTCCATCAAGGGCTCGGACGACTACGACCCGTACGGCATCCTGGCGCGCAAGGGCAAGCCCGACGTGGCCAAGGCCAAGGCCGCGCTGAAGGCGTGCGGCAAGCCGAACGGCTTCACCACCACCATCAGCGCCCGCAGCAACAACCCGGGCGAGGTGCAGACCGCCGAGGCGCTCCAGCAGTCCCTCCAGGCCGTCGGCATCAAGGCCGAGGTGGAGTCCATCGACGGCGCCGAGTCCTCCAGCATCACCGGCTCGCCCGCCGTGGTGAAGCAGCGCGGCCTCGGACTGGTCATGACGGGCTGGGGCCCCGACTTCCCGACCGGGCAGGGCTTCTCCCAGCCGCTGGTCGACGGCCGTTTCATCGCCCCGAACGGCAACTACAACGTCTCCGAGACCAATGACCCGAAGATCAACAAGTTGTTCGACGATGCGCTGAAGGAGACCGACCCCGGCAAGGCCGCCACCATCTACACGCAGATGAACCACGCGGTGGCGGACCTCGCCGTCCAGATGCCCTTCATCTACGAGAAGAACTTCACCTGGCGCAGCTCGCGACTGACGAACGCCTACTCGTCGGCCGCGTACAACGGTCGCTACGACTACGTCTCGCTGGGCGTCGTCAAGTAGTCCGTCGGGTCCCTCGCACCGGATCCGGGGCGGCAGTGAGCCGTGCGATCCGTACGAGGGACCCTCGGCGGCATCTGATCCGAGAGTGCCGACGGGACCGCCCAACGGTCCCGTCGGCACCGCTCAGCCCCACGACAGCGTCACACCCCACCATCGCCCAACCCGCCAAGCCCGAAGGGCAGGTGATGGCCTCGGGTGGCGACCCGGAGGACCGGAGCCCGCTCCGGCCCCGGATCGTCGCCGGGCCGCGCACAGTGCTTGCTTATGTCATCCGGCGCTTGTTCGCCGTCGCCATGATGTTGATGGTCGTCACCCTGACGACCTTCGTCATCTTCTTCGTACTCCCGAAGTGGGCAGGTTCCGATCCGGCGTACCTCTTCGCCGGGAAGCAGACGGACCCCGCCGCCATCGAGGGCATCCGACAGAAGCTCGGGCTCTCCGATCCGGTGCTCGTACAGTTCTGGAACTTCCTCCAGGGCCTGGTCGCCGGGCGCGAGTACACCAACGGCTCGGATGTCACCCAGTGCCCGGCTCCCTGCTTCGGCTACTCCTTCCGCACCGAGCAGGAGGTCTGGCCGCAGTTGACGGAGGCCATCCCGGTCACGCTGTCGCTCGCCGCGGGGGCCTGCGTCCTGTGGGTGGTCGGCGGGGTGGCCGCGGGCGTGGTCTCCGCGCTGCGCCGCGGCACCCTGTGGGACCGGGCGGCGATGACCGTCGCCCTGGCCGGTGTCTCGCTGCCGATCTACTTCACCGGACTGATCTCGCTCGCGATCTTCAGCTACCAACTCGACTGGATCAGCGGTGAGTACGCGCCGGTCGAGGAGGACCCGGCGCAGTGGTTCCAGACCCTGATCCTGCCCTGGATCACCCTGGCGCTGCTGTACGCGGCCATGTACGCGCGGCTGACCCGCGCCACCATGCTGGAGATCCTCGGCGAGGACTACATCCGCACCGCCCGCGCCAAGGGCCTGACCGAGCGGGTCGTCATCGGGCGGCACGCGATGCGTTCCACCTGGACGCCCGTGCTGACGCTCCTCGGCCTCGACCTCGGTGCGCTGATCGGCGGGGCGGTCCTCACCGAGTCCACCTACAGCCTGCCCGGGCTCGGACGCCTCGCCATCGACTCCATCGAGGGCAAGGACCTTCCGCTGATCCTCGGCGTCACCCTGTTCGCGGCCCTGTTCATCTGTGTCGCCAACCTCGTGGTGGACCTGTTGTACGCCATCGTCGACCCACGAGTGAGGATCGGATGAACAGCGCCCCCACCACAGGGCCCGTCTCTCCCGGCGGTGCCCCCGGCGAGGTCGCGGCGGCCGGCTCGCCCGCGCCGACGGCCTTCCTCGAAGTGCGCGACCTACGGGTGCACTTCCCCACGGACGACGGGCTGGTGAAGTCCGTCGACGGCCTCAGCTTCCGGTTGGAGAAGGGCAAGACGCTCGGCATCGTCGGCGAATCCGGCTCCGGGAAGTCCGTGACCTCACTGGGCATCATGGGCCTGCACACCGCCGGTCAGTACGGCCGTCGCAAGGCACAGATCTCCGGCGAGGTCTGGTTGGACGGCAAGGAACTGCTCGGCGCCGACCCGGACGAGGTCCGCAGGCTCCGCGGCCGGGATATGGCGATGATCTTCCAGGACCCGCTGTCCGCACTGCACCCCTACTTCACGATCGGTCGCCAGATCGTGGAGGCGTACCGGGTGCACCACGACACCGACAAGAAGACCGCCCGCAAGCGGGCGATCGAACTCCTCGACCGGGTCGGCATCCCCCAGCCCGATCAGCGGGTGGACAGCTATCCGCACGAGTTCTCCGGGGGGATGCGCCAGCGCGCGATGATCGCGATGGCGCTGGTCAACAACCCCGAGCTGCTGATCGCCGACGAGCCGACGACCGCGCTCGACGTGACCGTGCAGGCGCAGATCCTCGATCTGATCCGCGACCTCCAGCGGGAGTTCGGCTCGGCCGTCATCGTCATTACCCACGACCTGGGGGTGGTCGCCGAACTCGCGGACGACATCCTGGTGATGTACGGCGGGCGCTGTGTGGAGCGCGGACCGTCGGAACAGGTCTTCTACGAGCCTCAACACCCCTACACCTGGGGCCTGTTGGGTTCCATGCCGCGCATCGACCGCGACCACGCCGAGCGCCTGGTACCCGTGAAGGGGTCCCCGCCCAGTCTGATCAACCTGCCGCACGGCTGCGCCTTCCATCCGCGCTGCCCCTACGCGGACCTGCCCAAGGACCAGGTGACGCGGACCGTACGCCCCGAACTCCAGCAGGTGTCCGACGGGCACTTCTCCGCCTGTCATCTGCCGCGGGAGCAGCGGACGCGGATCTGGACCGAAGAGATTGCGCCCCGGCTGTGAGCGACGACGTGAAGATTCCCCAGCAGCAGAGCGCGTCCGATGCGCTGTTGACCGTGGACGGACTGGTCAAGCACTTCCCGATCCGGGAGGGGCTGCTCAAGCGGCAGACCGGCGCCGTGCAGGCGGTCGACGGGCTGACGTTCGACGTGCGGCCGGGCGAGACCCTGGGGGTGGTGGGGGAGTCCGGGTGCGGCAAGTCGACGATGGGCCGGCTGATCACCCGGCTGTTGGAGCCGACCGCTGGGAAGATCACCTTCCAGGGGCAGGACATCACCCATCTCTCCGTGGGGCAGATGCGGCCCCTGCGGCGGGATGTGCAGATGATCTTCCAGGACCCGTACTCCTCGCTCAACCCCCGGCACACCATCGGCACGATCGTCTCCGCGCCCTTCAAACTCCAGGGCATCACCCCGGAGGGCGGGATCAAGCGGGAGGTACAGCGGCTGCTGGAACTGGTCGGCCTCAACCCGGAGCACTACAACCGGTATCCGCACGAGTTCTCCGGCGGCCAGCGCCAGCGCATCGGCATCGCACGGGCCCTGGCGCTCAAGCCCAAGCTGGTGGTGGCGGACGAGCCGGTGTCCGCGCTCGACGTCTCGATCCAGGCGCAGGTGGTGAATCTGCTCGACGACCTCCAGGACGAGCTGGGGCTCACCTATGTGATCATCGCCCATGACCTCTCGGTGATCCGCCATGTGTCCGACCGGATCGCGGTCATGTACCTCGGCAAGATCGTGGAACTGGCCGACCGGACCTCGCTCTACGAATCCCCCCTCCACCCGTACACCAGGGCGCTGCTGTCGGCGGTGCCGGTGCCCGATCCCAGGCGCCGGGGCGTCAAGAGCGAGCGCATCCTGCTCAAGGGGGACGTGCCGTCGCCCATCTCACCCCCGCAGGGCTGCCGCTTCCACACCCGCTGCTGGAAGGCGACCGAGGTCTGCACCCGGACCGAGCCGCCGCTGGTGGCACTGAAACCGGGGCAGTCGGTGGCGTGCCACCATCCGGAGAACGCGGCGGACCGGGTGCCGGACGAAGAGGTGCTGGAGTCGGCGCGGAACGCGGTCGACGTGGTGCCGCTCGCCCCGGAGCCCGTATCTCCTGAGCGGAAGCGGTCATCGGATTCCGGGCAGAGGGGCCCGCACGCCCGGAAGCCGTCGGGAGGCGCCCCCGCCGAGTAGACCCGGCACAATCGTCCGGTGCTCCATGAACTCTTCTCCCCCTCCGTCCAACATGCGCTCGACCTCGCCGGAATCTTCGTCTTCGCGATCTCCGGTGCACTGCTCGCGGTACGCAAGAACTTCGACGTCTTCGGCATCGCCGTGCTGGCCGAGGTGACCGCGCTGGGCGGAGGGCTCTTTCGCGACCTGATGATCGGAGCGGTGCCCCCGGCCGCCTTCACCGATCTCGGCTACTTCCTGATGCCGCTGGTCGCGACGGCGCTGGTCTTCTTCCTCCACCCGGAGGTCGAGCGCATCCAACTGGGGGTGAACGTCTTCGACGCGGCGGGCCTCGGCCTCTTCTGCGTGACGGGCACGATCAAGGCGTACGAGTACGGTCTGGGGCTGACCTCGTCCGCGGTGCTGGGGCTCGCGACCGCCGTGGGCGGCGGCGTGCTGCGGGACGTGCTGGCCAATGAGATCCCTTCCCTGCTGCGCTGGGACCGCGATCTGTATGCGGTTCCTGCGATCGTCGGCGCCACGATGGTGGTGCTCTGCATCCGCTGGGAGGTGCTGAACACGCTCACGACCGTGCTCGCCGTCGTGACCGCCTTCTCGTTGCGGCTGCTGGCCCTGCGCTTCCACTGGCGGGCACCGCGGGCGTGGAACCGCCGCTCGTCCGCGGCCGAGGAGGTCTGAAGCCCGCACGCGGCCTCCGGTCCGGCCCCTCCCGGTCCGGCCGGTTCCGGTCCGGCCGGTTCCGGTCCGGCCGGTTCCGATAGCAGGCAAAAGCTACCGCTTAGTAGTTCATTGTTGTACGGTGCCGTCATGGCACAGGCAGTACAGGCATCCATCGGCGACAGCGAGTTCGACCGGGACACCGCCGTCACCCTTCGCGCCCCCGGCGTCTACGACGCCTTCCTCTCGCCCGGCTGGACGATCATCCGCGCCATCAACGGCGGCTATCTGCTGGCCCTGCTCGGCCGGGCCCTGGGCGACGCACTGGCCCACCCCGACCCGTTCACCGTCTCGGCCCACTATCTGAGCGCGTCCGCGCCCGGTCCTGCCACCATCCGCACCGAGACCATAAGGACCGGTCGGACGCTCTCCACCGGTCAGGCGTCCCTGATCCAGCAGGACGAAGACGGCACGGAGGTCGAACGCATCCGCGTACTGGCGACCTACGGTGACCTGGACGCACTTCCCGACGAGGTGCGGACCTCGGCGAGTCTGCCGCCCATCCCCGCCCACGGCAGCTGTCTGAGCGCGTCCGATGCACCGGTACCCGCCATCTCCGGCAGCTCGGAGATCCTCCACCGCATCGACATCCGCCTCGACCCGGCGACCGTGGGCTGGGCGGTCGGCGCCCCCTCCGGCAAGGGGGAGATGCGCGGCTGGTTCTCCCTCGCGGACGGTCGCGACCCCGACCCGCTGTCGCTGCTGCTGACCGTGGACGCACTGCCGCCCACCGCCTTTGAGCTCGGGCTCCAGGGATGGACGCCGACGGTGGAGCTCACCACCCACGTCCGCGCCCGTCCGGCACCCGGTCCGCTGCGGGTCGCCATCACCACCCGCAACCTCGCCGGCGGCTTCCTGGAGGAGGACGCGGAGGTCTGGGATAGCAAGGACCGTCTCGTCGCCCAGTCGCGCCAGCTGGCCAAGACCTCCCGCTGACGCCCGCCCCGCCCGCCCCGCCCGCTCGGCAACGAGCGGCACGGGATGCCGCGGGACGGCCGCTGCGGGTGTCCTTCGGAGTCGACGCCGGGCGCCGCCGCCCGGCGTCGGCGGGTCCGTGCGGCTGGAACACGTATGCGCCGCACCAGGGCTCCACCCCGGCCTCGTAGAATCGTGGCCACCATGGCATACCTCGACCACGCTGCGACGACTCCGATGCTGCCGGAGGCCATCGACGCGATGACCGCGCAGCTCACCGTCACCGGCAATGCCTCCGCACTGCACGGAGCGGGCCGCCGCGCCCGCCGTACGGTCGAGGAGGCCCGGGAGACCCTCGCCGATGCACTCAGTGCCCGACCCAGCGAGGTGGTGTTCACCTCGGGCGGTACGGAAGCGGACAATCTCGCGGTCAAGGGCCTGTACTGGCAGCGCCGGGACGCCGATCCCGCCCGGACCAGAGTGCTCGCCAGCCCGGTCGAACACCACGCGGTGCTCGACGCCGTCGAATGGCTCGGCGAACACGAGGGCGCGACCGTCGAGTACCTGCCCGTCGACGCCTATGGGCGGGTGCATCCCGATGCCCTGCGCGAGGCCGTCGAACGCGACCCGGACTCCGTCGCCCTCGCCACCGTGATGTGGGCGAACAACGAGATCGGCACCATCATGCCGATCAAGGAGCTCGCCGCCGTGGCCGCCGAGTTCGGCATCCCCCTGCACGCGGACGCCGTCCAGGCGTTCGGGCAGATCGAGGTCGACTTCGCGGCATCCGGCCTCGCCGCCATGACCGTCTCCGCCCATAAGATCGGCGGCCCCTACGGCATCGGTGCCCTGCTGCTCGGGCGCGAGTACACCCCGGTCCCCGTGCTCCACGGCGGTGGACAGGAACGACACGTGCGGTCCGGGACGCTCGACGCTCCGGCGATCGCCTCCTTCGCCGTCGCGGGACGGCTCGCCGCCGAGCACCACAAGGAGTTCGCCCGCGAGGTCGGCGGTCTGCGCGACGCCCTGGTGGACGCCGTACGGACGGCCGTCCCCGACGCGATCCTCGGCGGTGACCCCGACGACCGGCTCCCCGCCAACGCCCACTTCACCTTCCCCGGCTGCGAGGGCGACTCGCTGCTGCTGCTGCTCGATGCCCAGGGCATCGAGTGCTCCACCGGATCGGCGTGCACGGCGGGCGTCGCCCAGCCCAGCCATGTGCTGCTCGCCACGGGCACCGATCCCGACCTGGCCCGGGGCACCCTGCGCTTCAGCCTCGGGCACACCTCCACCCGGGCCGATGTGGACGCGGTCGCCCGGGCGATCGGGCCCGCCGTGGAACGGGCCCGTACGGCAGGTCTCAGCTGACCCTCGCCCGCCACGGCCGCCCCACCCATCCGGGACGTCACACGGCCTTCCCGTCGGGCTGCGGCGCCGCCCGGGCGCGCTTCACCAGCTCGATGTAGCGGTCCCAGTCCCAGTGCGGACCCGGGTCCGTGTGGTCCGTGCCCGGCACCTCCACATGGCCGATGATGTGCGAGCGGTCCACCGGCAGGTCGTAGCGCGCGCAGATGCCGGCCGTCAGTTTCGCCGAACCCCGGTACATCGCGTCGGTGAAGTCCTGCGGGCGGTCCACGAAGCCCTCGTGCTCGATACCTATGCTCCGCTCGTTGAACCCGCGGTTGCCCGCGTGGAAGGCCACGTCGAGCTCCCGGATCATCTGCGCCACGTGCCCGTCCTTCCGGACGACGTAGTGCGTGGCAGCCCCGTGGCCCGGGTTCTTGAAGACCTTCAGCGCGGTCGGAAAGCTGCCCTGGACGACATGGATGATCACGCGGTCGATGCGGTAGTCGTCGGGGCGGTCCGCCAGCCGCCAGTTCGCCCGGGAGGCCGCTGTCCACTCCGCCCCGGGGTGGTCCAGCTCACCGTCCTTGCGCGGCTTGGTCATCCCCGGCACCTGCCACCACAGCCGCCGCAACTCGTCCTGCGCGAGCAGTCCGCCACCGCCCAGCACCACGGCGGTACCGCCGATGATCAACCCCCGCCGACCGATCTTCGGCCGGCCGGCCCTGCGTCTACCACGCTCTGCATCGCTCCCCATGAGCTGTTCAACGTATATCCGCGACTCCCCGGTTCCCGAGGCCCGTACCCTGGTAGGGCTATGACTCAGACATCCCAGCGCCCCCTGCGTGTGCTCGCCGCCATGTCGGGCGGAGTGGACTCCGCCGTTGCCGCCGCCCGCGCCGCCGAGGCCGGACACGACGTGACGGGAGTGCACCTCGCCCTCTCCGCGAACCCGCAGTCCTTCCGTACGGGTGCGCGCGGCTGCTGCACCATCGAGGACTCGCGCGACGCCCGCCGCGCCGCGGACATCATCGGCATCCCCTTCTACGTGTGGGACCTCGCCGAGCGATTCCGTGAGGACGTGGTCGAGGACTTCATCGCCGAGTACGAGGCCGGCCGCACCCCGAACCCCTGCCTGCGCTGCAACGAGAAGATCAAGTTCGCCGCGCTGCTGGACAAGGCCCTCGCCCTCGGCTTCGACGCGGTGTGCACCGGCCACTACGCGACGGTGGTGCTGGCGGCGGACGGCAGCCGCGAACTGCACCGGGCCAGCGACATGGCCAAGGACCAGTCGTACGTCCTCGGTGTCCTCGACGAGCGCCAGCTCGCCCATGCGATGTTCCCGCTGGGTGACACGCTCACCACCAAGGACGAGATCCGGGCGGAGGCGGAGCGGCGCGGTCTCGCGGTCGCCAAGAAGCCGGACAGCCACGACATCTGCTTCATCGCGGACGGCGACACCCAGGGCTTTCTCGCGGGGCGCCTCGGCACGGCGGAGGGCGACATCCTCGACGAGTCGGGCGCCAAGCTCGGCACGCACGACGGCGCCTTCGGCTTCACGATCGGCCAGCGCAAGGGCCTGCGGATCGGACACCCCGCGCCCGACGGCAAGCCGCGTTACGTCCTGGACATCTCCCCGGTCAACAACACCGTGACGGTCGGGCCCGTCGAGGCGCTCGACGTCACCGCGCTCACGGCCATCCGGCCCCGCTGGTGCGGAACCGCTCCCACCGGCCCGGGCACGTACACCGCACAGCTGCGCGCCCACGGCGGCGAGACCGAGGTCACGGCCTCGCTCGACGGCGATGAGCTGACGGTCCACTTCACCGAGCCGGTGCGGGGCGTCGCTCCCGGGCAGGCGATCGTGCTGTACGACGGCACCCGTGTGGTCGGCTCGGCGACGATCTCCGCGACCCGCAAGGCGTCGGTCTCGCTGGCCTGAGCCGTACGGTCGGTGGCGCGGCCCAGGTCGGCTCGGCGACGATCTCGACGATTTCCCGCCGCCGCGAGGGGTTGCCGGCGCGAGGGGTCGACACAGCCCCCTTCAGGCGGTGAAGAAGTCCGCCAGCACCGGGGCCAGCACATGCGGGGCCACCTCATGGGTCTGGCCGGTCAGGGTGCGGTGTCTGCCCCGGGGGAGCGCACGGGCGACCAGGGCGGCTGCCTCCCGCATCCAGGGCGGACTGGCACCCCCGTCCACCACCATCACCCGGATGCCGACGCGCTTTAGCAGGGCCGTCGGCACCGTGCCGTTCCCCATCACCGCGTGGTCGTGCGGCAGGGTGTGGGCGACCGTTTCCAACGCGGACCACAGGGGCGCCCTCCGCATGTCCGCGATGGTCTCGGACGGCATCCCCGCCTCGGTGAGGAAGACCGCGAGCGCCTCCCCCCGCTCGCCCTCGGCCAGCAGTTCGTCCAGCCGCGCCACATAGGGGGCCGGTTTCTGGTCCACCCGTGCGGTCGGGCTGTAGGGCGGCTCGTACACCGAGAGTTGGGCGATGGGCACCCCGGCAGCGGCGGCGCGCAAGGCCAGTCCGCCGCCGGACGACGTCCCGTGCACACCGGTCTCGCCGCCCAGTTCGCCGATGAGCGCGGCGAGGTCCTCGACCTCGCGCTCCACGGCGTACGCGCCGCCCGGCCCGCTCGCGCCCCGGCCGCGGCGGTCGTAGGTGACGACGGTGAAGCGCGGCGCGAGGAGTTCGGCGAGGGGGGAGTCCGTCGCGCCGGTGCACAGCGCGCCGCCGACCAGGACCAGCGGCGGGCCCTCGCCCCGCTGTTCGTAGGCGATCGGGGTGCCGTCCCGGGAGTGGACCTTGCCGAGCGTGGGGCTTGTCTTGTTCATGGGAGGGCTGACCGTCCCGTCTCGGGCAACTCATCGCTCGCGGAGAAGATTTTCTGGGGGAAATTCCATTGAAATATGAAAAGTTGACGCATCACCCATCTAGGCGGAGGAGAAGCACCCCGGTGGCCCCGGCACACCCCCTTACGGTGGGCCCATGGACATCTGCGTATTCCTCTCCGCCGCCGACCTCGACGAGCGCTACACGCGCCCCGCCCGTGAGTTCGCCGAACTCCTCGGCAAGGGTGGCCACACCCTGGTCTGGGGCGGCTCCGAGACGGGACTGATGAAGGTCGTCGCCGACGGGGTGCGGGAAGCGGGCGGGCGGTTGGTCGGAGTCTCCGTCGCATTTCTCCACACCCTCGCCCGCGCCGACGTCGACGAGATGGTGATCGCCAAGGACCTCGCCGAACGCAAGGCGTTGCTCCTCGCCAAGGCCGACGCCGTCGTGATCATGGTGGGAGGCACCGGGACGCTGGATGAGGCCACCGAGATCCTGGAGTTGAAGAAGCACGGCCACCACACCAAACCGGTCGTCCTGCTCAACACCGCCGGCTTCTACGACGGACTCAAGGCCCAGTTCCGACGGATGGACGCCGAGGGCTTCCTCCCGCTCCCCCTCACCGATCTCGTCTTCTTCGCCGAAGACGGGGTGTCCGCCCTCGCCTACCTGGAGGAATCGGCCGGAGTGCAGTAGTCCGCGAGGAGGGTGCGAGCATGTCCGCATGGCTACTCATCTGATCACCGGCGCTGGCTCGGGCATCGGCGAGGCCGTCACCCGCAGGCTCCACGCCCGCGGTGACGACCTCATCCTGTTGGCGCGCGACGCCGGCCGCGCCAAGGAACTCGCCGCCGCCCACCCCGGGGCGCGCACCCTCGTCGCCGACCTGGCCGATCCCGACCGAATCTCCTGGGCCTTCTCCCACCAGCCCATGCCCGACCGGCTCGACTCCCTGGTGCACGTCGCCGGCATCGTCGACCTCGGCCCGATCGCCGAGATGCGGCCGAAGACCTGGCACCAGCAGCTCAACGTCAATTTGATCTCCCCCGCCGAGCTGACCCGGCTCCTCCTGCCGCAACTGCGCGCCTCCCGCGGACAGGTCGTCTTCATCAACTCCGGAGCCGGACTCCGGGCGAGTCCCCAGTGGGGCGTGTACGCCGCGTCCAAGCACGGGCTCAAGGCGCTCGCCGACTCCCTGCGCCAGGAGGAACACGCCCACGGAGTACGGGTCACCTCCATCCACCCCGGTCGCACCGCCAGCCCCATGCAGGCCAAGGTGCACTCCCAGGAGGGCAAGGAGTACGACCCCTCCGAGTGGATCGACCCCGAGTCGGTGGCGACGACCGTCGTGACCGCGATCGATCTGCCCAGGGACGCCGAGATCACCGATCTGAGCGTGCGCCCCGGCCGCTGAGGGACGGAACCGAACGCCCGGCCGGGCACCGGGGCCCACCGCCCGGGACGTACGCTTCCCGGGTGAGCGAGACGAGCAAGAAGCACGAGTTCAGCTGGGGTCCCGCGACGGGCGTCGGGTCCATGCCCGGGACGGACGCGCGCGAGGCCGCGAAGACCGTCACCGGTTCCTTCGAAGCCTTCCCCCACCTGCCCGAACTGCCCGCCCGCGGGCCCGGCGCCGACATGATCGGCCGCACGATCGGACTCCTCGTCGAGTTGTACGGCCACGTCGAGCCCAGCGGCTGGCGGATCAGTGACCGCCCCGGACGCGACACCCGTCGCGCCCGCTCCTGGCTCGGCGAGGACCTCGATGCCCTGGAGGAGTTCACACAAGGGTACGAAGGCCCGCTGAAGGTGCAGGCGGTGGGACCCTGGACGCTCGCTGCGGCCCTGGAACTGCGCAACGGCGAATCCACGCTCTCCGACCCCGGCGCCTGCCGCGATCTCGCCGCCTCCCTCGCGGAGGGCCTGCGCACCCACCTCGCGGACGTCCGCCGCCGGGTCCCGGGCGCCGACGTGGTCCTCCAGCTCGACGAGCCGTCGCTCACCGCGGTCCTCCAGGGGCGCGTCCGATCGGCCAGCGGCTACCGCACCCACCGCGCCGTCGACCGCCAACTCGTCGAGTCCGCACTGCGCGACCTGATCGCGGACGAACCGGTGGTCGTGCACTCCTGCGCCCCCGACGTCCCCTTCGCACTGCTGCGGCGGGCCGGGGCCGTCGGTCTCTCCTTCGACTTCGAGCTCCTGACGGAGCGTGATGAGGAACCGCTGGGCGAGGCCGTCGAGGCCGGCACCAAGCTGTTCGCCGGAGTCGTACCGCCCACCGACGCCGGATTGTCAGACCCGGGCGGTAGCGTCATGGGTGTTCGGACGCTGTGGCGCAGGTTGGGGCTGAACCCGGGGACGCTAGCCCAGTCCTTGGTGATCACCCCCGCATGTGGTCTCGCAGGCGCCTCCCCGGCGTACGCACGGGAGGCGCTCGCCCACTGCGTCCGTGCCGCGAGATCACTCGCAGATAACCCTGAGTAATGGGTGTTGGGAATCGGAGGACATAACGGTGGCTGGCGAAGAGCAGACGGGACTGCCGGCGGAGGCGTCGGCGGAGCTGCCGGTACGGGCGCGCGAGCAGCACGCGGAACTCGCCGAGCAGATCGAGGAGCACCGTCGCCGTTACTACGGCAAGGACCAGCCCGTCGTCAGCGACGCCGAGTTCGACACCCTGCTGCGCTCCTTGGAGGCGCTCGAAGGGGAGTACCCGGCGCTGCGCACGCCCGACTCCCCGACCCAGAAGGTCGCCGGGGACTACGAGACGGACCTGACCAAGGTCGAGCACAGCGAGCAGATGCTGTCCCTGGACAACGCCTTCGACGAGGCGGAGCTGGTGGCCTGGGCCGAGCGGGTGGAGCGGCAGGCCGGGAGCAAGGACTTCCACTTCCTGTGCGAGCTCAAGATCGACGGGGTCGCCGTGAACCTCACCTACGAGAAGGGGCGTCTCATCCGGGCGGCGACCCGGGGCAACGGCCTGGTCGGTGAGGACGTCACAGCGAACGTCCGTACCATCACTGACATCCCCGAGCGCTTGCAGGGCGAGCGTATCCCCGAGCTGGTGGAGATCCGTGGTGAGGTCTTCTTCCCGATGGATGAGTTCCAGGAGTTGAACGCCCGTCGGGTCGCCGCCGGCGAGCAGCCCTACGCCAACCCCCGCAACTCCGCCTCCGGTTCGTTGCGCCAGAAGGATTCGAGGGTCACCGCGACCCTGCCGCTGCACATGGTGGTGCACGGTATCGGCGCCCGGAAGGGTTTCGACATCGACCGCCTTTCGCACGCCTACGACCTGCTGCGCGAATGGGGTCTGCCCACGGCCCGGCACAACAAGGTGGTGGACTGTCTCGACGGGGTCCGGGAGTTCATCGCCCACTTCGGTGAGAACCGCCACTCCATGGAGCACGAGATCGACGGCGTGGTCGTCAAGCTCGACGAGATCCCCCTCCAGGGCCGGCTCGGCTCCACGACGCGTGCCCCGCGCTGGGCCATCGCCTGGAAGTACCCGCCTGAAGAGGTCAACACCAAGCTCCTCGCCATTCGTGTCGGAGTCGGCCGCACTGGCAGGGTCACCCCGTACGCCCAGGTGGAACCGGTCAAGGTGGCGGGCTCCGAGGTGGAGTTCGCCACCCTGCACAACCAGGAGGTGGTCAAGGCCAAGGGCGTCCTCATCGGCGACACGGTCGTCCTGCGCAAGGCGGGAGACGTCATCCCGGAGATCCTCGGCCCCGTGGTCGACCTGCGGGACGGCAGCGAGCGGGAGTTCGTGATGCCTACCAAGTGCCGAGACTGCGGCACCGCACTAAAGCCGATGAAGGAGGGCGATGTCGATCTGCGCTGTCCCAACGCCCGCTCCTGCCCGGCCCAGTTGCGCGAGCGGCTGTTCTACCTCGCCGGCCGCAAATGCCTGGATATCGAGCACTTCGGCTATGTCGCCGCCGCCGCCCTGACCAATCCCCTGGAGCCAGGTATCCCGCCGCTCCAGGACGAGGGGGACCTCTTCTCGCTGACGGCCGATCAACTGCTCCCCATCAAGGCGTACGTCCTCGACCAGGACAGCGGTCTGCCCAAGCGGGACCCGCAGACGGGTCAGGAGAAGATCGTCACGGTCTTCGCCAACCAGAAGGGCGAGCTGAAGAAGAACGCCGTCGGGATGCTGGAGAACATCGCAGCGGCCAAGGAGCGTCCGCTCGCCCGGGTGCTCACCGGACTGTCCATCCGCCATGTGGGCCCCGTGGCCGCCGAGGCACTCGCCCGGGAGTTCCGCTCCATCGACCGGATCAGGGAGGCGACCGAGGAACAACTGGCCGCGACCGACGGTGTCGGGGCGATCATCGCGGCCTCGCTCAAGCAGTGGTTCGCCGAGCCGTGGCACGAGGAGATCCTCCGGAAATGGGCCGCCGCTGGAGTACGGCTGGAGGAGGAGGGTGCCGGAGAGGACGAAGGCCCCCGTCCGCTCGAAGGTCTCACCGTGGTCGTGACCGGAACGCTTGAGCGGTATACGCGGGATGGCGCAAAAGAAGCCCTCCAGAACCTTGGTGCAAAAGTGACTGGTTCTGTTTCTAAGAAAACTGCGTTCGTTGTGGTGGGTGACAACCCCGGTTCCAAGTACGACAAGGCCATGCAGTTGAAGGTCCCCGTTCTGGACGAGGACGGGTTCGTCATCCTGCTCGAACAAGGGCCCGAAGAGGCGCGTGAGGCGGCAGTGCCGCAAGAGGAGTAACGCAGGGGGCGTACGCGGCGTCAACGATGGGCACACCCAGAAAATGGCAAGAGGCTTATCCGACGGGAACAAGCCGTCTTCTCCCTTAGCGGAACGACGGGTACAGGTCACCCGTTCAGCGCATAGCAGATGGATAAGGGTGGCCGGGTCGCATTCGGGCAAGAGCTGTAGAGCGCTGCCCGTGAATGCGTTCCGCCACTTACTGTTGAATCGTGCGCCTGTCGTGCACGGCCGCGTGATGAGATTCGCGTGATGAGATTTCAGTCGTGGTGGCATGACAACGGGAACCATCGCGAAGCATCGGCACCGCCGGCTGTGAGAGGGACGGGAATGGAACCGACCGAGAGCGCCGCCCCGGTCTCACGGCCGCGCGGATCCGCGGCCCTTGCTGGCCTGGCCCCTCAACTGCCGGCCGTGGTGGTCGCCTGCGCCGCACTGGTGCTCACGGCCGGGGTCGTCGACGCCGTTCGCCACGGCCATGCCCTCTTCCCCGGCTCCACGGTGGGCTGGGCCTTCGCGGCCCTCACCGGAATCATCGTCGGGCACCTGGTGGCACTGGGACGCGACCGCTGGTGGGGCGGCACCGGTTCGGGTGCCGCCCTCACCGTCGCCGTGCTCCTCCTCTACGGCTGGCTGCCGGCCGGCCTGGTAAGCCTGGCCGTCGTCACCCTCGTCGGCGCCGCCCGGCGCAACCGCTGGCGGCACGGCGTCGTGCACGGCTCCGCCGACATCCTCGGACTGGGAGCCGCCGCACTCGTCCTCGACCTGTTCGGTGCGTCACCGAGCGTCAAGGACCCCTGGGACCCACTCGACTGGGGCATCGGCACCGCCCATGAAGTCGCCATCGCCGCCACCGTCTATCTCGCGGTGGCCCGACTGCTGCTGTGGTTCGTCCTCGCTCCCCAGCGCGGCGGCCTGCCCACCATCGCCCGAACGGCCCTGTTGCGACAGGGGCTCATAGCAGTGGCACTGCTCGGGATCGCCCCGCTGATCTGCGTGGTCGCCGTCGCCAGGCCCCTGCTGCTGCCGCTGTTCGCGGTACCGCTGATAGCCCTGGACTCCACCCTGTGGATCGCCCGCGCCCGGGCCGAGGAGCAGCTGCGCGATCCGCTCACCGGACTGCCCAACAGACAGTGGCTGCTGGAGCGGACCTGGGCCGCCCTGGAGGACGCCGAGAACAGCGGAACGCGCGCCGCGCTCGTCCTGATCGACCTCGATCGGTTCCGGTCGGTCAATGACACACTCGGTCATCTGGCGGGTGATCGACTCCTGCTCCAGATAGCCCAGCGGCTGCGGCACGCCCTACCGCGCGGCGCCGAGGCGGCCCGGCTCGGCGGCGACGAGTTTGCCGTGCTGCTGCCCACCGCCGACTCCATCACCAGCGCGCAGCGCATCGCCCGCCAACTGGCCACCGAACTCTCCTCGCCCCTCGATCTCGACGGGCTCACCCTCGTGCTGGAGGCCAGCGCCGGCGTGGCCGTCTTCCCGGAACACGCACTGGACGCCGAGGGCCTGCTGCGCCGGGCGGACGTGGCGATGTACCAGGCCAAGCGCGATCGCACGGGCGTCGAGGTGTACGAGTCCAAGCGGGACAGCAACACCCCCGACCGGCTCGGTCTCCTGGGCGATCTCCGTAGGGCCCTCGATGCGCGCGAGGTCGAGTTGCACTACCAGCCCAAGGTCCGGTTCGACGGGCACGTCGCCGGCTTGGAGGCCCTGGTGCGCTGGGTCCACCCGGACCGCGGCCGGGTGCCCCCCGACGAGTTCATCGCGATCGCCGAGTCGTCCGGCCTGATGCCCCATCTCACCGAGTACGTCCTCGACACCGCCCTGGCGCAGGTCGCCCGGTGGCGTGCGCAGGGGTTGGACGTGCCGGTCGCGGTCAACGTCTCCCCGCGTGACGTGCACACCCCGGGGTTCGCGGGTTCGGTCGCCGCCCGACTGGCCCGGCACGGCGTTCCTGCGGGTTCGCTCCAACTGGAGATCACCGAGCACGTTCTGCTGGAGGATCCCCAGCGGGCCGCGGACACCCTCGCAGGGTTGACCGACCACGGGGTCAAGATGTCGCTGGACGACTTCGGCACCGGCTACTCCTCCCTCGTCCACCTGCGTCGCCTCCCCGTCAGCGAGCTGAAGATCGACCGCTCGTTCGTGGCCCGGCTCGCGGTGGACAACGAGGACGCGGAGATCGTCCGCTGCACCGTGGACCTGGCCCATTCCCTGGGGCTCCTGGTCGTGGCGGAGGGTGTCGAGGACGACGAGACCTGGGAGCGGCTGAGGGATCTGGGGTGCGATGCGGTGCAGGGCTGGCTGGTGGCCGCCGCCATGCCGCCGCAGGAGGCCACCGCGTGGCTCCGGGCGCGGGGTGAGCGGGGCTGGCAGCGGCAGGTGGAGTCCGCCGCCGCTGCACCGGCCGTCGCGCCGGCTCCCGTCACCGCCTCGACACCGGCGGTGGCGCCCGCGGTCGCACCGAGCAGTCCGGCCCCCGTGGAGAACCCCGGACAGGTGGTTCCCTGAGCCGGGGCGCATGGCCTGGCCGCAGCTGAGTCCTGCCGGGGCCGGCGGGACGGTGCTGCATGGCGCCGTGCGCGCCGCAGAACCTCCCGTACCCCTGCCGGCTTCCGTGTTGATGCCGTCAAGCGCGCCCGGGCCGCCGGAGCTCCAGGTGTGACGGGCCCTTCCGAGCCCGTGCCGTTCGGTGCCCGTCCTTCGAACCCACGGCGCCGTTCTCGCCAGGGAACCGGGGGCAGCAGCAGGCCCCGCGGCCGTACGGAACCAGAGCCCGGGCCGTACGGAACCAGAGCCCGGGCCGTACGGAAGCAGACCGACGGCGCCCGAGAAGGAGACGCGACAGCCGGCGAGGCAGCGACGCCAACAGCAGCGAGGACGGTGACGAGAGGGAGAACCGTTTCGTGGTCACCCGCCCCTGCCCCATAGGATTGGGCCAAACCACACGCACTCACCCCTGAGGATCGCTGCATGCCTGGCATTACGCGCGAGGAGGTCGCCCACCTCGCCCGGCTGGCGCGTCTGGAGCTTTCCGGCGAGGAACTCGACCACTTCGCCGGTCAGCTCGGCGACATCATCGGCGCGGTCGCCCGCGTCGCCGAGGTCGCCGATCAAGACGTACCCCCGACCTCCCATCCGCTGCCGCTGACCAATGTCATGCGCGCGGACGAGGTCCGTCCCTCGCTCACCCCCGAGCAGGCGCTCTCCGGCGCTCCTGCCCAGGAGCAGCAGCGTTTCAAGGTGCCGCAGATCCTGGGGGAGGACTAACCACGATGTCGGACATCATCAAGCTCTCCGCGGCCGAGATCGCCGCGAAGATCGCCGCCGGCGAACTCACGGCCGTCGAGGTCACCGAGGCCCATCTGGCTCGGATCGACGCCATCGACGAGAAGGTGCACGCCTTCCTCCACGTGGATCGCGAGGGTGCCATCGCCCAGGCGCGCGCCGTCGACGCCAAGCGCGCGGCGGGTCAGGAACTCGGCCCGCTCGCCGGTGTCCCGCTCGCGCTGAAGGACATCTTCACGACCAAGGGCATCCCCACGACGGTCGGATCCAAGATCCTCGAAGGCTGGATCCCGCCGTACGACGCCACCTTGACGCGCAAGCTCAAGGAGGCCGACGTCGTCATCCTCGGCAAGACCAACATGGACGAGTTCGCCATGGGGTCCTCCACCGAGAACAGCGCCTACGGCCCCACCGGCAACCCCTGGGACCTGACGCGCATCCCCGGCGGCTCCGGCGGCGGCTCCAGTGCCGCGCTCGCCTCGTACGAGGCACCGCTGGCCATCGGCACGGACACGGGCGGCTCCATCCGCCAGCCCGCGGCCGTCACCGGCACGGTCGGCGTCAAGCCCACCTACGGCGGGGTCTCCCGCTACGGCATGGTCGCCTTCTCGTCCTCCCTCGACCAGGGCGGCCCCTGCGCCAGGACGGTGCTGGACGCAGCCCTGCTGCACGAGGTCATCGCCGGTCACGACCCGCTGGACTCCACCTCCATCGACGCTCCGGTGCCGCCGGTCGTCGAAGCGGCGCGCAACGGCAGCGTCGCGGGGATGCGGGTCGGCGTGGTGCAGCAGTTCCGCGGCGAGGGCTACCAGGCCGGCGTGGTGCAGCGGTTCGACGAGTCGGTCGAGCTGCTGAAGTCGCTGGGCGCCGAGATCGTCGAGTTGGACTGCCCCTCGTTCGACCTCGCGCTCTCCGCCTACTACCTCATCGCGCCGTCCGAGTGTTCCTCGAACCTCGCCCGCTTCGACGCGATGCGCTACGGCCTGCGCGTGGGCGACGACGGTACGAAGTCCGCCGAGGACGTCACCGCACTCACCCGTGAGGCCGGCTTCGGCGACGAGGTCAAGCGTCGGATCATCCTCGGTACGTACGCACTGAGCTCCGGCTACTACGACGCCTACTACGGCAGCGCCCAGAAGGTCCGGACGCTGATCAAGCAGGAGTTCGACCAGGCGTTCGAGCAGGTCGACGTGATCGTCTCGCCGACCACTCCGACCACGGCGTTCCCCATCGGCGAGCGCGCGGACGACCCGATGGCGATGTACCTTGCGGACCTGTGCACCATTCCGACCAACCTGGCCGGCAATGCGGCGATGTCGCTGCCCTGCGGGCTGGCTCCGGAGGACAACCTCCCGGTCGGACTACAGATCATCGCCCCCGCCATGAAGGACGACCGGCTCTACAAGGTCGGCGCCGCCGTCGAGGCCGCCTTCGTGCAAAGGTGGGGTCACCCACTGCTGGAGGAGGCACCGTCGCTGTGAGCGCACTGACCAAGGCCAAGGGCTTCAAGAAGTCGAAGACCGGGACGTACCTGTCGATCGGGACCACCGCCTTCGGTGCGGTGAGCGTGCTCAAGCAGGCGAAGAAGGCCCGCAGCGAGCACGACACGCTCCGGCTGCTCGACGCCGCGATCTCCGCCGCCGCCATCGTCACCGGCGTCGCCCTGCTGGTGCGCGAGCTCAAGCGCATCGGCGACGACGACGTCCTGTTCGGCTGAGAGGGAAAGTTTCACCGTGACCGTCACTGAACTGGTGTCGTACGAGGCCGCTCTGGCCGAGTACGACCCCGTCATGGGCCTTGAGGTCCATGTCGAGCTGGGTACGCGGACGAAGATGTTCTGCGGCTGCTCCACCGAGCTGGGTGCCGAGCCCAACTCGCAGACCTGCCCCACCTGTCTCGGCCTGCCCGGCTCGCTCCCGGTCGTCAACGCGATCGGCGTCGAGTCCGCCATCAAGATCGGCCTCGCGCTCCACTGCGAGATCGCCGAATGGTGCCGTTTCGCCCGGAAGAACTACTTCTATCCGGACATGCCGAAGAACTTCCAGACCTCCCAGTACGACGAGCCGATCGCCTTCAACGGCTATCTGGACGTCCAACTGGAGGACGGTGAGGTCTTCCGCGTGGAGATCGAGCGCGCGCACATGGAGGAGGACACCGGCAAGTCGACCCACGTCGGCGGCGCCACCGGCCGCATCCACGGCGCCTCCCACTCGCTGCTCGACTACAACCGCGCCGGCATCCCGCTCATCGAGATCGTCACCAAGCCCATCGAGGGCGCGGGCGAGCGGGCCCCCGAGGTCGCCAAGGCGTACGTCGCCGAGCTGCGCGAGCTCATCAGGGCGCTCGGCGTCTCCGAGGCCCGGATGGACAAGGGCCAGATGCGCTGTGACGTGAACCTCTCCCTGCGGCCCAACGGCACCCAGACGTTCGGCACGCGCAGCGAGACGAAGAACGTCAACTCGCTCCGCAGTGTCGAGCGCGCGGCCCGGTTCGAGATCCAGCGGCATGCGGCCGTACTGGGCGCCGGGGGGACGATCGTCCAGGAGACCCGTCACTTCCACGAGGAGGACGGTTCCACCACCTCCGGACGGATCAAGGACAACGCCGAGGACTACCGGTACTTCCCGGAGCCCGACCTCGTGCCCGTGGCCCCGCCCCGGGAGTGGGTGGAGGAGTTGCGCGCGGGTCTGCCCGAGCTGCCGCGCCTGCGCCGCAAGCGGCTGCGCGAGGACTGGGGCGTCTCCGAGCACGACATGCAGTCGATCCTCAACGCCGGTGCGGTGGATCTGATCGTCGCGACCACCGAGGCCGGTGCCCCGTCCGACCAGGCCCGCAAGTGGTGGATGGGCGAGCTCGCCCGGAACGCCAACGAGTCCGGCCGGGCCCTGGACGAACTGCCCATCACTCCGGCGCAGGTCGCTCGGGTGACGGCGCTGGTCGCCGCCGGGGACCTCAACGACAAGCTGGCCCGCCAGGTCATCGAGGGTGTCCTCGCGGGTGAGGGCGACCCGGACACCGTCGTGGAGAAGCGCGGGCTGAAGGTCGTCTCGGACGAAGGCGCCCTCGGGACCGCAGTCGACGAGGCGATCGCTTCGAACGCGGCCGTCGCGGACAAGATCCGCGGGGGGAAGGTGGCGGCCGTGGGCGCGCTGGTGGGCGCGGTCATGAAGGCCACGCGCGGCCAGGCTGACGCCGCCCGCGTCAAGGAAATGATCCTGGAGAAGCTCGGGGTCAGCGAAGGCTGAGCACCGGCGGCTCCGTCCGCGATGATCGGTTCAAGGGTCTTGTCGCACGGAGAGTGCGGCAAGACCCTTGCCGTTTCCCCGAGTTCAGCGGGTCGAGGCGCGCAGCGGTGAGTCCGCCCGCTGCTGGCCAACCGTGGGGCTCGCCGGTGGGGTGACCCGCCCACCGGGGGGTGAATCCCGTCCGAAGTGGCGCGGACGCCGTTGCATGGCCTCCTCTGTCGTCCACCGAGGGGAGACCTTGATGAACCTCCGCACCACAGCCGTCGCACTCGTACTGGTCGCCGGTGCGATCCTGGGCGGCGCAGGGACCGCCGCAGCGGGCAGCGACGCCGACGGCACTGCTGCGGTCTCTCCGGGCGTGCTGTCGGGGAACACCATCCAGATCCCGGTCCGCATTCCCCTGAACATCTGCGGGAACACCGTCGATGTCCTCCTCGGGGTGCTGAACCCCGCCGGCGGCAGCCTGTGCATCAACACGTCCGACGAAGCACACTGATCGCGGCCAGACGCCCCGGGCGGCGCCACACGGGCGGCTGTGAGTCCCGAGACGGCGTCCGCGGGGCGTCGAACGTCAGATCCCCCCTCGGGCATCTGGTCGACCGGGGCAACCGGCTTCGCAGCCGGACGGGACGGCGCGTTTTGGGAGTCGCTTCAGTGCCGCACCCCGAGGCCGGGGAGCAGCAGCTCTCCCCGGTCCTTGCAGCTGACGTCCCGTGCCCGCAGCTCCTTGGGTTCCCGGGTGCCCCGCGCGCGCAGCTCCGCTATGGCGAGGCGGGCTGCCTCCGCCGCTTCGGCCCGCTCCGGTTCGGGGAACTCGGCCTGCCACCAGCCCCGGTCGCACGAGTGCCAGCCCCGGTTCTGCATCATGCGCGCACGCTCCTCGCCGTCTTCGCCGTCCCGATCGTCCACCGACACCTGGAGTCCTTCGGCCAGGGCGTAGGAGACGTGTATCTGGCGTCCGCGGTCGGCCCCGCTGGTCAGACTGAAGCCCGCCCAGTCCCCGCCGACCTGGACGGCCAACTGCTCC
Organism: Streptomyces sp. NPDC005963; assembly: GCF_040638655.1. Taxonomy (NCBI): domain Bacteria; kingdom Bacillati; phylum Actinomycetota; class Actinomycetes; order Kitasatosporales; family Streptomycetaceae; genus Streptomyces; species Streptomyces sp. NPDC005963. Next base: position 51,431 of record NZ_JBEXVD010000016.1, on the reverse strand, counting down.
ACCCAGGCGGTGAGCAGCAGTGTGAGCGCGCTTTCGAAGTGTCTGAGGCTCGATGCCATGCGACCGGCGGTGCGCTCGGTCGGCGGCTCTCCGGGCCCGCTGCGGTCCAGCTGCCAGATGTAGGGGAGGAGGTCGAAGTCGTGCTGTTCGTCGGCCGACCACGCACCGCCCCACTGGAAGATCCGCATCTCCTCGGCCTCCAGGGCGTCGGTGCGATGCACCGAGAGCTCTGCGCCGTGCGGGCGGCCGGCGAGCAGCACGATGCGTTCGGCGTCGCGCCAGCGGACATGGGGGCCCGAGGCCGAGCCGCCGTAGAGGGTGGGTTCTCCGATACGGGCGACGATCGCCCCGTACACCTCGCGGAACGCTTCGCGGCGCATCCGCAGGGTGGTGTGCGGCGCGTGCGCGAGCACCGGTACGGGGCCGTATCCGAGGTAGGCGCCGGGGGCTTCGTGCAGTGCCATGGCGAACTCGGCTGCCTCGCTCGGACGGAGGATCGGCTGATTGGTCCCCGTGGTCTCCATGCCGTCCATCGTGCCAGCCGCCTCTGACAACACCCGTTGCACAAAGGGTCGTTTACGGTCAGTAGTTGGCCATTTCTGTCATGTTGAGGTCAAAGTAAGTACTGCGTAAGCCCCGTCACGTTGACCTCCTTGTTCACTTCTGATCCATCTTGGCTCAGTTGCCACTGTGAGTAAGCCCACGAATGGTGCTCGAACGGACAAAGGATCACCATTGACTGTCAGAGTGTCTCCGTAGGTCATGCGTTCTTTGCGGGTCGTTTCCGATAAAGATCCAGGAACCACCCAGGGAGCAGTCCGTTGGCAGCGATCGCCCGGTGGTGCATCAAGCACCGACTCGTCACCGTGCTGCTCTGGGCATTGACCTGTGCGGGTGTCGCGGCTGCCGCAGGCGCCACGGGAACGGCGTACTCCAACAACTACGAGGTCCCGGGCACCGAATCCGGTCGGGCCGCGGAACTCCTCGCCGAGGGCTTCCCGCACCAGAGCGGTGACGGCGGCACGATCGTCTGGCACGTCGATGAGGGCGGCGTCCGGGACGCCGACGTCCAGCAGAAGATGTCGGGGATGCTCGACGCGGTGGCCGCACTCGAATCCGTCGCCGACGTCAGCGGTCCCTACGATCCCGTGGGAGCCGCCCAGATCAGCCCGGACGGACGCACCGCCTACGCCTCCGTCACCTTCGAACAAGGTCTCGGCGACGTCCCGGACGCCCATGTGCAGAACGTCGTGGACACCGCGCAGGCCACTCGCGAGGACGGCCTCCAGGTCGAACTGGGCGGTACGGCCGTCGGCCCGATGGAGGCGCCGAGCGGGCACCTCGCCGAGGCGGTCGGGGTGGCCGTCGCCGCCCTCGTGCTCTTCCTCGCCTTCGGCTCGCTCGCGGCCAGTCTGCTGCCCATCGCCACCGCCCTGGTCTCCGTGGGCACCGCGTACGGGGGCATCGCCCTGCTGGGCCATGTGATGACCGTGGCCGATTTCGCGCCCATGCTCGGAATGCTGATCGGGCTCGGCGTCGGCATCGACTACGCGCTGTTCATCGTCACCCGACACCGCAAGGGCCTGCGGGCCGGCATGTCGGTCCCCGACGCCGCCCGGGAGGCGGTCGCCACCACCGGCCGCGCCGTGGTCTTCGCCGGCGCCACCGTCTGCATCGCCCTCCTCGGGATGCTGATCCTGCGGCTCGACTTCCTCAACGGCGTGGCCATAGCCGCGAGCCTCACGGTCGTCCTGACCGTGGCGGCGTCCGTGACCCTGCTGCCCGCCCTGCTGTCGTACATCGGGATGCGCGCCCTCAGCGGCCGGGAGCGCCGCCGGCTGGCGGAGCGCGGGCCGCGCCCGGAACTCCCGACCGGGTTCGCCGCCCGGTGGTCCGCCTACGTGGAGCGCCATCCCAAGCTCTTGGCCGTGGTTGCCGTGGTGGTCATGGCGGTCCTCGCGCTGCCCACGCTCTCCCTCCACCTCGGCACCTCGGACCAGGGCAACAGTCCGGCCACGTCCACCACCCGCAAGGCATATGACCTGCTGGCCCACGGCGGCCCCGACCAAGGCGGCGCCGGCGGTTTCGGCCCGGGGGTCAACGGTCCGCTCACCTTGGTCTCCCGGCTGGACGGCAGCGCCGAGCGGCTCGCGATGCAGCGGCTGCCCGAAGCGCTGAGGGGGGCGGAGGGCATCGCCTCGGTCGGGCCGGTCACGTACGACGCCGATGGCGACACGGCCGTGGTCACCGTCGTCCCCACCTCGTCGCCCCAGTCGAAGGACACCAGCGAACTCGTCGACCGGCTCCGCGATGACCTGGTGCCCGCAGCCGTGGACGGCAGCCCGCTCACCGTCCACATCGGCGGGGTGACCGCCGGCTACGACGACTTCGCGGCCGTCATAGTCGACAAACTGCCGCTGTTCGTCGGGGTCGTCATCACGCTCGGCTGTCTGCTGCTGCTGGTCGCCTTCCGCTCGGTCGGCATCCCGCTGAAGGCGGCGGCGATGAACGTGGCGGCCGTCGCCTCCTCCTTCGGCGTCGTCGTCGCGATCTTCCAGTGGGGCTGGGGCAGCGAACTGCTCGGACTGGGACCGGGCGGTCCCATCGAACCGTTCCTCCCGGTCATCATGGTCTCCGTCCTCTTCGGCCTCTCCATGGACTACCAGGTCTTCCTGGTCAGTCGGATGTACGAGGAGTGGTTGGAGACGGGGGACAACCGGCGGGCCGTACGCGTCGGCCTGGCCGAAACCAGTCGTGTGATCAACTCCGCGGCGGTGATCATGATCTCGGTCTTCCTCGCCTTCGTCCTCAGCGGCGACCGGGTCATCGCCATGTTCGGGATCGCGCTCGCCGCGGCGGTCGCCCTCGACGCCTTCGTCCTGCGGACGCTGCTGGTGCCGGCCCTGATGCATATGCTCGGACGGGCGAACTGGTGGCTGCCGGGCTGGCTGGACCGGATGCTGCCGAAGATCACCGTCGAGCCGCGGAGCGGCGACGCGGCGGTTGAGCTCCAGCGGCGGCCCAGCGACGACGAACAACTCGTCCCGTAGCCGTCTGCCGGCCGCAGTCCACAACCGCTCCCGGAAGCCACACCGCCCACACTGTCCATGCCAGCCACACGGCCCGCACCAAGAGCCCGCGCGGACAACTCCCCCCAGCGAATCCATGCAGCGCATGCAAAGAGTTCATGCCGCGAATCCATGCGACGAATCCATGCAGAAAAGGAAGCCGACCATGTATGCCGTGCCCCTGGAGACCCCGGGAGACGAGACGGCGCACCTGCGCCCCCTGGAACCCTGGCAGGCCCCGGAGTTCCTGGCCCACATGGACCGCGGCAGGGAGTACATCGGCACCTACATCGGTCTCCCGGACGTCGTCACCGACATGGAATCGGCCCGTGCCTACCTCCGTTCCTACGCCGACAAGCAGGCCGCTGACACCGGCCGGATCCATGGCATCTGGCTGGACGGCACACTGGTCGGCGGGGTCCTGTTCCGTACCTTCGACGCCGCGACGGGCACCTGCGAGGCGGGTTGTTGGCTCGAACCCGCGGCCGTGGGCCGTGGACTGGTCACCCGGGCGGTGCGTGTCATCGTCGACTGGGCGGTCCGGGAGCGCGGGATGCACCGGATCGAATGGGTGGTCTCCGCGGGGAACGTCGCGAGCATCAAGGTGGCGCGGCGCCTCGGCATGACCCGGGAGGGCGTGCTCCGCCAGGCCTACCCCCATCGCGGTGTCCGCAACGACCTGGAGGTGTGGTCCGTGCTGGCGCCTGAATGGAACCGTCAGGAAACGGACACTCCCGTAGCGAAAAGTGCTCAGGGGGGCCGCCCGGGCGGCTCAGACGCATCGCGTTAAGGGGACTCTCAGATAGGGCGCCTAGCGTGCGCCCTATGAACACCAAGGACACCGAGAAGACGGACGGTACGAAGGCGACCCCGGAGGCCGGGGGAGAGGCCGCGGCCACACCCTCCGCCGAGGAGGGCACGGCGACCGCCACGGCCACCCAGGACGGGCCGACGACGCACTCCGACGGTGATGTGTCCGCGGCTCCGGATGCCGCCGGGGCCAGCGACGCCCCGGATGCCGCCGATGTCACCGATGCTTCTGACGAAGCCGACGAGGCCGACGAGGACCTTGAGGAGGAAGCGGCGGCCGTCGCCGGCTCCTCCGGTCTGCTCTCCGCCGCCGCGGGCGTCGTCGCTGCCGGCCTCGGCATCGTCGGCCTCACCGGCAGTTGGACCGGTCGGGTCGCCGCCGAGCGGGAGACGCTCCTCGGACAGATCGAGACCGCCGAGGGCGGCAGCACCGCTGAACGGATATCCGCGCTGTACGGGGACGCCTGGCACGCCACCGCCCTGGTGAACGGCATGTTCGCGCTGGTCGCCCTGATCGTCGGCCTGACCGTGCTCACCCGTCCCGGCAAGCCCGGTTGGGTGCGCGCCTTCGGGTTGGGCGGTGCCGTGCTCGGTGGGCTCGGACTGCTGATCTCGATCGCCATGTACTTCGATCTCATCCTCAGCCTGCCCGCAGCCGGCTCCTGAGGCGTCGTGGCGCCGCCCGCCCGCTCGTGAACGGCGGTCGCGCGGCGCCCGGACCTCTGCTTCACTGCTCCGATGCACCAGAACGACCTCCTCGCCCTGTTCGACCGACAACTGCGCGTGGAGGCACGCCCCGACGCCCCCGGTGCGGTGGTCGAGCGCGTCGGAGCCGTCGTACGGCAGACCGGCGCCGCCGGCGACTGGAACGGTGTCCTCTGGTCCGATCTCGCCCCCGGAACGGCCGATGCGGCCATCGCCGATCAGGTGCGTCACTTCGCGGGGCTGCGGCGTGACTTCGAATGGACGCTGTACGGCCATGACGAACCCGGCGACCTCGGCGAGCGACTGCGGACGGCCGGATTCGTTCCGGAACCGTCAGAAACGGTCATGGTCGCGGTCCTGGACGACCTCGCCCGCGCCGTCGTAGCGGAGTCGCCGACACCGGAAGGGATCACTCTGGTCGACGTCACCACCGCCGAGGAAGTGACACTCGTGACGGAGGTGCACCGGGCGGCCTTCGGTACCGATCCCGGCACCCTCCGAGCTCGGTTGCTTCGACAACTGGGCCTCGAAACCGTGTTGATGACCGTGGCCATGGCGGGTGACCAGCCGGTCAGCGCGGCCCGGGTGGAGTTCTCACCGGGTACCGGTTTCGCCGGGCTGTGGGGCGGTGGCACCCTGCCCGAGTGGCGGGGCCGGGGCATCTACCGAGCCCTGGTCGCCCATCGCGCCACCGCCGCAGCACAGCGCGGTGCTCGCTTCCTGCGGGTGGACGCCACCGATCAGAGCCGTCCGATCCTGGCCCGCATCGGATTCACCCCGCTGACCACCACCACGCCCTACGTATGGTCCGCAGCGAGCCGATAGCCGGTACGGAAACGGGCTCGCCAGCTGCCCGAACGGCCCTATGACGGTACGTCAGCTCACTGTCGGCCGTGACGGATGACCTACCCGTCCGTGCACCGGCCCCAGCACCGCCGGTACCGCATAAGGCCCCTGCCCACGGTCCCTAAGGCCCCCTCCGCACCCAAGATGGGGCAGCGGCCCGATGCGGTGCACCCCCCTGGGAGAAGAGATTGGTGGCACACACCACCTCATCGACCCCACGGAGGGCACCATGTTCGAGTACCGACTCCAGGAGATCCGCCGAGCCGATCTGATCAAGGCGGCCGAAGCCCATCGCCTGGCGCGTGAAGCACGCCGCGCCCGGCGCGCAGAGAGACCGGCGACCACGGAAGGGGAGGGCCCGGTGACGGGCCCCGAAGAACGCTTCGTACAAGTCGCCTGAGCCCGGCCACGGGCCGCCCCGCCACCACGCACCCGACGAAACCCGATGCACCACAAACGCATGTCAGAGCCCTGTGCGATGCTCGGGCTCGTGGAGAACAGGTCGATCAGCCCCGTGTTCGTCGGGCGCGCGCCGGAGCTGTCCGCGCTCACCGACGCCCTGGTGCGAGCCGGCGGGGCAGCGGGGGGCTCACGCCCCGGCGTGCCGCAAGCACTGCTCGTCGGAGGTGAAGCGGGGGTCGGCAAGACCCGACTCATCGAGGAACTCACCGCCGAAGCCTGCCGTCGCGACGCCGTCGTCGCGATCGGCGGATGCGTCGAGATCGGCGCGGACGGACTGCCGTTCGCGCCCTTCTCCACGGCCCTGCGCGCACTCAACCGCCTGCTTCCGCAAGAGCTGGCCGCGGCGGCAGCGGGCCAGGAGCAGGAGCTCGCCCGACTCCTCCCCGAACTCGCCGATCGGCCCGAAGGCGAGCGGGACCGCCAGGACGACGAGGGCCTCGCGCGCCTCTTCGAGCTGACCACGCGCCTCCTGGAACGACTGGCCACCGATCGCACGGTCGTCCTCGTCCTGGAAGACCTGCACTGGGCCGACACCTCCACCCGTAACCTCCTCGCCTACCTCTTCCGCACATTGCGCCGTGGACGGCTGGTCGTCATCGCCACCTATCGGTCCGACGACGTACACCGCCGCCACCCGCTGCGCCCGCTGCTGGCCGAACTGGACCGGCTGCGGACCGTGCAACGGATCGGACTGACCCGGTTCACCCGGGACGAGGTCCACTGCCAACTCGCCGGAATCCTCGACTCCGAGCCCGACCCCGAGACCGTCGAGCAGGTCTACGAGCGCTCCGACGGCAACGCCTTCTTCGTCGAGGAGTTGGCGCGCAGTATCGCCGACAACTGCGCCGGCGGGCTCAGCAGTTCACTGCGTGACATCCTGCTGGTCCGGGTCGAGGCACTTCCCGAGGACGCCCAGCGCATCGTGCGCATCCTCGCCGAGGGCGGTTCGACCGTGGAGTACGGACTGCTGTGCGCCGTCGCCCGACTTCCCGAGGACGATCTGATCGAGGCGCTGCGAGCGGCGGTCGGCGCGAACATCCTGCTGGCCACGGCCGACGGCGACGGCTATCGATTTCGCCACTCCCTCGCCCGCGAGGCGGTCAGCGACGACCTTCTGCCCGGTGAACGGTCCCGCCTCAACCGCCGCTACGCCGAAGCGCTGGAGGCCGATCCGCAGCTCGTCCGGGACGACGAGCGCGCCATGCGTCTCGGCAGCTACTGGTACCAAGCGCACGATCCCGCGAAGGCGCTCCCCGCCGTACTGGACGCATCGGTCGAGGCATGGCGGCGCCACGCCTACGCCGAGCAGTTGCGCCTGCTGGAACGCGCCATGGAGCTGTGGGACGGCGTCGCCGAGTCGGTGCGCGCGGCCCTCTCGCCCCTGGACTGCGTGGGACAGTGCGCGCCGACCAGCCGCGACCTGGAGACGACTCCGCTGAGCTTCCTCGATCTGATGGCGGAGGCCACGGTCGCCGGCCGGCTCTGCGGCGAACGCGAACGGGCACTGAAGATCGCCAAGCGCGGTCAGCGGCTCGCGCTGTCGGAGGAGGACCCGTTGCGGGCCTCGTGGTTCGCTGTCCAGCGCTCGCGACTGATCTCGGCCCTCGGCAGGGGCGACGGTCTCGCCGAACTCCACGAGGCCAAGGAACTGGTACGGGGCTTGCCGCCGTCCGCCGCACACGCCGAGGTGCTGGCCGCCACGGTGAACTGGAGCCGGCTGCGACCGTCGGGCCCGGACGACCTCGCAGACGCCGAGCGGGCCGTCGCCTACGCCCAGATGGTCGGGGGCGTGGAGAACGAACTCCTCGCCCGCCTCGCCCTCGGCGGACTCCTCGTGGACGCGGGTGACCTTGAGCGCGGCTTCGCCGAGATGTACCGGGTGGCGGAGTGTTCCGTGGCGCGGGGGCTCCCGTCGTTGATCGCCGCCTCGCACATCAACCTGCCGTCCGCACTGGAAGGGGTGGGCCGTTCCCAGGAGTCGGTGGACGTGCTCCTCAAGGGACTTGAGCTCTGTCGCCACTACCGTCTGCGGGACAACGAGTCATGGGTCCTCGGAAACCTCGCCGAGTCCTACTACTCGCTCGGCCGCTGGGACGAGATGCGCGACGCGGCCGAGCGTGCCCTGCGGATCGCACTCAGCCCGAAACCGCGGGGGTACGCCGCCACCCGGCTCAGCGAACTCGCCCTCGCCCAGGGCGAGACGGACAGGGCCGCGGAGCACCTCGATGCCGCCAGGCACCACTTCGGAACGCACGATCCCCTGCTCCACAGCTCCCTGAGACTGGATGCGATCGAGGTGGGCATCGAGGTGGCCAGGGGGCGGGTGCTGGAGGCGAGAGAGCACTTCCGACGGGTCACGGAGGGCGGGTTCCCCGCCGGTGTCCAGCGCTACGCCTGGCCGCTGCTGCGCACGATGGCCGCCCTGGAGGCCGATACGCGCGGACTGCCCGCCGCGGAACCCGGCCGCGCCGCAGCGGTTGAGCTGGTCCGGGACGCTGCCCGGAGCGTCATCACCGGAGCACCCGTCTGGCTGGCGTACGACAGTTGGGTCCGGGTCGAACTCCTGCGCGCGGAGGGCCGCGACACCGCCCGGGAGTGGGCGCGGACCCAGTCCGCCTTTGAACTGCTGGACTACCCGCACGAATTGGCCCTGGTGCGGTTGCGCGTCGCGGAGGCCCTCCTTCCGGCCGAGCGCGCCTGTGCCACGGAGCTCCTGGACCATGCCGCCGAGACCGCCAGGGCACTCGGCGCGGAGCCGCTCTGCCAGGAGATCGCGCTCCTGGCCCAACGGGCGAGGGTCACACTGGCAGCCCCTGCCGCATCCACGGCCCTCCCGGCTCCGACCGCTTCGCCGGGCCCTGCGGCTCCGGCCGGTCCGGAACTGGGACTGACCCCCCGGGAGGTCGATGTCCTCGCGCTGGTCGCCGCCGGGCGCAGCAACCGGCAGATAGCGGAGGCGCTGTACATCTCGCCGAAGACGGCGAGCGTCCATGTCTCCAACATCCTGGCGAAGCTCGGTGTCTCCGGCCGGGTGGAGGCGGCGGCACTCGCCCATCGGCTGCGGCTCTTCCCTGCCCTGGAGGAGGGGCAGCCCTCACCCTGACCCGATCGATCGCGGGCGATCGCGGGCTGAGATCCAAGCCGCTCTCCCGCCCACCATGGATCGCCGATCGCCGATCGCCGAACTGAACTCCCGACCTCGATGCCGAACCGACCGCTTGGCCGGCACCCCGTGCGGTCCACCGGGTTCGGTCGTCGGTGCCGACGGGCGATCCATGGAGGAGCGGAAGGATGTCCTAGCGGTCTTCCTCTCCGAGATCCAGCGGACCACGATGCACCCGTGGGACCGGCGGAAGGACCGCAGCCGTCGATGAGTCGGACGAGAGCGCTGGGCAGTCGACGGGGGCCGCTGACGGTGGTGTGGCATCCGAGCGGGCGGCGTCCGAGCCGACTGGACCCGGCCCGGCGGCGCCGCGCACGGTCACCTTGCCCGAGGTCAGATCGATCGGCCCTCGGGCGGGATCGCTGTCACCGACCTGCGTTCTGGTTAGGGCCAGACGCTTTCGTTCGTCGGCCAGGTGCTTGTTGCCCGGAGCAAAGACCTCGTCCCACGCGGAGATCCCGGAGAAGCCGGAAGCCATCGACGAGCCACCTCCTATGTCACCTCTAGTCGGAGAACCTTGTCGTCGCCCGGCCCCGGCGTGCCCCGGGTATCCGTCTCGCTGGTGATCAGCAGGAGCTGCGAGTCGCCGGTCGCCACCACCGTACGCAAACGGCCGTACTTCTCCTCCACGAACGACTGGGGCTCGGCCGAAGGTTCCTTACCCGCAAGGGGAATCCGCCAGAGCCGTTCGCCCCGGAGCCCGGCCATCCAGATCGACCCCTTCGCATAGGCGATGCCGCTCGGGGATGCTTGCTCGGTGGGCCACTGGGCCACCGGGTCCACCAGTCCGGGCTTCCCCGTCTTGCCCTCGGCCTGGGGCCAGCCGTAATTCTTGCCCGGCTCGATCAGATTCAGCTCGTCCCAGGTGTTCTGGCCGAACTCGGCGGCCCAGAGCCGCTTGTCCGCGTCCCAGGCGAGGCCCTGCACATTGCGATGACCCAGGGAGTACACCAGGGAGTCCGCCTCTGGATTCCCCGGGGCCGGCTGGCCGTCGGGTGTCATCCGCAGGATCTTGCCGGCCAGCGATTCCTTGTCCTGCGACAGTCCGGTCTCGCCGGTCTCGCCCGTGCCCGCGTAGAGCATCTTGTCCGGGCCGAAGGCGATCCGCCCGCCGTTGTGCACAGCTCCCTTGGGGATGCCCCGCAGCACGGTGTCCGGTGCACTCAACTGCTCGCCCGGGGGCTTGCGTTCATCGAGCAACATGCGGGCGATGCGGTTGTCCCCCATGGTCGTGAAGTAGGCGTACACCGATCTGTCCGCAGCGAACGACGGCGAGACGGCCAGGCCCAACAGCCCGCCCTCACCACCGGGTGCCACCCCCGTCACCAAACCGACTTCGGTCTGCTTCCCCGACTCCAGGTCGACGCGGGTGATCGTCCCCTCGTCCCGAGAGGCGACCAGGAGGTCACCGCCGGGCAGGACGGCAGCGCCCCACGGGGACTTCAAGTTCTCCGTGACGGTGGAGACCACCTTGACCGAGCCCTTCGCCGGTGGAGCGGAAACCGAGGGGTCTCCGCTCGGGCCACCGGACGAGGCCGGGGACGAGGCGGAGGCTGACCCGTCCCGCTTGGGTTCGAACAGTTGGCCATCACCGCCCGACGAGCATCCCGTGGCCACCAGCGCCGCCAGTACGGTCAGCACGGACGCCACACCGGGTTTTTGCCGACGTTGCACAGTTTCGATCCCTTCGACGGCTCAAGAGCTGCCTCACTACCCTTCTTACACCGCCCGCCCTCCCGAGGTTCCCGTTCGCGTGCCACGAGATCGCCGCCGCCCCGCCGCCCGCAGCGTCTGCCCGCCCGCCCCGACACCTCGCGCCACACTTCCTGCCGCTGCCTACTGCCCGCTGCCGGTACCGGCCCGCCCCGGTCTCGTCCCCGCGTCCGCCACCGACTACCGCCCGTCGACCGTGCCCGTCAGTCCCACGAACCCTTGGCCCGCGGCAGTCCGCCGATCTCGTCCAGATCGCGCGCCGAGAGCGTGAGCCCCGCCGCCCGGGCGTTCTCCACCGCCCACTCCACCCGCTTGGTCCCCGGCACCGCCACCACGTGCCGCCCCTGCGCCAGCACCCACGCCACCGCCACCTGAGCGGGTGTGGTGCCCGCTCCGTGGCGCGCCGCTATTCGTCGCAGACCGGAAACCACCGGCTGGTTCGCCGCCATCATCTCCGCGGTGAACCGCGGATGCCGGGCCCTGATGTCGTCCGGTTCGAACCCCTGCCCCGGTGTCAGGGTGCCGCTCAGAAAACCGTTCCCCAGCGGCATTGCGGCGAGGAAGCCCATACCGCGCGCCTCGCACCACGGAACCAGACGCTCCAGTGCCTCCGGCGCCCACACCGACAGCTCGGCCTGGACGGTGCTCACCGGAAACACCTGCTGGAGCCGCTCCAACAGGCGGATCGTTCCCGCATGTGCGTGCACCGGGCCGCTCGCGCCGGGGCCCACGGGCGACGCGGTACCCGCGCCGCCCGAACCCGGCTGCATCCGGCCCACCTGGCCACCGGATGCGGGGCCGGCGTGAGGCACCTCTCCCACACCCGCCGAGCGCGCCGTGCCGCGCCACCGGCCGCTGCGCGCCGTCGCGTCCGACGCCGCCGATCCTGCCCCCGCCCCGTGCGCGCCCAGGGCACAGAAGCCGAGCGCGCGCACCTTCCCCACGCCCACCAGCTCCGCCATCGCCCCCCAGGTCTCCTCCACCGGAACCTCGGGATCCGCGCGGTGCAACTGGTAGAGGTCGATCACATCCGTCTGGAGCCGTCGCAGTGAGGCGTCGCAGGCCCGCTTGACGTAACCGGGGCGCCCGTGGGCCACCACGTGCCGGTCGCCCACCAGCAGGCCGACCTTGGTGGAGACGAAGGCGTCCCGCCGCCGCTCCCGCAGTACGCGCCCCAGTAGGAGTTCATTGGTGAACGGCCCGTACATGTCGGCCGTGTCCAGGAGTGTGGCGCCGGTGTCGAGCGCGGCGTGGACCGTGCGCAGCGACTGCTCCCCGTGCCGTTGAGAGGCGGTGTAGGCCCAGTGCATCGGCATGCACCCGAGTCCGACCGCGCCCACCGCCAGCGCCGCCGCGCCGATCGTCCTGCGCTCCAACTGCCCGTATCCCTCCCTCGGTCGCCCCCAAACTAACCAATGCTGACCATCCCTCCTCGCCCCGGCTCCCGACGACCGGGGCCTTCTTCCTGATCTTGGTGGGTTCGCCCCCTGCACCGCGCTTCCCCGCGGCGGACCACGACGCGGTGCGGGAGACGCCCCCCACCGCACGGGCCTTCCTCCCGCCCGGCGCATCACCGGAGTCGTACCGCCCGCCCCACCCGCCCCGGACCGTTCCGAGGGAAAGGCCTTAGCCTCGTGACCATGACCGCAGACATATGGCTCTCCCTTCCGGCCGACGAGATCGACGGGCTGCCCCCGACGGACGGCACCGGGTTCCGTTACCGGTTCTGGAACGGAGGACCGGAGTTGCCGGCCGATCCTGCCGACTGCGTGTTCTACACGGTTCCCTACCTCCAGCCCGGGGTGGCGCTGATCCCGCTCCCCGCGATGACGTCCGTACAGGTCATCCAGACCCTCTCGGCGGGGATCGACCACGTCGAGCCGGGCCTGAGCGCACTGCACCCCGGGGTGCGCCTCTGCAACGCCAAGGGCGTCCACGACGCCTCGACGGCCGAGCTGGCCCTGACCCTCGTACTGGCTTCGCTGCGCGGCATCCCCGGCTTCGTCCGCGGCCAGGACGGGGAGGAGTGGCGGGCAGGGTTCTATCCGGCGCTCGCCGACCGCTCCGTGCTGATCGTCGGCTACGGATCGATCGGCGCGGCCATCGAAGACCGGCTTGCGCCCTTTGAATGCGCGCGGGTGTCGCGCATCGCGCGCTCTGCCCGCACTACGGCGCGCGGTGAAGTGCGCCCATTCACCGAAGTGCACTCTCTGCTCCCGGACGCCGATGTGGTGATCCTCTCGACTCCGCTCACGGAGGACACCAGGGGACTGGTGGACGCCGAATTCCTGGCCCGGATGAAGGACGGGGCGGTCCTGGTCAATGTGGCCAGGGGACCGGTCGTCGATACGAAAGCCCTGTTGGCAGAGGTGGCGACCGGCCGCATCACCGCCGCCCTCGATGTCACCGACCCCGAGCCGCTCCCTCCGGGCCACCCGCTGTGGCACGCACCCGGAGTGCTCATCAGCCCCCATGTCGGCGGCTCCACATCGGCCTTCCTGCCGCGGGCCAAGAGGTTGCTCGCGGCCCAGGTCCGCGCCTTCATCGCAGGTGAGCCCATGCAGAATGTCGTACTGACCACGGAGTAATGGCTGGTGAGCCCCGATGGAGGTCCCGTAGCCCCAAGGACGCGGCCGTTCCGAACCACTGGCAGCCCGGTTAAACCACAAGAAGTCAACCGATCGCCCTGCGCGCCGCAGTGGCGATTGATGGTCACTCAGAGTAGAGGAACTATGTCCCTGAGTGACGATTCTGGTGTATCGTCCGGACCTGGGGGCTGCACCGGCAAGGGGCGGTGCGCTGACGCGACCTGACTGCCAATCAGACTTTTGAGGGGGGCGACGGGCGATGCACGGCCAGTGGACCCAAGATCCCATCAGGCAGGGACGTCGACGACGACCCTCGCACGATCCAGAGCCCGGCGCCATCACCACGGCGGTCGTCGCACCCCTTCCCTCCAGGGGCGCCCGTGCGGTCGCGTTCCCCGGCCGGGCACCCCGCCGCCCTGGGAGCAGCCCGGCCATCACTTTGGTGATCGCCTCCCTCGGGTCACCGGCCGCCGCAGCTCGAACCACTGGCCCCCACCGGCCTCCTGCATGCATCCCGCCGTTACCCACGGCGTGGCCCTCGTCGCGCCCCGCCCCCCCTGCACCGCCGATGTCCGCTGCCGGGCTGCCCGTGCCGGGCGCATCGCAAGGAGCGGCCCGGTGAGCGCGCCGGGGGCGATGGCGGCCCGTGAGCCCGCCCCCAGCGGCCGGGGCCTGGTAGCCCAACTCATCCTCGCCCTGATCTGCGCCGGCTACGGAGTGGGCGCGGCGCTCGGTTGGGGCTCACCCGAACTGGCTCTGATCATGGGCGATTTCGGCCTCAGCGCGGGTGCCCTCGTCGCAGCCGTCTCCTGTTTCCTCTACGCACGCACGAGCCCGCCCCGGCTGCGACCCGCCTGGCTGCTCTTCGCGCTCTCCTCGCTGATGGCCTCCGCGGGGAACGCCGTCTGGGGCTGGTACGAGGTGGTCCTGCACCGCGAGGTGCCCAGCCCCTCCATCGCCGACCTCTTCTTCCTCTGTTTCGCCCCGCCTGCCATCGTCGGATTGCTGGTGCTCGCCAAGCGCCCGGTCAGCAGGGCCGGTTGGGTCTGCCTCGGCCTGGACGCCTGGTTGATCGGCGGTTCACTGTTGACCCTCTCCTGGAGCCTTGCGCTCGCCCACACCACCCGCGTCCAGGGCGAGAGCGTGGCCCCCGCCGCCCTCGCACTCGCCTACCCACTGCTGGACATCGTCCTGGTCAGCATGGTCCTGGCGCTGCACTTCAGACGCTCGGCCACCAATCGTTCCGCCGTCAACACCGCCATCGCGGCGCTCGCCCTGACGGTGCTGTGCGACACGCTGTTCACCTCCCCGCTGCTGCGGGAGAGCTACCGTTCCGGCCAACTGCTCGACGCCGGCTGGTTCGCCGGCTCCCTGCTGTTGGCGTACGCGCCCTGGGGTGCCAGGCGCTCGGCCGAGACCGTACGGCCGCCCAGAGCGGCCCGCCCGAGCCGGCCGGTCGCCGGCTCGCTGGCCGCGCTGACCCCCTATCTGGCCGCCGCTGTCTGCACGCTGGGCATTCTCTACAACGTTGTCGAGGGGCGAACGGTCGACCGGGTCGTCGTCCTCACCGGCTGCACGGTCGTCCTCGCACTCGTGGTCCGGCAGGGCATCATGCTCGTCGACAACATCGCCCTCACCCATGAGCTGGCCCAGAAGGAGAACCACTTCCGCTCGCTCGTCCAGGGCTCCAGCGACGTGATCATGATCGCCGCGCCCACCGGGGTGCTGCGGTACGTGAGCCCCGCCGCGTCCGGCGTGTACGGACGCGAGGCGGACGAGCTGATCGGCTCCGAGTTGGCCACCCTGATCCATCCGGAGGACCTCGGCAGGGTCATTCGGGAGGTCCGCCGATTTCTGACCGCCTCACCGGCCGATGAACCCACCACCCGCATCGAGTGCCGGTTCCGCTCGGGCAGCGGCGACTGGCTCAACGTGGAGTCCACCGTCAACCGCCACCAGGGCGGGCTCATCTTCAACAGCCGCGACGTCACCGAGCGCGTGCGCCTCCAGGCCCAGCTCCAGCACAGCGCCGAACACGATCCGCTCACCGACCTACCCAACCGGGCCCTCTTCACCGACCGTGTGCGCCGCGCCCTGAGCGGTAGACGGGCCGGGGACCGGGGCACGGCCGTGCTCTTCATCGACCTCGACGGCTTCAAGGGCGTCAACGACCGCCTCGGCCATCAGGCGGGGGACGACCTGCTGATCCAGGCCGCCGGCCGACTCGCCGACTCCGTACGGGCCGGGGACACCGCCGCTCGACTCGGCGGTGACGAGTTCGCGGCGCTCATCCTCGGCGACGGCGCGGCCGAGGCGGCGGCCCGCGAAACCCAGGTCGCCGAGATCGCCGATCGGCTCCGGCTCACCCTCTCCCAGCCGTACCGCATCGACGGTCACGACGTACGGGTCGCCGCCTCGATCGGCGTCGCCTTCGCCGAGGAGGGCATCACGCCCACCGACCTCATGCGCAATGCGGACCTTGCCATGTACCGGGCCAAGGCCGGCGGCAAGGACCGCGTCGAGCTGTATGTGCCACAGATGCAGGCCGAAGTCGTGCGGCGCACCGAACTGGCGGCACGGCTGCGCAGCGCCCTGCACGACGGAGAGTTCGCCCTGTTGCACCAGCCCGTGGTCAACCTCGCCACCGGTCGCATCGAAGCCGTGGCCGCGCAGGCACGCTGGCGCTCCGCGCAGGGGATGCTGTTCACGCCGGCCGAGTTCCTGCGCTCGTCCGACGACGGCGACCGCACCGCTGAGCTCGGCCGCTGGCTGCTGGAGGAGGCCGTGGAGCAGGCGGCGGAGCGGGACCGGCTCGGTCACCGGGTGCCGGTCTCGGTGCGGCTCTCAGCCCGTAGGCTCCTGGACCGCTCACTGCCGTGCGGAACCGTCGAGTCCTTGCTGTCCCGACACGGTCTGCCGCCCGGGGCGCTCATCATCGAACTCGCCGACAGCGATCCGCGGATCTCCTTCGACGACCTCGAACAGAGACTGGTCGCCCTGCGCCGGCTCGGCGTGCGGATCGCGCTCGACGGCTTCGGCAGCGGTCATGCCGCGATCAACGCCCTCCGCAGACTCCCCGTGGACCTGCTGAAGCTGGATCGAGGACTGATCGAGGGAATCGTGGAATCCTCTCGACTGCACAAGATCACCAGCGGACTGTTGCGGATCGCCGGCGACCTCGGCCTCCAGTCGGTCGCCGATGGAGTGGACCTCCCGGAGCAGGTTCTCGCGCTGCGTACCATGGGCTGCACGCACGGTCAGGGGATGGCGTTCGCCGGGCCCCTCGACGAGTACCGGCTGCGCAGGGCGCTGGTCCGCGACGACTTCCCGCTGCCGGGCGGTGCCGTGCTCCCCCTGCTCGCCGGTGGCTCGTTGACCACGCGCACCGGTTCAAATAGTGAGACGCGCGTCCCACCCGCTTGACAGTCCCACGGGCTGAGGGGGAGGGTCTGTGACATGCGCACCCGAATTCTCGTACTTGGAAAGCGCGTCGGCTGAGCGGAGCCATGAAGGCTCCGCTGACTCCTCCCGACGCGCTCCCCTCGCTTGCCTCACGGCACGAGGGGTTTTTTGTTGTACCGATGCAGTTTCCTCGTGCGAGAACCCCCCGCACAGCCCCGTACCGGGGCCCGGCGGAACCCTTCACGGCACCCGTGAAATCCTGAAGCAAGACAACAAAACAGCAGAAAAGAATCATTCAGTAGCACAACCGACAAGAGCAGTAGCGCCACCGTCGAGAGGCCGAGCCGTTCCGCACCCCGGGTACCACCACCGCCCGACAGGGCGGCAGGACCACACCCCGTCGGGACCGACGAACCCACCTGACCCGCTCACCCGCCCGCATCACCGAGCAGCACCCGCCAGATCCTCAGCACCAACCTCAGCGTCAGCCCTCAGCTTTGAGAAGAGAATGCCGATGACCGAGCAGGCCACCGGGGCCCACCATCCGCAGCCGCGGGCCCGTACTGTCGGACACCCCACCCCCGCAGTCGAGCACGTCACGGGCGCCAAGTCCCTCATCCGCTCTCTTGAGGAAGTGGGGGCGGACACCGTCTTCGGCATCCCCGGCGGCGCCATCCTCCCCGCCTACGACCCGATGATGGACTCCACCAAGGTCCGTCACGTCCTGGTCCGCCACGAGCAGGGTGCGGGGCACGCCGCCACCGGATACGCCCAGGCCACCGGCAAGGTCGGCGTCTGCATGGCGACCTCGGGACCCGGTGCCACCAATCTGGTCACCCCGATCGCCGACGCCCACATGGACTCCGTCCCGCTGGTCGCGATCACCGGTCAGGTCTCCTCCAAGGCGATCGGCACCGACGCCTTCCAGGAAGCGGACATCGTCGGCATCACCATGCCGATCACCAAGCACAACTTCCTGGTCACCAACGCCGACGACATCCCGCGGACGATCGCCGAGGCGTTCCACATCGCCTCCACCGGCCGTCCGGGACCGGTCCTCGTCGACATCGCCAAGGACGCCCTCCAGGCGCAGACCACGTTCAGCTGGCCCCCCACCCAGGACCTGCCCGGCTACCGCCCGGTGACCAAGCCGCACGCCAAGCAGATCCGTGAGGCCGCCAAGCTGATCGTCCAGGCCAAGCGGCCGGTCCTCTACGTCGGCGGCGGCGTGATGAAGGCCCGGGCCACCGCCGAGCTGAAGGTCCTCGCCGAACTGACCGGCGCACCCGTCACCACCACGCTGATGGCGCTGGGATCCTTCCCCGACAGCCACCCGCTGCACGTCGGAATGCCCGGTATGCACGGCTCGGTCACCGCCGTCACGGCGCTCCAGAAGTCCGATCTGATCGTCGCCCTCGGCGCCCGCTTCGACGACCGGGTCACCGGCAAGCTGGATAGCTTCGCGCCGTACGCCAAGATCGTCCACGCGGACATCGACCCCGCCGAGATCGGCAAGAACCGCACCGCCGACGTGCCGATCGTCGGGGACGCCCGCGAGGTGATCGCCGACCTGGTCCAGGCGGTCCAGGCCGAGCACAGCGAGGGCCACACCGGTGACTACACCGCGTGGTGGAAGGACCTGAACCGCTGGCGCGAGACCTACCCCCTCGGCTACGACCAGCCCGAGGACGGCAGCCTCTCCCCGCAGCAGGTCATCCAGCGCATCGGCCAGCTCGCCCCCGAGAACACCATCTACGCCGCCGGCGTCGGCCAGCACCAGATGTGGGCCGCCCACTTCATCGAGTACGAGAAGCCCGCGACCTGGCTGAACTCCGGTGGCGCCGGAACCATGGGCTACGCGGTCCCGGCCGCCATGGGTGCCAAGGCCGGAGCTCCCGACCGTACGGTCTGGGCGATCGACGGTGACGGCTGCTTCCAGATGACCAACCAGGAACTCACCACCTGCGCGCTCAACAACATCCCGATCAAGGTCGCCATCATCAACAACGGCGCGCTCGGGATGGTCCGCCAGTGGCAGACCCTCTTCTACAACCAGCGCTACTCCAACACCGTGCTGCACGCCGGTGGCCAAGAGGGCGGCGGCGAGCCCAGCGGCGGCACCCGGGTGCCCGACTTCGTCAAGCTGTCCGAGGCGATGGGGTGTTACGCGATCCGCTGCGAATCCCCCGACGACCTCGACAAGGTCATCGCCGAGGCCAACTCCATCAACGACCGTCCCGTCGTGATCGACTTCATCGTCCACGAGGACGCCATGGTCTGGCCGATGGTCGCCGCCGGCACCTCCAACGACGAGGTCATGGCCGCCCGCGGGGTCCGCCCCGACTTCGGCGACAACGAAGACGACTGAGCGAGCGAGCAGAAGAGAGAGACCGACTCCGATGACCTCCTACCACCACCCGGCGCACACCTCCCACATGTCGAAGCACACGCTCTCCGTCCTCGTGGAGAACACCCCCGGCATCCTCGCCCGGATCGCCGCCCTCTTCTCCCGCCGCGGCTTCAACATCGACTCCCTCGCCGTCGGCGTCACCGAACACCCCGACATCTCCCGCATCACCATCGTGGTCAATGTCGAGGACCTGCCGCTGGAGCAGGTGACCAAGCAGCTCAACAAGCTCGTCAACGTCCTGAAGATCGTCGAACTGGAGCCGGCCAACGCCATCCAGCGCGAACTCGTGCTGGTGAAGGTCCGCGCCGACAACGAGACCCGCTCCCAGATCGTCGAGATCGTCCAGTTGTTCCGCGCCAAGACGGTGGACGTCTCCCCGGAGGCCGTCACCATCGAGGCCACCGGATCGAGTGACAAGCTGGAGGCCATGCTCAAGATGCTGGAGCAGTTCGGCATCAAGGAGCTGGTCCAGTCCGGCACGATCGCCATAGGGCGCGGTGCCCGGTCCATCACCGACCGGTCCCTGCGCGCGCTCGACCGCAGCGCCTGACCCGCGCGCCGGCTCGCATGGCGAGACCCGAAAACCTCCCCGCCCACTCCCGCCGTACGGTGGGACGCACACCTGCACACCAAGGAGACATTCCAGTGGCCGAGCTGTTCTACGACGACGATGCCGACCTGTCCATCATTCAGAACCGCAAGGTCGCGGTCATCGGCTACGGCAGCCAGGGTCACGCGCACGCCCTGTCGCTCCGTGACTCCGGCGTCGACGTCCGCGTCGGTCTGCACGAGGGTTCCAAGTCCAAGGCGAAGGCCGAGGAGCAGGGCCTGCGCGTGGTGACCCCCGCCGAGGCTTCCGCCGAGGCCGACGTCATCATGGTCCTCGTGCCGGACCCGATCCAGGCACAGGTCTACGAGGAGTCCATCGCCCCGAACCTGAAGGACGGCGACGCGCTGTTCTTCGGCCACGGACTCAACATCCGCTTCGGCTTCATCAAGCCCCCGGCCGGCGTCGACGTCGCCATGGTCGCCCCCAAGGGCCCGGGCCACCTCGTGCGCCGCCAGTACGAGGAGGGCCGCGGCGTTCCGTGTATCGCGGCCGTCGAGCAGGACGCCACAGGCAAGGGCTTCGAGCTCGCCCTGTCGTACGCCAAGGGCATCGGCGGCACCCGTGCCGGCGTCATCAAGACCACCTTCACCGAGGAGACCGAGACCGACCTCTTCGGCGAGCAGGCCGTGCTGTGCGGCGGTGCGTCCGCACTGGTCAAGGCCGGCTTCGAAACCCTGGTCGAGGCCGGTTACCAGCCGGAGATCGCCTACTTCGAGTGCCTCCACGAGCTGAAGCTGATCGTGGACCTGATGTACGAGGGCGGCCTGGAGAAGATGCGCTGGTCGGTCTCCGAGACCGCCGAGTGGGGCGACTACATCACCGGCCCCCGCATCATCACCGACCAGACCAAGGTCGAGATGAAGAAGGTCCTCGCCGAGATCCAGGACGGCACCTTCGCGCGCAACTGGATGGACGAGTACCACGGTGGTCTGAAGAAGTACAACGAGTACAAGACGCAGGACGAGAACCACCTGCTGGAGACCACGGGCAAGGAGCTCCGCAAGCTCATGAGCTGGGTCGACAACGAGGACGCGTAAGCCGTGAGGCGAGGGCCGGGACGACCGTGTCCCGGCCCTCGCCGTTGTGCGCCGTGCCCGGCGCGAAAGCACCCGGCGTGCGCCCCGGACACTCGCGGACAGCCCGGTACTTGCCGGGCGCTTCTCCACTTCGTCCAGCCCCGGACGGGTGATCCTGCCGAGAAGGCACAAGACACACCCTGATCCACCACTACACTTCTCAACAACACTTCGCGTCAGGCCCACAGTGTCGTGCGTCTTCCACGCGGCTAGCCCCCTCCACCGCCTGCGGCCGTCGGGACGGCCGTCTGCACTGGACTAGTGAGGACTCACGTGAGCACTGCGTCTCGGAAACCAGTCGTACTCATCGCTGAAGAGCTGTCGCCCGCCACCGTGGATGCGCTCGGCCCTGACTTTGAGATCCGCCACTGCAATGGTGCGGACCGCGCGGAGTTGATCCCCGCCATCGCCGATGTGGACGCCATCCTCGTGCGCTCCGCCACCAAGGTCGACGCGGAGGCCATCGCCGCCGCCAAGAAGCTGCGCGTCGTCGCCCGTGCCGGTGTCGGTCTGGACAACGTCGACGTCTCCGCCGCCACCAAGGCCGGCGTGATGGTCGTCAACGCCCCCACCTCCAACATCGTCACCGCCGCCGAGTTGGCCTGCGGTCTGTTGGTCGCCACCGCGCGCAACATCCCCCAGGCCAACACCGCTCTGAAGAACGGCGAGTGGAAGCGTTCCAAGTACACCGGCGTCGAGTTGAGCGAGAAGACGCTCGGTGTCGTCGGCCTCGGCCGCATCGGCGTGCTCGTCGCCCAGCGGATGTCGGCCTTCGGCATGAAGATCGTGGCGTACGACCCCTATGTCCAGCCCGCGCGGGCCGCACAGATGGGCGTCAAGCTGCTGACGTTGGACGAGCTCCTTGAGACGTCCGACTTCATCACCGTGCACCTGCCCAAGACGCCCGAGACCCTCGGGCTCATCGGGGACGAGGCGCTGCACAAGGTCAAGCCGTCCGTGCGCATCGTCAACGCCGCCCGCGGCGGGATCGTGGACGAGGAGGCGCTCGCCTCCGCGCTCAAGGAAGGGCGCGTCGCCGGCGCTGGCCTCGACGTGTACGCCAAGGAGCCGTGCACCGACTCGCCGCTCTTCCAGTTCGACCAGGTCGTCTGTACGCCGCACCTGGGTGCTTCGACCGACGAGGCGCAGGAGAAGGCCGGTGTCGCCGTGGCGCGTTCCGTGCGCCTCGCGCTCGCCGGCGAGCTCGTCCCAGACGCGGTGAACGTCCAGGGCGGCGTGATCGCCGAGGACGTCAAGCCGGGTCTGCCGCTCGCCGAGCGCCTCGGTCGCATCTTCACCGCCCTCGCGGGTGAGGTCGCGGTCCGTCTCGACGTCGAGGTGTACGGCGAGATCACCCAGCACGACGTCAAGGTGCTGGAACTGTCCGCGCTCAAGGGCGTGTTCGAGGACGTCGTCGACGAGACCGTCTCCTATGTCAACGCTCCGCTCTTCGCCCAGGAGCGCGGTGTCGAGGTCCGGCTGACGACCAGCTCGGAGTCCCCGGACTACCGGAACGTCGTCACCGTCCGCGGCACCCTCTCGGGCGGTGAGGAGGTCGCCGTCTCCGGCACCCTCGCCGGGCCCAAGCACCTCCAGAAGATCGTGGCGATCGGTGACCACGACATCGACCTGGCCCTCGCGGACCACATGCTGGTGCTGCGCTACGAGGACCGTCCCGGTGTCGTCGGCACGGTCGGCCGCATCCTCGGCGAGGCCGGGCTGAACATCGCGGGCATGCAGGTCTCGCGCGCTGAAGAGGGCGGCGAGGCCCTGGTCGTCCTCACGGTCGACGACGATGTGCCGCAGACGGTGCTCACCGAGATCGCCGCTGAGATCGGTGCCGCGTCGGCCCGTTCGGTGAATCTGACGGACTGACACCACGCGTTTCCCGGCAGGGGCCCGACTGGTCGAGCATCGACGAGTCGGGCCCCTGCCGTGCTGACCGCCCTGTGGGCGTTGGGGCTGGCGATCCGTTGGCGGAGTGCGCGCTGGGGGTTGCCCGCTCAGCAGGCGGCGACCCGCGCTGACCGGTCCGCGTGTCCGCCGGGCCCCGATACGGCGAACGGGTCAGAGCCGGGCCGTCTTCAGGGCCATGTGGAGCAGTAGCCGGTCCTCCCCGTCCGCCAGGTCGAGCCCGGTGAGCTGCTCGATGCGGGAGAGCCGGTAGTAGAGGGTCTGCCGGTGGATGCCCAGCGCGGACGCGGTACGGCCGGCCTGGCCGCCGCAGTCCAGATAGGTCTCGGCGGTGTCGGTGAGATCGGCGTGGGAGCCGTCGAACAGCGGGAGCACCGCCGGGTCCGGAGACAGGTCTTCTGGCAGGGCGGTGAGGGTGCGGTACGGCCCGATGTCAGCCCACTGGGCCACGGGCCCGAGCCGGGGTGCCGCCCGGGACGCACGGGCTGCGGAGATCGCCTGACGCCAGGCGACGCCGAGGTCGGCGAGGCCCTGGCGGGGAGAGGAGACGCCGGCCGTGGCCGTACCGGGCGCCGAGGTGAGCAGGCGCTCGGCGGCGGCGATCGCGGGGGAGGGCGTGTCGAGGGTCCGTAGCCGCAACAGCACGGCCAGGACATGGGTGACCAACGGGGTTGGGCCTTCCGCCGCCGGTTCGCCGCCGGCCCGTGCCGTACCACTGCGGGAGGTCCGAACGGCGGACGCCGGGGCCCGGGTCGCCGCACCCGGCACCGTGCACAGGGCCGCGGCGCCCGGGAGCGATCGCACCGGTGGCGCGTCGCGCGAGGGCCAGGGCGCGATGCACACCACCGCGTGGGGGCCGTCGGCGCCGCGCTCACCACCGCCGAGTGCGGTGCGCAGCGCGGCCACGGCCATGTCGTACTGCCAGCCCCGGTCCGCCGTGAGCACCGCACGGAACTCGCGGGACAGATCGGTGCCGGCCCGTTCCTCGTCGGCGAGGAGACCGCCGATGCGTTCGGCGACCTCCATGGCCGCGGCCAACTGGGCGTCCGTGGGCCCGGGTGTGGTGTCCAGCAGCCACACATAGCCGAGTGCGATGCCGCGATGGCGTACCGGCAGACAGATGCGGTCCCGGAAGACGCCGGCGTCGGGGGCGGCGGGGATCCGGACGGGGGCGGTGGCCCGGGTGATCCCGAAGCCCTCGAACCAGGCCCGGACCGCGGGGGAGGACTTTCGGGTGAGGATCGAACGGGTCCTCACCGGGTCCATCGCACCGTCGTCGTCGCTGTCGTGCGCGCCGAAGGCGATCAGCTCGAAATCGCGGTTCTCCAGCGTTGCCGGGGCTGCCAGCAGAGCCGAGATCTCATCGACGAGTTCCTGGTAATCGCCCTTCATCCGGACATTCTGACACGTCCTTCAGACAGATGTCTGAGATCCCGGCCACGGATGCGTGACAGCTGTCGATGGCTGACGATCGGAGCGATCCTTAGATTTCACGGTGGTTCTTCGTGCCGTTCCGGATGCGTTCCCCCCGGCGTATCCGCCCGGCACCCGTACTTCCAGGAGGTCCCCGTGCTGGGTCCCGTGATCCTCGCCGCGTCGCGCAGCGACGGGATGCGTCGCATCGTCTCGGCCGCTCCGGTCACCAAGCCCGTGGTGAACCGTTTCATCGCAGGCGAGACGGTTCAGGAGACCATCCCCGTCGTCCAGGAGACCGCTGCTCGCGGCCTGGAGATCACGCTCGACGTCCTCGGCGAGGACATCACCGATCCGTCGGAGGCGCTGCGCGCCCGCGACGCCTACCTGGAGCTGATCGAGGCCCTGAAGCCGCTCGGCCTGGGGGAGCGCGCCGAAATGTCGGTCAAGCTCTCCTCCTTCGGCCAGGCGCTCGCCGGCGGCCATGACCTGGCGCTGAAGAACGTCACCCCGGTGGTCGAGGCCGCTGCCGAGATCGGCACCACGGTCACCCTCGACATGGAGGACCACACCACGGTCGACTCGACCCTGGCGATCCACGCCGAGCTGCGTGAGCGCTTCCCCCGCACCGGGGCGGTCGTCCAGTCGTACCTGTTCCGCACGGAGGACGACTGCCGTGCGCTGGCCGCCGCGGGTTCCCGGGTCCGGCTGGTCAAGGGCGCCTACAAGGAGCCCGCGTCCGTCGCCATCCAGGACAAGGCCGAGGTCGACCGCGCGTACATCCGCTGTCTGAAGATCTTGATGGAGGGCGAGGGCTACCCGATGATCGGGTCCCACGACCCGCGCATCATCTCCATCAGCCAGGAACTCGCCCGCCGGGCCGGCCGCAAGCTCGACGACTACGAGTTCCAGATGCTCTACGGCATCCGCGAGGGCGAGCACCACCGGCTCGCCGCCGAGGGCCACCGCATGCGCGTCTACATCGCGTACGGCACCGACTGGTACGGGTACTTCATGCGCCGCCTCGCGGAGCGCCCCGCCAATCTGGCGTTCTTCCTGCGTTCGCTGGTCAGCCGCGGCTGAACCCCCAACTGACCTACTGATTAAGGAGAGTCGGCACCATGGACGCCGTCACCAAGGTTCCCGCGCCGGTCAATGAGCCGGTCCACGGCTACGCACCGGGCAGCGCCGAGCGCGCCCGGCTGGAGGCCAAGCTCAAGGAGCTGGCCGAGAACCCGATCGAGCTGCCGATGACCATCGGCGGCGTACGCCGGATGGGCGGCGGCGAGCGCGTCGACGTCGTCCAGCCGCACAACCACTCCGCCGTGCTCGGCACCTTCGCCGGAGCGACCGAGCAGGACGCGCAGGACGCCATCGACGCTGCGCTCGCCGCGGCCCCCGCTTGGCGCGCGATGTCCTTCGACGACCGCGCGGCGATCATCCTGCGCGCCGCCGAGCTGCTGTCCGGCCCCTGGCGCGAGACGCTCGCCGCCTCCACGATGCTGGGTCAGTCGAAGACCGCCCAGCAGGCGGAGATCGACACCCCGTGCGAGCTGATCGACTTCTGGCGGTTCAACGTCGCCTACGCCCGCGAGATCCTGGCCGAGCAGCCCCCGGCCAACTCCCCGGGCGTGTGGAACCGCATGGACCACCGCCCGCTGGAGGGATTCGTCTACGCGATCACCCCCTTCAACTTCACCGCCATCGCGGGCAACCTGCCGACCGCTCCCGCCCTGATGGGCAATGTGGTCGTGTGGAAGCCGTCCCCCACGCAGACCCACGCCGCCGTGCTGCTGATGCAGCTCCTTGAGGAGGCCGGACTGCCCAAGGGCGTCATCAACCTGGTGACCGGTGACGGCATCGCCGTCTCCGAGGTGGCGCTGAACCACCGCGACCTCGCCGGCATCCACTTCACCGGCTCGACCAAGACCTTCCAGCACCTGTGGAAGACCGTCGGGAACAACATCGAGAAGTACCGCTCGTACCCGCGGATCGTCGGTGAGACCGGTGGTAAGGACTTCGTGGTCGCGCACCCGAGCGCCGACCGTGCTGTCCTCAAGACCGCGCTGACCCGGGGTTCGTTCGAGTTCCAGGGGCAGAAGTGCTCGGCGAGCTCGCGTGCGTACATCCCCGCCTCGATCTGGAACTCCGGCTTCAAGGAGGAGTTCGCGGCCGAGGTCGACGGGATCAAGATGGGTGACGTCACCGATCTGTCGAACTTCATCGGCGCGGTGATCGACGAGCGTTCGTTCGCGAAGAACAAGGCCGCCATCGACCGTGCAAAGGCCGATGACACCTGCACGATCGTCGCCGGCGGCACCTACGACGACTCGGTCGGCTACTTCATCCGCCCGACCGTCGTCGAGTGCACGGACCCGAACAACGAGGTCTTCACGACGGAGTACTTCGGTCCGTTCCTTGCGGTGCACGTCTACGACGACAGCTCCGCCGAGCAGTACGACGCCATGCTCGACCAGATGGAGTCGGTCTCCGATTACGCGCTCACCGGTGCGGTCATCGCCAACGACCGTGCCGCCGCCGCGCACACCATGGAGAAGCTCCGCTTCGCCGCGGGCAACTTCTACATCAACGACAAGTCGACGGGCGCGGTCGTCGGACAGCAGCCCTTCGGCGGCGGTCGGGCCTCGGGCACCAACGACAAGGCCGGTGCCCCGCAGAACCTGATGCGCTGGACGCTGACCCGTGCCATCAAGGAGACGCTGGTGGCTCCCACGGAGTACGGCTACCCGCACATGGGCTGATCTTCTTCGGCCCCCCTGATCCCGCCCCCGTTCCAGCCCCCACGCCGGAACGGGGGCGGTTCCACGTCTGCTCCGCGCCCGGCGGGGGCTGCCCTGCGGCTCTCGGACTCCGTACCGGGCAGTGGATCTGTGACCTGGTGAACACTCTGTGCACCACCCGCTCCCACCCGGCGGGCCGGTGTCACACTTGGGCCGTGTTCGAACTCCTGCCGGGCATCGGACTGCGGCTGCCGCACCATGCCGGCACCCTGCGCTTCGGTATGAGCGAACACACCTCGCGCTGGGCCGTGTCGACCATCTGCGACATCCGTACGGAGTCCGTCTGCTGCGTGGCATGGGCGTTCAGCGGTGCGTACCGGGGCCTGGCCATCGACGTCCTCGGCGCACCGGAGGGGCAGCACGCCGGACGCCTCGGCTACGTGGAACTCAGACGGTCTCCGTGCGACTGTTCGGGGGCCGAGCCCCAAGGACCCGCCCTCGTGCCCGTGATGCACGAGGGCGTCGATCTGTTCGGCCGTCCCCGGGACGACGTCGCGAGCCATCTGCCGACGGATTCCCGGGTGAACCACGGCATTGCGCGCACCGGCGGCTACATTCAGTCGATCGGCCTCCGCAGCCCGTTCTGGGCCGTGTCGTACGACTAGGGGCACTGGTTCCGGAACGGCCCAATCGGCGTCGGTCAGATCGCCCTGCTGATCGTGCTGAGACCCAACGGCCATCGCTCGCCGACCTGCGACTACGCCGTGGGCGTCTTCATCAGCTCCACCAGGCTGGAGGCGCTGTCCGCCCCGTGCCCGGCGTCCATGCCGCGCCGGAACAGAGCGGCCACGGCGGCAGGCAGCGTGGTGTCGACGCCCGCGTCGGCGTTGGTGTGCAGTACGTGTTCGACGCTGGCCATGCCCATGGCCAGCCGTTCCACATCGCCGCCGTGCTCGCCGGCGTCGATGCGTTCGGCGTACACGGAGAGGAAGTCCGGCATCCCGGTCAGCAGCTCGGTGGCGTGCGGTAGGACGTCAGCCGCCGTGAGTCCGTTGGCGTCGGCGAGCGCGATGGCCTGCCAGTATCCGAGTACGGACGTCCAGAACATGCTCACGAGGATCTGGTACAGGAGCGCGGCCAGACCGGGATCGTCGCCCCGGTAGTCCGTGTCG
Source organism: Streptomyces sp. NPDC005963 (assembly GCF_040638655.1). NCBI lineage: Bacteria > Bacillati > Actinomycetota > Actinomycetes > Kitasatosporales > Streptomycetaceae > Streptomyces > Streptomyces sp. NPDC005963. The sequence continues at coordinate 23,338 of NZ_JBEXVD010000016.1, read as the reverse complement.
GTCAGAACTTCGAGGGTGGACCGGTGCGCCTCGAACACCTCACGCGGCCCGCTGTAGAAGGTGGACGCCCCGGGCTGCCCGATGCCGGAAGGCGAGGCGTTGACGCCACCGGTGAGGTGGACCCCGCCGTGCTCGGACACCCACCGCGCCCCGGCTCGGGTCTTCTCCGGTGTGTCGGAGCTGAGGTTGACGAGTACGCGTCCGGCCAGGGCGTGGGAAGCCGGCTCCAGCACGGCGTACATCGTGTCGTAGTCGGTGAGGCTCAGGACGACCAGCTCACTGGCGGTCAGGGCGTCTTCGGCGCTCTTTGCGAGTACGGCGCCGCGCGCGACGAGGGCATCGGCACGGGATGGGGTGCGGTTCCACACGGTGACGGGGTGCCCCTTGTCGAGTAGCGCGTGGGACATCGCCTGCCCCATGGGGCCGAGTCCGATGACGGTCACGGACTGCTTGCTGCTCATGAGGAAGACCTCCGTGGGACGAGTGACGAGACGCCTAAAACGAACGCTCTATCTAGAGCGCGGGGGGCAATGTAACACGGTCCTAAAATGAACGCTCTAACCAGTAGGGTGTGCGCATGGGACAGGCCAGCACCCGGGACCGGATCGTCATCGCCGCGGCGCGCCTCTTGCAGCGCCAGGGGTATGTCGGCACGGGCATCAAACAGGTCGCCACGGAGGCGGAGGCCACACTGGGCTCCGTCTATCACTTCTTCCCTGGCGGCAAAGAGGCCGTTGCGGTTGCCGCCATCAAGCACAGCGGCCAGGAGTTTGCGGCGGTCCTCCGCGACACGCTGGACAGCGAGGAGGACCCGGGCGCGGGCGTCCAGGCCTGCGCCCGGCAACTCGCCGAAGGACTGCGTGCGTCGGGTTGGACCGATGGCTGCCCGGTCACGGCAGCGGCACTGGAGACCTTGGGAACCGACTCCGAAATCCAGCAGGCATGTGCCGACGCACTGCGCAGCTGGGAGCAGACGGTCGCCGACAAGCTCCTGCACTCCGGCTTCCAGGCCCGCGACGCCCGGGAGTTGGCGACCACCATCATCAGCGCCCTGGAAGGCGCCGAAGTGACGGCTCAGGTGAACCGCAGCGAGGAACCGCTGCGGGCGACGAGCCGACAACTGGCCCGCTTGATCGATTCCTACGGAACATCCCGCTCGTGAGAACCGCTCGTGAGAACCACTCGTTATCCGGGAGACAGGACGTGGGTCCGAGGACATGGGCCCGCACCCGTTGCACGGGAGGGGAAGCACCGCGGGCGGACCCCGTCACTGCCAGCCGATCACGATCAAGGACAGACCCACGGTGAACGCCCCGGCCAGCACCACCAGGTACGTGCCGTAGAACCTGCGGTAGCGGCGCAGCAGCAGCCCGAGCGCGGCGAACGCCAACCCGACCGTCAGGGTGCGTGAGCCCCGGGCGCCGGCCGATGCCAACAGCCAGTCGTCGACCGGTACACCGGCCCGCCCCGCCTCCGCCGCGTACACCTTGAACGGAACGCCGTTCCACGGTTGGTGGCGCACCGCGTCCGCCGACTCCGTCACCAACTGCTGTCGCACCTCGGCCCGCATCCGGTCCGTGGTCAGGGGTGCGGGCAGTGCCGTCCCCGCCGCCGCGAGCTGGAGCGCGAGCAGTGCCCCCGCGATGCTCCCCGCCCATGCGGTGGCCGACAGCCTCAGCGCCGCGCGGGGCGCAGCCGTACAGGCGATGGCCAACAGCAACTCCGGCATCAGCGGCCAACTCAACGCCTCGGCGAAGGCCCAGCCGAAGGCGATCAGCAGCCCCCAGCGGGAAGCGGCCCGGGAGGCCACCCAGCGCCGCACGCCGGAGTCCCGCAGGGATTCCGCGTTGGTCCTCCGGTGCAGCGCCGCGACCTCGTCGCGGGCCTCCTCCGGGGTGGCCGTCGACGGCAGGGGCGCCCCGATCCGCACCCTCACCAGGGAGGAGCGGAGCCGTCCGTGCTTGGGCAGCAGCCGGTCCGTCCCTGCGATCCCGACCGGCACCACCGGTACCCCGGCGGACTGCGCCAGGACGAGCGCGCCCCGGTGGAAGGCACCCACCGAGCCGTTCGAGCCACGGGTGCCCTCCGGGAAGAGCACCACGGCCCGCCCCGCGCGCAACTCCTCGGCCATCGACAGCAGATCTCCCATCCCGCCGCCCGTGCGCCGCAGCGGGAAGCCGGCCGCGAGCCGTCGACAGATCCGGCTGCGCCACCGCGAGGCGAACCAGTAGTCCGCCGCCGCGCCGATCAAGGGGGTGTGCCGGGCGTCGAGGGCCGCGAGCAGGGCGGCCGTATCGGCGTGCGAGGAGTGGTTGGCGACGACGACACAGCCGCCCCGGGGCAGCCGCCCGCGGCGCTCCACCCCACCGGTGAGGGTGAGCACGGTCCACCACAGGGCGCGGCGGAGCGCGGACGCCACCCGCGATCGGGCGGGCCGCTCCTCTTCGACGAGCCCGCGACCCGCGGTGGGGGAGTGCTCCGGGGCGCCGGCCGGACCGTGGGAGGTGCTCGGCTCGGTGTCTCGGAGGGTCCGTTCGCGGGTTCGTACGCGGGCTAGTTCGCGGGTCGGCCGGCGCCAGCCGCGGGCGGTCATGCGCCGACCACCATGGCCAGCACCAGCGCAGGCAGCAGGGAGTCGATGCGGTCCAGGAGTCCGCCGAACCCCGGCAGCCAACTTCCCGCGTCCTTCACGCCCGCCTCCCGCTTGACCATCGACTCCAACAGGTCCCCGAGTACGCACCCGAGCAGCACCGCCGCCCACAACTGTGGTGTGAAGGCGCCGACCGCGAAGAGCACCAGACCGGTGGCCACCGCGGCTCCCGCCACGCCCGCCCAGGTCTTGTTCGGCGACAGCGGGGACAGGGGCCGGGCGAGCGGGCCGCGCCGTCCCAGTGCGGTGCCGCCGCACCAGGCACCCACGTCACCGAGCGCCACCGCGAGCCCCACCGCGACCGCCGTGTCCCCGAGCGTCACCAGGCCGGTCAGCGCCACCGGGATCCACAGCAGACCGAAGACGGAGCGCGCCGCCCGGGTGAATCCCGTGGTGTGGTCCCCGGACATCAGTGGCGGTACGGCGGCGAGCAGCAACAGCACTGCGGCGGCCCGTAGATCCAGTACGTGCGGTGCTCGCCACGCCAGGACGGGCAGGACGAGCGCAGCCGTCACCAACACCGCCCGGTCGGGCCGGCCCAGTTCGGCCATCCGCGCGTACTCGCCGACGGCGATCACCCCGAGCACGGCCGCGAGGGCGAACGCCCCGCCGGCGCCGAGGTAGAGCGAGCCGAGGAACACGGGTGCGGTCAGTGCCCACGTACGCCACCGGCGGCGCAGTTCCGCCCGCATCCGGACCCGCGCGGGCAGGGCGGCGACCGCGAAGCCGCCGGCGCCCAGGGCCCCGGCGACCAGGGGGAGCGCCCGTCCCATGGCGTCGCCGACGACCAGGAAGCCGCTCATCGGGCGAGCTCCTTCCAGAGAGCACCGCACCGGAGCACGGCCGTCAGCGTCGAACCGACCGCGATGACCACAAGGACGGGAACGGCCCAGCCCGTCGCGGCGGCGATCAGCACCAGCAGACAGCGTTCGGTCTTGCCCATCGGGCCGCCGTTGCGGCGCGGAGCACCGGCCGCCGCACCGGCGAGGGACACCCACGACGGCAGGGTCGCCGCCAACGCCGTGACCGCGACCAGCCAGAGCGGCGCCAGGCTGAGAAATCCGGCCAGCACCACCAAGTCCGCGATCCGGTCGCCGAGTTCGTTGAGCAGTGCGCCGCGGCGCGTGGTGCGTCCGGTGTCCCGTGCCAGGGCCCCGTCGAGATTGGCGAACGCCAGGCGCGCGGCGAGTAGAAGGGCGACCGGGACCGCGGCGAGCGGTGCGGGTAGCCAGGCGAGCGCCGTCGCGGCTCCGGCGGCGCACACCACACCGGCCGCGGTCAGCGCGTCGGGCGACACCTCGCGGCGGGCGAGTGCGCCGCGGACCCCGGAGAGTCGGGCCGCGTACCAGGGCTTGAGGGAGTAGAGGCCGTTCATATGTTCAACTCTCCAGCGGTGGCTTGTTCTTCACCACGCGCCGAATACTCACTTCGTTAATGAGTACGACCTGGCTGCGGGACCGGAGAGACTCAGTCGTATGTCTGAGACAGTCGGGTCGGTCCGTACCGCTCACACCCATCAACTCACCCCTGCCGAACTGGACGCGATCCGCGGCCTGCTGGACCTCGCCTTCGACGGGGACTTCAGCGCCGAGGACTGGGACCACTGCCTCGGCGGTGTGCACGCCGTGGTGTACGACGCCGACGGCGTTCCCGTCGCCCATGGCTCGGTGATCATGCGCAGGGTCGTCCATCGGGGGCGTTCGTACCGCGTGGGATACGTCGAAGGGGTCGCGGTCCGGGCGCAGGAGCGGCGCGGGGGGCTCGGCGGCCGGGTGATGGAGGCCCTGGAGGGGGTCATCGACCGGGCGTACGATTTCGGTGCCCTGTCCGCGTCCGATGCGGGCGCCGCGCTCTACCGTTCGCGCGGCTGGACGCTATGGCGGGGCCGGATCGAGGCCGCAAGCCCGGACGGACCGGTTCCGCTGCCGGACGAGGAGGACTCCACCTTCGTGCGGTCGGCACGGGGGTCGGGGGCGTCGTGGGTCCCGCCCGAGGCGCTGGTGTTCGACTGGCGCGACGGGGACGTGATGTGACGTGCCGGCCGTCCTTGGGAGCGGTGGGGGACGGCCGCTCCGTCCCGCTGGCCGACGGGGAGCGTGGCCGTGCGGGTCCTGCCAGGGCTCTGGGGGTGGAGGAGTTCGGCCCGGTTCATCCCATGGACTGCGTTCGGCCCCACCCTCCTGACCTGCGGGTTCCATGATTTCCGTCTCAGATAGTAGGAAGTCCGACTACTTGTAGAGACACAGGAGCCCCACTGCCCTAGCTTTGTAGAAGCCGAACGTCTCGCTTGATCCAGCGAATGGCGTGCGTGAGCAACGACCCCGGCAGGTGACCCCTGCGGCGTGCTCCCCGCCCCAACCGGCGCCTCGATATCTCCGTGATCTCAAGGAGTCGATCACCATGCCAGCTGAGACCGCCCGCCGCGTCCGCCATGCCTCCCACGCCAGTGAGTCCGACCGCAAGAACGCCGCGGCAGCGCTCCAGCGTGCCCTCGACCGTCGTGACAACGGCGGCTCGACCGGTCACTGACCTCCGGCGGGCCCGTCGAGCGCCCTGTGCGCCATCGCGTCTTGACGGCCTGCTCGTGTTCGCCCGCCGTACCGAGCCACCCGCTCCCGCGGATCGGCCCGGCTCGGCACCGAACGGTGCAGCCCTTGCGCGGCGTTCAGCCCGCGGGGTGCTCCACCGCCAGCACTCGGTCCACACTGTGGACATCACATGTCATGGGATGGGACGGAGAGTAGGGTGCCGGACATGTCTCGGAGCCTCAATCTCGCAGTCATCCCCGGCGACGGCATCGGCCAAGAGGTCGTGGCCCAGGGTCTGAAAGTCCTGTCCGCGGTCCTTCCGCAGGACGTGAAGCTGGAGACCGAGAAGTACGATCTCGGCGCCCAGCGCTGGCACCGCACCGGTGAAACCCTGCCCGACGCGGAGTTGGAAGCCCTCAAGGCGCACGACGCGATCCTGCTCGGTGCCATCGGCGATCCGACCGTACCCTCCGGCGTGCTGGAGCGCGGGCTGCTGCTGAAGCTGCGCTTCGCCTTCGACCACTACGTCAACCTGCGTCCTTCCAAGCTGTTCCCGAACACCGCGACTCCGCTGGCGGGCCGCCCGGAGATCGACTTCGTCGTCGTCCGGGAAGGCACCGAAGGCCCGTACACGGGCAACGGCGGTTCCCTGCGCACCGGTACGCCCGCCGAGGTGGCCACCGAGGTCAGCGTGAACACCGCGTACGGCGTGGAGCGCGTCGTCCGGGACGCCTTCGAGCGGGCCAACTCCCGTCCGCGCAAGAAGTTGACGCTGGTCCACAAGAACAACGTCCTGGTCTACGCCGGACACCTGTGGAAGAACATCTTCGACGCGGTGGCCGCCGAGTACCCTGACGTCACCACCGACTATCTGCACGTCGACGCCGCGACGATCTTCTTCGTCACCCAGCCGGAGCGCTTTGACGTCATCGTCACCGACAACCTCTTCGGTGACATCCTCACCGACCTCGCCGCCGCCGTGACCGGCGGCATCGGCCTGGCGGCCTCCGGCAACATCAACCCGACGGGTGCCTTCCCGTCCATGTTCGAGCCCGTCCACGGCTCGGCGCCCGACATCGCGGGCACCGGCAAGGCGGACCCGACGGCCACCATCCTCTCCGTCGCCCTCCTCCTGCGTCACCTCGGCTTCGAGGCCGAGGCCGTGCGCATCGAGGAGGCGGTCTCCGCCGACCTCGCGGGCCGCGACGGCACGTTCCGTACCACGGACGAGATCGGCGACGCGCTCGCGGCGCGAGTAGCGGGCTGACCCGACGCTTCCACCCAAGCCGCCGGGTCGCACTTCGCACCCGGCGGCTTCACCTGTACGGCTTCCGGGTGTCACCATTCATCCTGGACTGATTCACGCCGTTCCCCCGCTTCCACCCCCGTTTCTCGCATTCACCCCTTCGGGCGATAATCGAGACGGGCCGTGGGCTCGCGGTAATGCTCGGACGTCCTAGGAAGTGGCTTCACAGTAGCGTCGTCCGCCCGGAGGGCGAGTGCGCGTGCCAGGGCACGACAGACGGGACGTTGAAGCCACGACCGGGCATCGGCGGCGGCGTGAGTGCGGTCCGTCACAACCAACGGTGAAGGACACTCCTCATGACGACGCCCTCGATCGAGCTCAAGCCTTCGGCCCATCCGCTGTCCGACGCGGACCGCGAGGCGATCCTGGCCAACCCCGGGTTCGGCCGCCACTTCACCGATCACATGGTGACGATCAAGTGGACCGACGGCCGTGGCTGGCACGATGCGCAGCTCACCCCGTACGGGCCGCTGTCGATCGACCCGGCCAATATGACCCTGCACTACGCCCAGGAGATCTTCGAGGGCCTCAAGGCGTACCGCCGTCCCGATGGCACGGTCGCCACCTTCCGCCCGGACGCCAACGCGGCCCGCTTCCAGCGCTCGGCCCGTCGGCTCGCCATGCCGGAGCTCCCCGTCGAGCTGTTCATCGAGGCGTGCGACGTCCTCATCCAGCAGGACAAGGCATGGGTTCCGGGGCACGGCGGCGAGGCATCGCTCTATCTGCGTCCCTTCATGATCGCAACCGAGGTGGGGCTGGGCGTCCGCCCCGCCAACGAGTACCTCTTCCTCGTCATCGCATCGCCGGCCGCGTCCTACTTCCCCGGTGGGGTCCAGCCCGTCTCCGTCTGGCTCTCCGAGAACTACGTCCGTGCGGTCCCCGGCGGCATGGGCTTCGCCAAGACCGGCGGCAACTACGCAGCCTCCCTCCTCGCCCAGGCCGAGGCCGCGGACAAGGGCTGCGACCAGGTCGTCTGGTTGGACGCGCTGGAGCACCGGTGGGTCGAGGAGATGGGCGGGATGAACCTGTACTTCGTGTACGGGAACCGCATCGTCACCCCGGAGCTGACCGGGTCGCTCCTCGCCGGCGTCACCCGTGATTCGCTCCTCACGCTCGCCAAGGACCTCGGTTACGAGGCCGGCGAGGGCCGCATCTCCACCGAGGACTGGAAGCGCGACACCGAGAACGGCACGCTGACCGAGGTCTTCGCCTGCGGCACCGCGGCCGTGATCACCCCCCTCGGCTCGGTGAAGTCCGCCGGCGGCGAGTGGACCCAGGGCGACGGCCAGCCGGGCGAGGTCACCCTGCGGCTCCGTAAGGCGCTGCTGGACATCCAGACCGGAGCCGCGCCCGATGAGCACGGCTGGATGCACCCGCTGGGTTAGAGCCCTCGGAGCCCGGAAGCCAGGCTCCGTTTCCGTCCGCGCACGCCCCCGTCCCGAGTCGGTGAGGATGGGGGCATGCGCGCGATCGAGCGGGACGAGGAACTGGCCGAGGCCGTACGGCTGCGGGAGAGCGGCAACGCGGACGAGGCGCGGCTGCGCCTTCAGGCCCTTAGTGAGAGTTGGCCGGACGACGCCCGGATCGCCTATCAGACCGCCTGGGCGCATGACGTCCTCGGCAGGGAAGCCGAAGCAGTGCCCCACTACGAGCGGGCACTGAGGGTGACCTCTCCCGCGTTGCCACCCTCCGACCGGAGCGAGGCCCTCCTCGGCCTCGGCAGTACCTATCGGGTGCTCGGCCGTTTCCACGAGGCCGGCACCACCCTGCGGCGCGGTGTCGCCGAATTCCCGGAGCACGGCGCGCTCCGCGCGTTCTTGGCGATGGCCCTGCACAACGAGGGCCGGCATCAGGAGTCCGTACGACTGCTCCTTGAACTCCTCGCCGAGACGAGCGCGGACGAGACGGTACGGGAGTACCGGCGGGCGATCGGGGTGTACGCCCGCGATCTCGACAGCACGGTGGGGTAGCCGGGCCCGTCACACGGTCTCCTGGGGCGCCGCAGACATCCCCTTTTCGAGTGCTGCTCAATTCTTTGAACTTGGCTTCTCCTAGATTCTTTCCTCCGGCGCATCTCGTGTTTAGAGTGACACTCTAACGATGAGGCATGGAGGTGTGGAGAAGTGCGACTGACCCCCACCGAGCGAGATCGGCTGCTGCTGTTCAGCGCCGCGGAGCTCGCCCGGGCGCGACGGGCACGTGGCCTGCGGCTCAATGTGCCCGAGGCGACGGCACTGATCGCGGACACCGTCTGTGAAGCCGCCCGCGACGGTCGACGGCTCGCGGAGGCCATCGATGCCGCCCGGGCCGTGCTGGGGCCCGACGACGTACTGCCCGGGGTCGTCGATGTGGTCACCGAGGTCCATGTGGAGGCCGTCTTCGACGATGGGTCCCGACTGGCCGTGGTCAGCGATCCGATCGGTGGCGCCGGCCTTGGCGACGCGGCACCGGGCGCGGTCCTGCCGGGCCCGCTCACGCCCGAAGCGGAACCGGCGCTGCGGCTGACGGTCCACAACACCGCGGCGGTCCCGATCAGCGTGACCTCGCACTACCACTTCTTCGAGACCAACCCACGGCTCGACTTCGACCGCGCCGCCGCGTACGGGATGCGACTGTGCGTCCCGGCCGGCTCCTCCGTCCGCTTCGATCCGGACGCCCGGGTCGAAGTCGAACTGCTGCCGATCGGAGGGGCCCGGGTCGCGATCGGTTTCGCCGGACTGGTCGACGGTCCGCTCGACGCCCCGGGAGCCAAGGAAGAGGCCCTGCGCCGGGCCGCCGCCTGTGGATATCGAGGAGCCCGCCCATGACGCCCCCACCCCGCCCCGCCTCGCCCCGCCCTTCACGCCGTGCGACGGCCGTTGACCACACGACGGAGCTGCACTGATGGCCGGAATCGATCCCCATGAGTACGCCGCGGTGCACGGCCCCCGGGCGGGTGACCGGGTGGTCCTCGGCGATTGCGGTCTGGTCGTCCGGGTCGAGTCCGACGCGCAGAAACCGGGGGACGAGTTCCTCGCCGGTTTCGGCAAGACGGCCCGCGACGGACTCCACCTCAAGGCCGCGGCCGTACGCGAGACCTGTGATGTCGTCATCAGCAATGTCCTGGTCATCGATGCGGTGCAGGGGATCCGGAAGGTCTCCATCGGCATCCGGGAGGGGCGGATCGCCGGCATCGGCCGGGCCGGCAACCCCGACACCCTCGACGGCGTGGACGTCGTCGTCGGCACCGGCACCACCATCGTCTCGGGCGAGGGCCTGATCGCCACCGCCGGCGCCGTGGACACCCATGTCCATCTCCTCTCGCCCAGGATCATGGAGGCGTCCCTCGCGAGCGGGGTCACCACCATCATCGGCCAGGAGTTCGGCCCGGTCTGGGGCGTCGGTGTCAACTCGCCCTGGGCGCTGCGCCACGCCTTCAACGCCTTCGACGCCTGGCCGGTCAACATCGGCTTTCTGGCCCGCGGATCGTCCTCGGACGCGGCGCCGTTGGTGGAGGCGCTGGCGGAGGGCGGGGCCTGCGGGTTCAAGGTCCACGAGGACATGGGCGCACACACCCGGGCGTTGGACACCGCGCTACGGGTCGCGGAGGAGCACGATGTCCAGGTCGCCCTGCACAGCGACGGGTTGAACGAGTGCTTGTCGGTGGAGGACACCCTCAAGGTGCTGGACGGCCGGACGATCCACGCCTTCCACATCGAGGGGTGTGGCGGCGGTCATGTGCCCAATGTGTTGAAGATGGCCGGGGTGCCGAACGTCATCGGCTCGTCCACCAACCCGACGCTTCCCTTCGGCCGGGACGCCGTCGCCGAGCACTACGGGATGATCGTCTCCGTCCATGATCTGAAGACCGATCTCCCCGGTGACGCCGCCATGGCCCGCGACCGCATCCGGGCCGGGACCATGGGCGCAGAAGACGTGCTCCACGACGTCGGCGCCATCGGCATCACCTCGTCCGACGCGCAGGGCATGGGCCGGGCCGGCGAAACCGTGCGGCGGACCTTCGCCATGGCCGGCAAGATGAAGGCCGAACGCGGGCCCGTCGAGGGCGACGGGCCGCACGACGACAACGGGCGCGTCCTGCGGTACATCGCCAAGCTCACCATCAATCCGGCCATCGCCCACGGCCTCGCCCATGAGATCGGCTCGATCGAGGTGGGCAAGCTCGCCGACATCGTCCTCTGGCAACCCCGGTTCTTCGGCGCCAAACCCCAACTCGTACTGAAGTCGGGCTTCCCCGCGTACGGAGTCACCGGCGACCCCAACGCGGCGACGGACACCTGCGAACCACTGGTGCTCGGACCCCAGTTCGGGGCGTACGGAGCGACCGCGGCCGACATCTCGGTGGCCTTCGTCGCCGGAGCGGCCGTCGATCTCGGGGGCGATCTGATGCCCACCCGCAGACGGCGGGTCGCGGTCCGCGGCACCCGCGGCATCGGCCCGGCCGACCTGCGGTTCAACTCGCGCACCGGTGCCGTGGACGTGGATGCCCACAGTGGACTGGTCACCCTCGACGGCACCCCGATCCGTTCCGAGCCGGCCGACGCCATCTCGCTCAACCGCCTCTACTTCCTCTGACCGCCGCCCTCCCGCGGCCCCACGACGACCCATCAGGAGTGACCCCATGTTCCACATGCCGCCCGAGTGGGCACCGCACGAACGCACCTGGATGGCGTGGCCGGTGCCCAACCCCACCTTCACCGGTGCGGACCTCACCGCGGCCCGACGGGCCTGGGCCGATGTGGCCCGTGCGGTACGGCGCTTCGAGCCGGTCACCGTGGTCGTCGGCCCGGACGGCACCGACGAGGCACGGGACCTGCTCGGCCCGGGGATCGACATCGTCGAGCGCGAACTCGACGACGCGTGGATGCGCGACATCGGCCCCACGTTCGTCACGGACGGCAGCCGGTTGGCCGCCGTGGACTGGGTGTTCAACGGCTGGGGCGCACAGGAGTGGGCCCGCTGGGAGCACGACTCCACGATCGCCCGTGCGGTGGCGGACCTCGCGGGCGTTCCCGTGCACTCCTCGCCCCTGGTGAACGAGGGCGGCGGCATCCACGTCGACGGCCGGGGCACGGTGCTGTTGACGGAGACCGTGCAACTCGGCCCGGAGCGCAATCCGGGCTGGACCAAAGCCGAGGTGGAGGCCGAGATCCACACCCAGCTGGGCACGACCAAGGCGATCTGGCTGCCGCGGGGGCTGACCGCGGACTATCCGCCGTACGGCTTCGGCACCCTGGGCCACGTGGACATCGTCGCTGCCTTCGCGGGCCCCGGCGTCATCGTCGCCCACACCCAGCCGGACCCGGACCACCCCGACCATGGGCCGTGCGCCGAGAACGTCGCGTACCTGCGGACCTGCACGGACGCACAGGGCCGCCCCTTCGAGGTGGTCGAGGTCCCGGCGCCCACGGCCGTGCGCGACGAGGAGGGCGGCTGGGCCGACTACTCGTACATCAACCACTACGTCTGCAACGGCGCGGTCATCCTCTGCGCCTTCGACGATCCACGGGACGAGGAGGCCGCGGCGATCTTCCGGCGGCTCCATCCCGAGCGCGAGGTGGTCCTGGTCGACGCACGGACGATCTTCGCGGGCGGGGGCGGCATCCACTGCATCACCCAGCAGCAACCGCGGGTATGAGCCATCGCCCGCACCGATGGTGCGTGATCCGATAGAACGTACGGGTGAACGCGATGCCCCACCTGCCGGATCGCGGCGGGGCCGGGAACGGCGTGCCGCCCGGGCCGACGCCGCTCGGACGGCCACCGTCCCGACGCCCGCTCCCGGCCACCCCGCGACCACACCCGAGCCACTCCCGACCGTATGGAAGGCAGCCTGTGACCCCCTCCCGGCGCCGCAACATCGCGCCGCCCCGCGAGTCCGTCCTGGCCACCGCCATGGCCACCATCGCCGCACACGGTCTCGACGGGCTCACCATGGCGGCCCTCGGCCGTGAGGTGGGCATGAGCAGCGGGCACCTCCTCTACTACTTCCGCAGCAAGGACGAACTGCTGCTGGAGACCCTGGAGTGGAGCGAGGGCCGGTTGGGCGCCGAGCGGAGCGCGCTGCTCTCACATCCGGCCCCGGCCCGTGAGCGGCTGCGGTCCTATGTCGAGCTCTATCTGCCCGAGGGGCCGCGCGACCCCCATTGGACCCTCTGGCTCGAAGTGTGGAACCGCTCCCAGAACGCCGGTGAGCGGGCGCGGTTGCGCCAGGCCGCGATCGAGGGCGCCTGGCATCGCGATCTGGTGGCACTGGTCGCCGAGGGGATGTCCCGCGAGGAGTTCCGGGCGGTCGATCCCGACCGTTACGCCACCCGGTTGCGGGCGCTCCTCGACGGCTTCAGCGTCCATATCGCGGTCGGCATCCCCGGTACGGAACGGTCCCAAGTCCTCGTACACACAAGCGAGTTCCTCGAAGAGACGCTCTACTCGTCCGTCGAGTGATGCATCGTCAGATGCAGGGGGCGGGCCCATGACCACCAGGGGAACGCAAGGCACGCAAGTACACGGGATCGTTGTGCCGACCGGCCTTGTCGGGCCCCGGGCCGTCCGGCACGGTGGTCCGCCATGGGACGAGCGCAGTGGAAGAAGATCTGGGTCGGATCCGCCGGCAACATGGTCGAGTGGTTCGACTGGTTCGTGTACGCGAGCTTCGCCACCTACTTCGCGGGTGCCTTCTTCCCCGAGGGCAACGACACCGCCAAGCTGATGAACACCGCCGGGATCTTCGCCGTCGGCTTCTTCATGCGGCCGGTCGGCGGCTGGCTGCTCGGCCGGGTCGCCGATCGCAAGGGCCGCAAGACGGCCCTGACCCTGACCGTCACCCTGATGTCCGCCTCGGCGTTGCTGATCGCGATCGCGCCCACCTACTCGGTGGCGGGTTACGGCGGGGCCGCGGTCCTGCTGGTCGCCCGACTCCTCCAAGGGCTCTCCGTCGGCGGCGAGTACGCGGCCAGCGCCACCTACCTCACGGAGGCTTCGCCGCCCGAGCACCGGGGCTTCGCCTCCAGCTTCCAGTACGTCTCGATGACCGCCGGCCAGATCCTCGGTCTGGGAATCCTGATCATTCTCCAGAACACCATGTCGTCCCAGGCCCTGCACAGTTGGGGTTGGCGCATCCCCTTCATCATCGGGGCGCTGGCCGCCGCCGTGGTGTTCTATCTGCGCCGCGCCATGCTGGAGACCGAGGTGTACGAGGAGTCCGGCGACGACACGCCCGATCGCCTCAAGGGCACGATCACGGCCCTCCTCGGCCACAAGCGGGAAGCGTTCCTGGTCATCGCGTTGACGATGGGCGGGACCGTGGCCTACTACACGTACACCACCTATCTCACCAAGTACCTCTCCCACAGCGCCGGACTGCCCAAGGAGACCGCGACCCTGGTCTCCTTCTGTGCGCTGATCATCTTCGCCTGTCTCCAGCCGCTGGCCGGTCGGCTCTCCGACCGGATCGGCCGCCGCCCGCTCCTGATCACCTTTGCGCTGGGGTCGACCTTCCTGACCGTGCCGATCATGACCATGCTCCGGCACGCGGGCTCCTTCTGGCCCGCCTTCGGGCTCTCCCTGCTCGCCCTGGTGGTCATCACCGGATACACCTCGATCAACGCATGCGTGAAGGCGGAACTCTTCCCCACCGGAGTGCGCGCCCTCGGCGTCGCCCTGCCGTACGCCATCGCCAACGCCCTGTTCGGAGGGACCGCCGAGTACGTGGCGCTCTGGTTCAAGGACGCCGGCATGGAATCGGGGTTCTTCTGGTACGTCGCGGGATGTGCGGCGGTCTCACTGATCGTCTATCTGACGATGCGGGAGACCAGGGACATCGACCTCAAACGGGTGGGGGCAGCCGCGGGACACGATGCACCGGCTCCCGCACAGGTCGCCGCCCGCTGACGCGCCCTCGTTCCGGCCGCATGGCCTGAGCAGGGCGGTTAGCCGGGCGTGGGCCGGCTTCCGTCCACCCGATGGCCACGGTGCCCGCATCGTGAGACTGCTTGCCCAGGGCGGCGGGTGCTGTGGCACACTTCTCGCGTGCTTTCGTTCGCCATGATTATGGGCAGCAGGCGCGCCGGTCCGCAGTGATCGCCTCGTGCAACCGTGCGACGCGCTCATCGTGCCTCAGACCCGCGCGCAAACCTCTCGCACCCGCGAGGGGTTTTTTCGTTTTCTGGCCCCAACCCTGGTCGAAAACGGACAGCGCGCGAAGATGGGGGCAAGTGGAGCCAGTAATTCCGGGAGCCACTCATCCGACAGGAGCAACACAGCCATGACCACACAGCCCACGGATACGGGTACGGCGTCCGACGCAGGCTTCCGCGTCGACGACGGCTTCCACGTCTTCGACACGACGCTCCGCGACGGCGCCCAGCGTGAGGGCATCAACCTCACCGTCGCCGACAAGCTGACCATCGCCCGGTACCTGGACGAGTTCGGTGTGGCTTTCATCGAGGGCGGCTGGCCCGGCGCCAACCCCCGCGACACGGAGTTCTTCGCCCGCGCCCAGCAGGAGATCACTTTCCAGCACGCCCAACTGGTCGCCTTCGGCGCCACTCGTCGCGCGAATGGCAAGGCTGCTGAAGACCCCCAGGTCAGGGCGTTGCTTGAGTCCGGCGCGCCCGTGATCACCCTGGTTGCCAAGGCGCACGACCGGCATGTGGAACTGGCCCTGCGCACCACCCTCGAAGAGAACCTGGAGATGGTCCGCGACACCGTCTCCTACCTCCGTTCGCAAGACCGCCGGGTCTTCGTCGACTGCGAGCACTTCTTCGACGGCTACCGGGCCAACCCCGAGTACGCCAAGTCCGTCGTCCGCACCGCGGCCGAGGCCGGGGCGGACGTCGTCGTGCTGTGCGACACCAACGGCGGAATGCTCCCCGCACAGGTGCAGGCCGTCGTCGCCACCGTGCTCGCCGACACCGGCGCTCGCCTCGGCATCCACGCCCAGGACGACACCGGTTGCGCGGTCGCCAACAGCCTCGCCGCCGTCGACGCGGGCGCGACGCACGTCCAGTGCACGGCCAACGGCTACGGCGAGCGGGTCGGCAACGCCAACCTCTTCCCCGTGGTCGCCGCCCTGGAACTGAAGTACGGCAAGAAGGTGCTGCCCAGCGGTGCACTCGCCGAAATGACCAGGATCTCGCACGCCATCGCCGAGGTCGTCAACCTCGCACCCTCCACCCACCAGCCCTATGTGGGTGTTTCCGCCTTCGCCCACAAGGCCGGGCTGCACGCCTCCGCGATCAAGGTCGACCCCGACCTCTACCAGCACATCGACCCCGAGATGGTCGGCAACACCATGCGGATGCTCGTCTCCGACATGGCCGGTCGCGCCTCCATCGAGCTCAAGGGCAAGGAACTGGGCGTCGACCTCGGCGGTGACCGCGAGCTGATCGGCAGGGTCGTCGAGCGGGTCAAGGAGCGCGAGCTCCAGGGCTACACCTACGAGGCCGCCGACGCCTCCTTCGAACTGCTGCTGCGGGCCGAGGCCGAGGGCAGGGTGCGCCGCTACCTCCACACCGAGTCCTGGCGGACCATCTCCGAGAACCGCCCGGACGGCACCCACGCCAACGAAGCCACCGTGAAGCTCTGGGTGAAGGGCGAGCGGATCGTCGCCACAGCCGAGGGCAACGGGCCGGTCAATGCGCTGGACCGGGCGATGCGTGTCGGTCTGGAGCGGTTCTATCCGCAGCTGGCCAAGCTGGAGCTGATCGACTACAAGGTCCGCATCCTCGAAGGCCGCCACGGCACCGAGTCCACCACCCGGGTACTGATCACCACGGGGGACGGCACCGGCGAATGGGCCACGGTCGGCGTCGCCAACAATGTGATCGCCGCTTCCTGGCAGGCACTGGAGGACGCCTACACCTACGGTCTGCTGCGGGCCGGAGTGGAACCGACCGAATAGCCCGGACGGAACAGCATGTCGCTACTTGTCCTGAAACAGCTGCTTTCAAGGTAGCGTCGAAGGATGAGGACCAGGCTGCTTTCCGCACTGTCCGGTCTGCTGCTGGCGCTCTCGGCCGCCGCCCTCGGGACGGCTCCGGGAGCGCAGGCGGCCACCGGAACCGACTCGGTGGCCACCTCGGGCGTGACCATGCAGGTCACCAGCCCGGAAACCGTGGCCGACGCCTTCCAGGACGGCCCCGTCTACGTCGATCCGCGCGCCGCCGCACAACTGTCGCGGCAGGACGCCGACGCACTGGCCAAGAAGATCAAGGACGCGGACAAGCCGCTGTTCGTCGCCGTCCTGCCGGTCGCCCCCGACTATCCGGCCGCCACCGTACTGCCGGCGATCCGCACCGACACGGGGATCACCGGCCTCTACGCGATCCGGCTCGGTGACGGCTTCAATGCGGGCGCGGACCGTGCCGTCCTGTCGAACCAGGCGGTCCAGAACCTGGTCACGGCGGTGAAGACACCTCCGGGCGCCGATGCGGCGACCCAGTTGAACAACTTCGTCGACCAGGCACTGCCCCAGATGCGGGGAAGCGCCCCCGCCTCCTGGGGCTCGACCGGCTCGGGCGGATATGACTCCGCCGTCAACACCGGTGCCCTGATCACCTTCGGTGCGCTCCTGGCCGCCGGCGGTGCGGGCGCCTACACCGTCGTGCGCCGCCGCAAACGCCAGAAGGCCGCCGAGGAACGTGCTGCGCTCGACCGGCTGCGGGTGGTCGTGGACGAGGACATCACGGCCTTCGGGGAAGAGCTGGACCGGCTGGACTTCCACCCCTCGGAGAAGGGCGCCGACGACGCGATGCGCGCCGACTACGAGCGCGCCCTCGACGCCTACGACCAGGCGAAGTCACGGATGGGTGCCGCCGCTCACCCCTCGGACGTGCGCACGGTGACGCGCGCCCTCGACGACGGCCGGTTCAGCCTGGCCGTGCTGGACGCCCGACGCACCGGTCGTACGCTGCCCGAGCGCAGGCCGCCCTGCTTCTTCGATCCCCGACACGGCCCGTCGACGGCCGACCGGGTCTGGACCCCGTCCGGGGGAGCCTCCCGCGAGGTGCCGGTGTGTGCGGCGGACGCCGCCCGGCTGGATGACGGAGAGACCCCGCTCGCCCGTACGGTCGAGACCGAAACCGGTCGGCGCCCGTACTGGGAGGCAGGCCCCGCGTACGGGCCCTGGGCCGGTGGCTACTTCGGCGGCGGTCTGCTGCCGGGACTGCTCGTGGGCACGATGCTCGGCAGCATGTTGTCCTCACCCGCGTATGCCGCCGAGTACGGCGGGGACGGGTTCGAAGGGGCCGCCGGCGGCGACTTCTCGGGGGCCGACTTCAACGCATCGGACTTCGGCGGAGGCGGCGACTGGGGCGGTGGGGGCGGAGGCTTCGACGGCGGCGGGTTCTGACGCCCTTCGCCCGGTGCCTTTGTGCGGCCTCGGTGCCTTCGTACGCGCCTGTGGCGGCGGGCGCTCCCATGCAGAGCGCCCGCCCCGGCCGTGGGGGACGGCAGGACGGGCGCGCTCTGGGTGCCCTCGACGGGCAGCGGGTCAGGCGTTCTTGATGGCGGAGATGTCGAAGTTCAGCTTGACCTTGTCGCTGACCATCACGCCACCGGTCTCCAGCGCGGCGTTCCAGGTGAGGCCCCACTCGGAGCGCAGGATCTCGGCGCTGCCCTCGAAGCCGATGCGCTCGTTGCCGTAGACGTCCTTGGCGGCGCCGTTGAACTCCAGGTCGATCGCCAGCGGGCGGGTCACGTCCTTGATGGTCAGGTCACCGGTCACCCGGTACTGGTCGCCGCCGACCTGTTCGGCGTTGGTCGAGCGGAAGGTCATCAGGGGGAACTGCTCGACGTCGAAGAAGTCACCGCTGCGCAGGTGGCCGTCACGGTCGGCGATGCCGGTGTCGATGCTGCCGATCTTGACGTCGATCACGGCGCGGGAAGAGGCGGGGTCGTTGCCGTTCAGCACCAGATTGCCCTCGTGCTCCGCGAAGGTGCCGCGGACGTTGGTGACCATGGCGTGGCGGACGGTGAAGCCGATGCTGGTGTGAGCGGGGTCGATGGTGTATTCACCGCTCAGAGCGGCCAGCGCGGGATCCACCGTGGCGGTGGTGGCGGTGGGGGCGGCGGCCTTGCGGTTGAACAGACCCATGACGTTCTCCTTGGGGGGATGGAATGTTGTTAAACCTTCAACGAGATTGACTGTAGAAGCATTCCGTTCAAATTTCAACTTCTTCTGGCGTCACGCCCGGGAAGGGGGTGCGTCACGCCGGCGAGAAGCGTGATGGCTTGACAAGATGTCCATCATTGGAAATCTTGTCAAGCATGGATCGGGCATCGGATCGGGCATCGGCAACTCCCCACTACCTCGACGAACGAACCGGCGACACCTACCCCCTCACCGGGCCGCGCTGGCGCGCCGACAACGGAAATCCGCTCTCGGTGACCCCGCTCCCCGGCATCACCCGGCAGGACGTCGACACCACCGTCCGCTCGCTCTGGCGCTATCGAGCCGCCCTCCCCGTCGACGTGCCCCACCCCGTCTCGCTCGGCGAAGGCCGCACCCCCCTGATCGAAGGAGAGTGGGACGACGTTCCGGTCGCCTTCAAGGCGGAGTGGTTCGGCCCCACCGGTAGCTTCAAGGACCGCGGCACCACGGTGATGGTCTCCTTCCTCGCCCAACAGGGCATCACCGACGTCATCGAGGACAGCTCGGGCAACGGTGGCGCCTCCGTCTCCGCGTACTGTGCCGCCGCGGGCATCCGGGCCACCATCCTCGTCCCGGCCGCCACCTCACCCGCCAAGATCCTCCAGAGCCGGGCGTACGGGGCGACCGTGGAACTGGTGCCGGGCGATCGCGAGGCCACCGCCGCCGAAGCCCTGCGCCGATCCGCCGTGACCGGCTACGCCAGCCACAACTGGCACCCCCTCTTCCTTCAGGGGACCAAGACCCTCGCGTACGAGATCTGGGAGGACCTCGGCTTCGAGGCACCCGACCAGGTGGTGACCGTGGCCGGAGCCGGCAGCACCGTACTCGGCTGTGCGCTGGGCTTCGGTGAACTGCTCGCCGCCGGGCAGATCGAACGCCTTCCCCGACTGCTGGTCGCCCAACCCGCCAACTGCGCACCCCTCCACGCCGCCTTCCAAGCCGGGGCGGAGCAGGCCGTCCCCGGCCGGTGGGCGCCGACCATCGCCGAGGGCACCGCGATCGAGCGGCCCGTCCGACTCCCCGAGGTGCTCCGGGCGATCCGACGCTCCGACGGAGACACGGCAGCCGTCCCCGAAGCCGACATCCGGACAGCCGTACGGCGCCTGGCGGCACGAGGGCTGTACGTGGAACCGACCAGCGCCACCGCCGCCGCTGCGATCGGCACCTTCGTCGCACGCGGTCTGATCCGACCGGGCGACCGGACCGTCGTCGTCCTCACCGGCTCCGGACTCAAGGCCCCCGCCGCCCTGGCCGACGTACTCGACGGGAACGACGCCCCATGACCGTCGAGGACGAACTGCTGCTGCGCGAGGCGGAGAAGATCACCACCGCGATCGGCCGGATGTTCCCCGGCCTGTGCGAGGTGGTCCTCCACGACCTGCGCGACCCCGACCACTCGCTGCGCGCGATCGAGAACAACCTCTCCGGTCGGACCGTGGGGGAGCCCGCCACCGAACTGGGCCGCGCCCGCATCCAGGACCCCGACTTCCCGGGCGTCGTCCAGAACTACCCCAACCGCTTTCCTGACGGCCGCGCCGCCAAGAGCACCTCCATCGGCATCAAGAACAGCACCGGCGCCTACGTCGCCGCGATCTGCCTCAACCTCGACATCTCCGTGTTCGACGGCGTCGTCAACGGCATCGGCCGGCTGATCGCGACCGACGAGGCCGAACAGCCCCTGCACGAGACCCTCCGCGCCCGAACCGTCGACGAACTGCACGGAGTGGCCCGTGACTTCGCCGCCCGACGCGGCCGATCACCCCAGACGCTGACCACGGCCGACAAGCGCGAACTGGTCCGCACCCTCGAAGCGCAAGGCTTCCTCCAGGTGAAGCACGCCGTACGGACCCTCGCGGGAATCCTGGGGGTCTCCCGGGCGACGGTCTACAACCACCTGCGGAACTGACGGACACGGCCGTCGCCTCCTTGGGGCACACGACCCCGGCGAGGAGAGTGGACGTGCCCCGCCCGGGGCTCGACCGCTCCCGCCAGCGGAGGTAGCCGTGCCGCACCCGTCCTTCGGATCCCGCCGGGCCTTCCTCACCGGCATCGGCGCCGGAGCCCTGACCCTGTACCCGTCCGCACGGGCCGCGCCCGCACCCCCACGCCCGAGCGCCGACGTCTTCGCCACGCTCAGACGGCGCTGGCGGGAGATCAGTCTGGGCACCGGATACGACCCTTCCGCCGAGCCGTACGCCTCCCGCATCGCCCGTACCGTGCGCCTCGCCGAAACCGTCCGCGCCACGATGGCCCCCACCCGCGGCTCCCTCTGGCCCGACCACCCCTTCGACCCGCCCGCCGGGATCACCCAGAGCTACGGCCGGCTGTGGACCATGGCACGAGCCCACGCGCACACCCAGGACCCCGACGCCCTCGCCGACGTCCTGCGCGGTCTCGACCACCTCGCGGCCACCGTCTACCACCCCGGCACCACCCGCTACGGCAACTGGTGGGAATGGCAGATCGGCAGCCCCCGCCTCCTGATGGACCTCACCACCGTCCTGTACGACCACCTCACCGAAGGACAGCGTCGAGCGGCCTGCGCCGCCGTCGACCACTTCATCCCCGACGCCCTCCTCCACACCTACGCCGGCACCTCCACCGGCGCCAACCGCGTCGACCTCTGCCGATCGGTCGTGCTGCGCGGCATCCTGGGCGACGCACCCGAGCGCATCGCCCTCGCCGTCGACGCACTGTCTCCCGTCTTCCCCCATGTGACCGAGGGCGACGGCCTCCACGCCGACGGATCGTTCGTGCAGCACACGTCCGTCGCCTACTCCGGCACCTATGGCCAGGTCCTGCTCGACGGCCTCGCCCGGCTCTTCGTGCTGCTCGCCGACTCCCCCTGGGCCGTCGTCGATCCGCTACGACGGAACGTCTTCGACAGCGTGGAGCACGCGTACGCCCCCTTGATCCACGACGGTCTGATGATGGACTGCGTCAACGGTCGGGCGATCAGCCGCGGACTCCTCGGCCACGACGACGACCGGATCATGCGCAGCGACCACTTCCACGGGCACGCGATGATCGGCGCGATCGCCCTGCTCGCCGAGGCGTCGACCGCGTCCGAGCGGCAACGCTGGCACGCACGGATCAAGGGCTGGATCGCCCGGGACACCACCACCCCGATCCTCACCAGCGCCCAGTACGGGGTGGCCGACCTCGCCCGCCTCCACACCATCGCCCACGGACCGGCACCCGTAGCGCCCGAACCGATCGGGCACCGGCTCTTTCCGGCCATGGACCGCGCCGTACACCGACGCCCGGGGTGGGTGGCGAGCATCGCCATGGCCTCGAACCGGATCTCGTCCTACGAGTGCGGCAACGGCGAGAACCCACGGGGCTGGCACACCGGGGCCGGAATGCTCTCCTGGTGGCCGGAGGGGTCCGGGGGCGACCAGTACACGGACTGGTTCTGGCCGACCGTGGACTGGTACCGGCTGCCCGGTACCACCGTCTCCACCCGACGGCTCCCCGACCGTGCCGGCGGGGAGTGGGGCGTGCCCAGGCCCGACGTCCGCTGGGTGGGCGGGACCACCGACGGCGAGTACGCCGCGATCGGCCAGCACCTGCGCGGTCTCGGCTCCACGCTCCGGGCCCGCAAGTCCTGGTTCTGCGTCGACGACGCCGTCATCTGTCTGGGGGCCGGGATCAGCTGTGGCGACGGCGTTCCCGTGGAGACGGTCGTGGACAACCGGCGACTCGACCCCACGGGGACCGCACGCCTCGTCCGCGGTCCCGGCTGGGCGCATCTGGAGGGACACGGTGGTTGGGTCCTGCTCCCCGGTACGGGCCATCTCCGCACCCTGCGCGAACGGCGCACCGGGGCCTGGAGCGACATCAATACGTCGAGCACCACCGAGCGGGCGACCCGCGACTACCAGACGCTCTGGCTCGACCACGGCACCGATCCGGTCGACGCGACGTACGCCTATCTGCTGATGCCGGGCGCGACCCGGCGGGCGGTCGCGGCCCGAGCGGGTCAAGCGCACCGGCTGTCGATCCTGGCCAACGACGACTCCCGGCAGTCGGTGTCGCTACCGTCGCTCGGACTGCTGGCGGCCAACTTCTGGTGCCCGGGTACGGTGGGGCCCTTGATCGCGAGCGCTCCCGCCAGCGTTCTGGTGCGGCCCGCCCCACCTCGGGCGTCGGAGCGGGCCCGTGCTCCCGAGGTCGTCACCGTGTGCGTCAGCGATCCCGAACGCTCCGGCGCTCCCCTGGACATCGTCTGGAATCGCCCCGTGCGGGAGGTGCTCCACCACGATCCGGGGATGGAGGTACGCGGCGTGGGACGGTCGCTGAGGCTCCGGCTCAGCGGGTCCGAGCGCGGCGAGACCCTTCGCTGCGTTGTGACCCCCGTATGAACACTTTATGGAAACTCCACAAAGATCAGTGGTCCCGAGCTGGTGGTTGGGCCGCTGTACTGGATGCTTCTGTGGGAGGCCCACAGGAGATCGGTCGCGAGACTGTACAGAGTCAACGGGATGGTTTTCTTGGTCCCGTCCGTAGGGTCGGTGTATGACCGTTGTGGACGAGACTTCCAGCGAGACCGCCGACACCCGAGGACGGGTGGCGGAGCTGCATGACCTGCGGGCGCGGGCGGCGGCCGGGCCGAGTGATCGGGCGACCGAGGCGCAGCATGCGAAGGGGAAGTTGACGGCGCGTGAGCGGATTGCGTTGTTGCTGGATGAGGGTTCGTTCCG
>NZ_JBEXVD010000015.1:0-183545 GCF_040638655.1 Streptomyces sp. NPDC005963 | reverse complement strand
TCACGCCGCTTCGGGTCGATGGCGAGGGAGTACGTACCGTCGGAGCGACTGGTCGCCCAGACTTCGCCGTCGGTCACATCGACACCGGGGAGCGGCACGCCCCGAAGGACGTGCGCACGGTCGGAAGGTGCTGCGTCAGAGCCGCTGGAGGATCAGTACCAACCCTGGACCTGCCAGGAGGACCAGGCACCGCACGCGCTGCCGTAGCGGTCCTTCATGTAGTCCAGACCCCACTCGATCTGGGTGGCGGGGTTGGTGCGCCAGTCGGAGCCGGCGGTGGCCATCTTGGTGCCCGGCAGGGCCTGCACCAGGCCGTAGGCGCCGCTGGACGGGTTGGACGCGTCGATGTCCCAGTTGCTCTCATGCTCAACGATCTTGTCGAAGCACTGGAACTGCGCCTCATCGTTGATCATCTTCTTGGCGATCGTCTTCGCCGAGACGACCTCGGCGGCGGCCGGGGCTGCGGGCGCAGCCGATGCGGCCGGCGCGACACCCATCACCATCGCGGCGGACGTGGCCACCAGTGCGGAACCCACCAGGGCGGTCTTCGGGCGAACGGCGATGCGGCTGAGGATGGAGCGGGTCACTAACGGCACCTAACGTCGGGTACGGGGGCTGTCGCCCGGCACCCCCACCCGTCGTTGCACGGAAGCGGAAGCCGATGGACGCGAACCCCACCCGCCGGAGCGGGAGGGCGGCGCCCTGAGCGACCGGACCAGTGTTAGCGGCCCGCCGAAGCGGTGGCAACGAGCCCTGGTACTAGCCCGCCTCGCACCCGCCGCCCGGGGCGAAGGGCACCACGCACCCCGTGCGCCCAGGTCAGAGCGGTGACCCATGGTCTCGTCGCCCCTCCTAGGACGCTTCGTAGGGGACCTAAGCCCTGTGGGGCGGCTCACGGTCGACGCCGTCCGTCGGAGCGGCAAAGGTGACCTGCGCCTCGAACGCGGCCCTTCGGGTCGCCCGCCGCAGCGCCTTCAAGATCGCCGGCCCCAGGGTGAGCGTCAGTACGAGGGTGATCGCCGCCCGACCCAGGTCCCAGCCCATCGACGTGAGCAGGCAGTACGTCAGAAAGCGCACCAGGTTCTCGGACAGCGGGTCCCCGGGGTGGAACGAGATGTTCGACGACACCCCCTGGAGGTACGTCCACCCCTGGAGGTTCATGACCGTGCCGTACGCGAAGGCCGCGACCGTCCCGTACAGACCGAGCATCAGCACCTCGGTGCGGCCCCGGATGCGGTCCGCGCCCGGGAGGAGGCCCACGCCCATCGTGAACCAGCCCATCGCCAGCATCTGGAACGGCATCCAGGGACCGACCCCACCGGTGAGCAGGGCCGACGCGAACATGGTCACCGCGCCCAGGACGAAGCCGAAACCCGGGCCCAGCACCCGGCCGCTGAGCACCATCAGGAAGAACATGGGTTCCAGGCCCGCCGTGCCGGCACCCAAGGGGCGCAGTGCCGCCCCCACCGCCGCCAGCACGCCGAGCATGGCCACCGCCTTGGCGTCCATGCCCGTATCGGCGATCGTGGCCACGACCACGGCCACCAGCAGCGGCAGCAGCGCGGCGAACAGCCACGGCGCGTCGGCGGCGTGGTCGTGGAGGCCCGAGCGCTCGTCCGCGAGCAGCGGCCAGCCAAAGGCGACCACCCCGACGGCGCTGATCAGCACCAGGGCGGCGATCGACCGGGGGCCGAGCCGTACGGGGCGTGCGGACCGCCGCGCGTCAGCGGCGCTCATGCGCTGCCTCGCGCAGGTCGGGACAGCGCCCGCTCGACCTCGGAGACGGTCAGCCACTGCTGCGGCGCGAGGACCTTCGCGGTCTGCGGGGCGAACGCCGGGGACGACACCACCACCTCGGCCGTCGGCCCGTCCGCGACGATCTCGCCGTCGGCCATGATCAGGACCCGGTCGGCGAGTTCCGCGGCCAACTCCACGTCGTGCGTCGCCAGCACCACGGCATGGCCGTCCGCGGCCAGGCCCTTGAGGATCGCGGCGAGCCGCGCCTTGGCCGCGTAGTCCAGACCGCGGGTCGGCTCGTCCAACAGCAGCAGGGGCGGGCGACCCGTGAGCACGATCGCCAGGGCCAGCGCCAGCCGCTGGCCCTCGGAGAGGTCGCGTGGATGGGTGTCGTCGGCCACGCCCGGCAGGAGTTCGCTCACCAGGGCACGGCAGGAACCGGGGGCGGCGCCCGCGTCGGTGTCGGCGGCAGTGCACTCGGCGGCCACGGTGTCCGCGTACAGCAGGTCCCGCGGCTCCTGCGGAACGAGACCGACCCGGCGGATCAGTTCGGCGGGAGCGGCCCGGTGCGGGGTGAGCCCGCCGACGTCGACGCTTCCCGAGGCCGGGGTCACCAGGCCCACGAACGTGCCGAGCAGAGTGGACTTGCCGGCGCCGTTGCGTCCCATCAGCGCCACGGTCTCGCCCCGCGCGAACGTCAGGTCGATGCCGCGCAGCGTCTCCGCCCGTCCCCGGCGGACGCTGAGCCCCCGGACGGTGGCGACCTGCACGGTGGCTTCCTGCTCCGTCGCGACCTGTGTGGGGGCGGCGGTGACCGATGCCGTGCCGCGGTCTTCCGCGTGCCCCGTCGCCAGTCGTTCGCGCAGTGCCGACGCCCGGCGGCGGGCGTCCCGTACCGACAGGGGCAGCGGCGACCAGTGCGCGAGCCGTCCCAGCGCCACCACCGGCGGATACACCGGGGAGACGGCCATCACATCGGCCGGGGCGCCCATGGTCGGGGCAGCACCGCGTTCGGGCAGCAGGATCACCTGGTCCGCGTACTGCACCACCCGCTCCAACCGGTGCTCGGCCATCAGGACCGTCGTGCCCAGGTCGTGGACGAGCCGTTGCAGCACGGCCAACACCTCTTCGGCGGCTGCCGGATCGAGCGCCGACGTCGGCTCGTCCAGCACCAGCACCTTCGGGTGGGTGGTGAGCACCGAACCGATCGCGACGCGCTGTTGCTGGCCGCCGGAGAGGGTGGCGATGGGCCTGTCGCGCAGTTCGGCGAGCCCCAGCAGGTCCAACGTCTCCTCGACGCGGCGACGCATCACGGGGGGCGCGATGCCGAGGGACTCCATGCCGTAGGCGAGTTCGTCCTCGACGGTGTCGGTGACGAAGTGGGCCAGGGGGTCCTGTCCCACCGTGCCGACGAGGTCGGCGAGTTCCCGCGGCTTGTGGGTGCGGGTGTCCCGGCCGTCGACGCTCACCCGACCGCGCAGGGTGCCGCCGGTGAAGTGCGGCACGAGCCCGCACACCGTCCCGAGCAACGTCGACTTGCCCACCCCCGACGGCCCGACGAGTAGCACCAGTTCGCCCTCGGGCACGACGAGGTCGACCTGGGAAACGGTCGGCTCCGCCGCGTCGGCGTAGGTGACCGACACCTGCTCGAAGCGGATCACGAGGACTCCTTGGGGACCGGGGCCAGGGGCGGTACGGGCGCGACGAACGCGGGGAGCAGCCCGATGAGGATCGACAGGGCCGGCCACAGCGGCAGCGAGGGTGCGGTCAGCGGTACGACCGAGGGGTGTAGGGCGTCGGGGGAGTGGGAGCCGGCCCAGATCATCAGGACGGCGACCGCGGCACCGGATGCGGCGACCCACCAGGAGCGCGGGCCGAACCGGTCGGGGCGGTAGCGGGTGCGCACCGATCGCCGGCCGCCGAGCCGCAGCCCGGCGATCGCCGCGAGGAGCCCCACGGCCAACAGCGGCAGGGCGTAGGAGCCGCCTTCCGCCGCCAGCAGGGCGTAGGAGCCCGCGCACACGCCGAGCAGACCGCCGAGGACGAGTGCGGTGGTGGTGTGCCGTACCGCGGGCGGTACCCGGGCGCTGCGCCCGTAGCCGCGGGCGTCCATGGAGGCGGCGACGGCGATGGATCGTTCCAGCGCGCCTTCCAGCACGGGCAGCCCGATCTGGGCGATGGCCCCGATGCCTCCGGTGGGTCGACCGCGCAGCCTCCGGGCGGTGCGCAGTCGGCCGATGTCGGTGACCAGGTTCGGTGCGAAGGTCATGGCGACGACGACGGCGACCCCGGCCTCGTACAGCGCCCCCGGCAGGGACTTGAGGAGGCGGGCCGGGTTGGCGAGGGCGTTGGCCGCGCCGACGCAGATCAGCAGGGTGGCGAGCTTGGCGCCGTCGTACAGGGCGAAGACCACCTGTTCGGCGGTGATCCGCCCGCCGATGCGGATGCCCTGCGCCCAGTCGGGGAGCGGTACTTCGGGCAGTTCGACGAGGGTGTGGCTGCCGGGGATGGGGGAGCCGAGGGCGACCGAGAACAGGACGCGCACGGCGATGACGAACAGCCCGAGCTTGACGAACGCCGCATAGGAACGGGCCCAGGGGGCGTCCGTGCGCCGGGCGGCGACGACATAGCCGGCGACGGCGACCAGCAGCCCGAGGAGCAGCGGATTGGTGGTGCGGGACGCGGCGGTCGCCAGGCCCAGCGCCCACAGCCACCAGGCGCCCGGGTGGAGTGCGTTGCGCCGGTCGGCCTCGGGTGCCCGCAGCCGTGTCCACCGGGGGGCGGTGGGCTCCCGGCCTGGTGGATCGGTGTCCGCGGTGTGCTGTTCGGCGGCGGGTGCCCGGGTGGCGAGCCGTGGGTGGAGTCGGGTGGGGCGGTCGTGCCGGGGCGGCCGGTCGGCCGGATTCCCCGTCATCGCCTACGGCGACGGGACTGCCACAGCGCCGCCCCTCCCAGCGCCACGATGGCCGCGACTCCGGCGAGCACGCCCAGCGAGGGACCGCCGGCACCGTCTTCGCCTGCGTCGGCGCCGGTATCAGTGCCGGTATTGCCGTCAGCGTCGTTGCCACCTGCGTCGGACGGGGCGGCGACCTGCTCGCCGCAGCCCGTGCGCGGATAGCCCGAGATCGCGCACAGCAGCGCCTGGCTGTTGTAGCGCAGCGGTTTGGCGACCGCTGCCAGTGCATCGGCAGCCGTGGCGGCCTTCGGCACCTGGGCGCAGGCGGTGCGCAGCGCGGGCGGACGTTCCCCGGCCGGTGCGTCCCTCTGGGTACCGGGGTCGATGACCAGGGCCAGGCGCTTGGCGTCCGGTTTGGCGGGGGTCGTCCCACAGATGGCCGCGAAGTCGGGCTCCTGGCGCGGCCGGGCGGAGTCCGAGCTGTCCTCGCTCACCGAGAACCGGTAGCCCGTCACCGAACCGTCCGCAGGTCGGGCACTCGCCGGGCCTTCCGTGGCGTACACCCATGCGGTGCCCTCGCCCAGCCAGAACGACCAGTAGCGGTACCCCGCGGCCTGGGCGGGGCCGGCCCCGAGCACGGTCAGGGCCGTCCCGAGCGCGAGGACGAGTGCGAGGAGCCGGCCGCGCATCAGCTCTGGTTCTTGCGACGGCCGCTGAACAGGATGCCCACACCCACGCTGGCGGCGAAGAAGGCGCCGACGATCCACCACACGGCGATCCCCGAGTCGTCCTTCTCCTCCTGTTGGGGTTCGGGCCCCAGCGCGGTCAACTCGGTCACCAGGTTCTTGCCGCCGAACTCCTCGGGGTCGGTGTCCGCCGCGTTCGCCGCGAAGATCAACTGTGCGTACGCGGCCGGACCGGACTCCTTGGCCCAACCCGCCGAGTCCGCCTCCAGCCAGGCCAGCGACTTCTTCGCCTGCTCCCCGAGGCCCTGGACGTGGAGGGCGACCACGGCGTCGGCGGTGTTGCCGAAGTCGGGCTTCTCGGTCGGGTCCTCGGCACCGGGCATCGGCGGGGTGGTGAGGTAGCCGGTCTTGGCGAGTGCGGTGGTGAGATAGGCACCACCGTTGTGCGCGGCGCCCTCGATGGTGGTGGCGGGCTTGCAGACCGTGCCCTGCGGGTCCTTGCCCCGGTCGTCGGCCGGCTTAGCGGCGAGTCCCTTCCCCTGGGCTCCGATCACCGCGGCGGCGGTCGAGTCGCCCACCAGACCGGGCATCGCGGGCTGGTAGACGAACGCCCCGCCGTTGGCCCCACCGCACGGCCGGGCGAAGGTGAGCAGTGCGTCGTACGGGGACTTCCCGCCCTTCGACTTCACGGCGGTCGGCTTCTCGCCCGCAGCCGTGAGGGCCCCGATCACCACGGCGGTGGAGTTGGCGTCGCTCGCACCACCGGGGTTGTAGCTCCAACCCCCGTCGGTGTTCTGCACCGACTTCAGCCAGTCGACCGACTTCCGCACCGACTCGTCCTGGCCTTCGAGCGCGGCGAGCGCCTGCACCGCTGCGGCGGTGGCGTTGGAGTCCAGCGGCAGCTTGGCCGCGCAGTCGCCCTTGGCATCGGCGCGGTACGAGGGGAAGGCGCCGTTGTCGCACTGCTGCCCGGTGAGCCAGTCCACCGCGGCGGTGGCGGGCTTGACGCCTTCGGTGTCCAGCGCGAGGAGGGCGAGCGACTGGCGCCAGACGCCGTCGTACGCCGGGTCGCCCTTGCCGTACAGACCGGGTGGCAGTGCGGCTGTGGACGGCGAGGGGGTGGGCGCCGCGACGGCGGCCGGAGCGGCGACCGAGGCGAGGGCCGTGCCGATGACGGCGGTGACGGCGAGCGCTGCGGCGCTACGGCGGACGGTGGTCATGACGGGCGGTGCCTCTCCTGCGGGAGCCGGGCACGGGCACGATCAGGCACCAGGGCTCCGGTTCCGTATTCCTCGACGGTGCCGGTCACCGGCGGGTGCCGGTGGCGCAAGCCGGTCACGGCCGCGTACAGGGCATTCCGACTCACCGCTGTTGGTGTGGCGGCTCACGGCTGCGGGTCAGTGCCGGATTTGCACCGGCTTCCCCCTGTACGGGTGTGATGACGACCTGCTTACTGTACCGGCGGCGGTGGAAGGGGCGGAGCGCCCATCTCCGCTGGGCGGGGAGTGGCTGCTCACACCGGTCGACCCGGCCGCACTCCCGGCCTCGCGGGCTGGAACCCCGTGTCCGCGCCCCTTCTGCTTCGGGGTGCGGATGTGGTTGCGGATCGCCCGGGCCGGGCCCGGTGTGCGTCTTCCGCCCGGGCCGGGACCGGGTGCGGCGCCTCGATCGACCCGTCAGATCAGGCCGACCTACCGGGCCCGCCCTGTCCTGTCGGCCCCGCCCGCCGCCGACGGCACCGACGGAGGCGGTCCGAGCAACCGGCAGGCCGTCTCGATGTCCGTCCTCACCTGGGCGATGGACGCCCGGCCCGAGAGCCAGGCGATCAGCGCCGCGTGCCAGGTGTGCTCCACCACCCGGACCGCGGAGCGTTGTGCCGCCGAGGGGTCGTCCACCGCCATGGCGTCCAGGATGATCGCCGTGGTCTGCCGTGAGACCCCGTCCACCTCGGCGTTCACACTGCGGTCCGCGAAGGTCAGCGCGCGCACCATGGCGTCCGCGAGCTGCGGTTCCCGCTGGAGGGCACGGAAGGCGCGCATTAGTGTCTCGGTGACCCGCTCGGCCGGGCCGGCCCCGGCCGGGGGGCGCTTGCGCAAGGTGGTGTGCAGATGGTCGAGCTGGTCCCGCATGACGGCGACCAGTAGATGGATCTTGGACGGGAAGTACCGGTAGAGGGTCCCGAGCGCGACGCTGGACGTCTCGGCGACCTCTCTCATCTGCACCGCGTCGAACCCGCCCCGGCCGGCCAGTTGGGCGCCGGCGTCCAGGATGCGGCGGCGGCGCGCCTCCTGGCGCTCCGTCAGGGGTGTGGCCACCGGCCCGGGCGGCTTGGCTGAGACTGTCATGTGTCCGTTCCATTTGTCCTGTTCGAAGCAGCCGTGGGCGCCCGGCCCACCAGCGCTTCCGCCGTGGCGCGAATCACCTGATCCGGTCCTTACAGCGGGACTACCTGCGGGTAGATTCGAATCCTTGGACGATCAAGTCTGAAACTTGTTCTACATTAGCGCCAGCGGTTACGCTCGCGCGAAACGCAGCCAGAAGGGGGCCCCGAGTGACCGCTGAGGCCATTGAGGCCGGCCCTCATCGGAGGCCCGACTCAGGGTCGGGTTCGGGGTCGGATTCGGGTTCGGGGTCGCCTTCAGGGCCCCACCGGCGCACCGGTCAACTTGCCGCCGAAGCCCCCGGACCCACCCGACCGGCCGCCGCGCACCCCGCTGCCGTCGCCCCCGCCGTGCTCCACCCCGGCTCGACCGCACCCGCGCCCCCCGCCGAAGGCCCCGGCGACAAGCCGCTGCGCATCGCGCTGCTCAGCTACAAGGGCAACCCCTACTGCGGCGGCCAGGGCGTCTACGTACGGCACCTGTCGCGCGAGTTGGCCCGCCTCGGGCACAGCGTCGAGGTCATCGGCGCCCAGCCCTACCCCGTCCTCGACGACGGCGTGGTGCTCACGGAACTGCCCAGCCTCGATCTGTACCGCAGCCCCGACCCCTTTCGCACCCCCGGCCGCCACGAGTACCGCGACTGGATCGACGGGCTCGAAGTCGCCACCATGTGGACCGGCGGCTTTCCCGAACCGCTCACGTTCTCCCTGCGCGCCGGCCGCCATCTGGCCGCGCGCCGAGGCCAGTTCGACGTTATCCACGACAACCAGACCCTCGGCTACGGGCTGCTGCGGGACCTCGGCGCCCCCCTGGTCACCACCGTCCACCACCCGATCACGGTGGACCGTCGACTGGACCTGGACGCCGCCGCGGACTGGCGCAGGCGGGCGTCCGTGCGCCGCTGGTACGGCTTCACCCGGATGCAGAAGCGCGTCGCCCGACGGCTGCCCTCCGTCCTGACCGTGTCGGGGACCTCCCGGGCCGAGATCGTCGAGCACCTCGGAGTGCCGCAGCGGCGCATCGACGTCGTCCACATCGGCGCCGACACCGACCTCTTCGCGCCGGATCCCGCCGTCCCCGAGGTGCCCGGGCGGATCGTCACCACCTCCAGCGCCGACGTACCCCTCAAGGGCCTCGTCCACCTCGTGGAGGCGCTGGCCAAGGTCCGCACCGAACACCCCGCCGCCCATCTGGTGGTCGTGGGCAAGCGCGCCGAGGACGGGCCCGTCGCCCGACTGATCGAACGCTACGGGCTCGGCGACGCGGTCGAGTTCGTCAAGGGCATCTCCGACCCCGAACTCGTCGAACTGGTCCGCAGCGCGCAGGTGGCCTGCGTACCGTCCCTGTACGAGGGGTTCTCCCTGCCCGCGGCCGAGGCCATGGCCACCGGGACCCCGCTGGTCGCGACCACGGGCGGTGCCATCCCCGAGGTGGCCGGGGACGACGGCCGCACCTGTCTCGCCGTACCGCCGGGCGATGCCGGCGCACTCTCCACCGCGCTCGGTCGACTGCTGTCGGACCCCGCGCTGCGGGCCCGACTCGGGGAGGCCGGACGGCAGCGGGTGCTGGAACGCTTCACCTGGGCAAAGGCGGCGCAGGGCACGGTCGAGTTGTACCGGGCGGCGATCGCGAGGACCATCCGGTGATCTCGTCCGCCGCCCGGACCCCCTGCTTCCCGCGACGGTGCTGCGTGTCCTGGCCGTTGCTGCTGCCCCCGACCCCCCTCGACCGCGAAGGCTGGATTCCGTGCTGACCGTCGACTTCTCCCGGTTCCCCCTCGCTGCGGGCGACCGCGTGCTCGACCTCGGTTGCGGCGCAGGCCGGCACGCCTTCGAGTGCTACCGCCGCGGTGCACAGGTCGTCGCGGTCGACCGCAACGGTGAGGAGATCCGCGAGGTCGCCACCTGGTTCGCCGCCATGAAGGAGGCCGGGGAGGCACCCGCGGGCGCCACCGCCACGGCGATGGAAGGCGATGCGCTCCAACTCCCCTTCCCCGACGCGTCCTTCGACGTCGTGATCATCTCCGAGGTGATGGAACACATCCACGACGACAAGGGCGTTCTCGCCGAGATGGTCCGCGTCCTCAAACCGGGCGGCCGGATCGCGATCACCGTGCCCCGCTACGGCCCGGAGAAGATCTGCTGGACCCTCAGCGACGCGTACCACGAGGTCGAAGGCGGGCACATCCGCATCTACAAGGCCGATGAACTGCTGACCCGGATCGAAGAAGCCGGGCTCGTCCCCTACGGAACGCATCACGCCCATGCGCTCCACAGCCCCTACTGGTGGCTGAAGTGCGCCTTCGGCGTGGACAACGACCAGGTCCTGCCCGTGAAGGCGTACCACCGACTCCTGGTGTGGGACATCATGAAGAAACCCCTGGCGACCCGGCTTGCCGAGCGGGCGCTCAACCCACTGATCGGCAAGAGCTTCGTGGCCTACGCGACCAAGCCCCAACTGCCCCGGACCACGGCGTGACCACCCCTCGGATCGAACACCTCGTCCTGCCCGGGGTGCTCACGGCCGAGCAGGCGGATGAGACCGTCGCGGGCGTGCGTGCGATCCAACGCGAGGACGGCGCGATCCCGTGGTTCCCCGGACACCACCTCGACCCGTGGGACCACACCGAGGCGGCCATGGCACTCGACGCGGCCGGTGAGCACGAGGCCGCGGCCCGGGCGTACGCATGGCTCCAGCGGCACCAGAACCAGGACGGCTCCTGGTACGCGGCCTACCGGGACGGCGATGCCGAACAGCCCGTCGACCGGGCCCGGGAGACCAACTTCTGCGCCTATCCGACCGTCGGCATCTGGCACCACTACCTCGCCACCGGCGACGAGGGCTTCTTGGACCGCATGTGGCCGACGGTCTACGCGTCGGTCGAGTTCGTGTTGGGCCACCAACTGCCGGGCGGTCAGATCGGCTGGAAGCAGGAGGCACCGGAAGCGGGGGGCGCGTCGGTCATGGACGCGCTCCTGACGGGCAGTTCTTCGATCCACCACGCCCTGCGCTGTGCGCTGGCGATCGCCGACGAACGCGAGGAACCGCAGCCGGACTGGGAGCTGGCGACCGGTGCCCTGGAGCACGCGATAGGCCACCACCCCGAGCGCTTCCTCGACAAGAGCCACTACTCCATGGACTGGTACTACCCCATCCTGGGCGGCGCGGTCACCGGGGCCCAGGCCACCGCGCGGATCGCCGAGCGCTGGGACGAGTTCGTGGTGCCCGGTCTCGGGGTGCGCTGCGTACTGCCCAACCCGTGGGTCACCGGCGGTGAGAGTTGTGAACTGGCCCTCGCGCTCTGGGCGATGGGGGAGTCCGACCGGGCGTTGGACGTCCTCCAGTCGATAGCGCACCTGAGGGCGGACGACGGGATGTACTGGACGGGGTACGTCTTCGAGGGCAACCGTGCGGTGTGGCCCGAGGAGCGGACCACATGGACGGCGGGTTCACTGCTGTTGGCGGTGGCCGCCCTCGGGGGAGATGAGGCGACCACCGCGGTCTTCGGAGGGGAACGACTGCCGCGCGGCCTGCCTCCGGGATGTTGCTGAGGGCTGTCCCCAGCCCCTTCCCGGAGGCGGGCGCGTCGGCCGGTCAGCGTCGGCGGAGCCGTCCGGCGATGGCGTGCCCGATGAACAGGTACACCACCGCGGCCAGACCGTAGCCGGCGACCACACGGGCCCACGCGGCGTCGAAGGTGAACAGGTCGTACGACCAGCCCGCAAGCCAGTGGGCGCAGTCCTGGACGAGCGCAACCAGGTCGTTGGCCCGATTGGCGTCCAGGAGATACATCAAGATCCACAACCCGAGGATCAGGGCCATGACATCCGCGACGATCGCTATGACCGTCGCGGCCTGGTGCGTTCCATTGCGATGACGAGGACTCATGGCCCTCGTGTTGCCGCTTGTGCGACTGTGAAACCCGTCTTTTCGCTCCCGGACGCCTGCCGTTCCGGTGGCCATCCCGTCCGGCGCGTTCACCTGCACGGGCTCGCCCGAGTGGCGGAATGCGGCCGATCGGGTGACGCTGCCAGAACAGTCCCTCAGGGAGGTCTGCCGTGTTCCGACATCCGGTACGCCGCGCCCTGGCCGCGTTGGCGCTGTGCTGTGCACTGCTGGGCGGGGCCGTGGCCTGCGGTGACGACAACGGCTCCGGCTCGTCCTCGTCGACGTCGCCGAGCTCCACCAGCTCGACGCAGGCGCAGGAGTTCGCCAAGACCAAGTTCGTCGCGAACGCCTCACTCGCCGCGGGCGCGATCTACCAGTGGATCGTCAAGCCCTATCGCGACGGAAGATTCGCCAAGGGGGCCGACGGCCGCACCTTCACGCTGGTGAAGGCGGGTCTGGCCGGAGCCTTCGCCTACAACCGGCTGCAAGCCGCGGTGAAGAACGCCCAGGGCGACGAACTGCTGTCGAAGGCGGTCGCGCCCCTGACCGCCGGCATCGACTCGCTCAAGAACCTCGGCACCAAGATCCGCGACGGCGATGCGAGCGCCTCGGACATCAACGCCTTCCAGGACGTCATCGACGATGTGAAGAAGGCGGGCCAGGACGCCGGTGTGAAGATCACCGAGAAGGTGCCCGACCTGTCCCAACTCGGCGGCGGCTGAGCGGGGACGGGAACCGCGAGCCGCACCGCCCCCGCGGGATCAGAGCACCAACTCCGCCAACACCCTGAGCGTCTGGAGGTCCGGCGAGCTCAACAGGAGGTCCGTCACCGGGCCCGAACACCACAACTCCAGCCGTTCGGCAATGCGTTCCCTCGGCCCGACCAGCGATATCTCATCGGCGAAGGCGTCCGGGACCGCAAGGACCGCCTCCCGTCTGCGCCCCTGGGCGAAGAGGCTCCGGATGTGCCGGGCCTCGGACTCGTACCCCATGCGCGCCATCAGATCGGCGTGGAAGGCACCGGTGGTGTGGCCCGTGCCGCCGAGGAAGGAGCCGAGCATCGCCTTGACCGGTACGAGCCCCTCCGAGACGTCGTCGCAGACCTGGGCCCGGACCATCGGGGCGACGACAAAACCGTCGCGTAAGCCGTTCAACGACTCCTTGTGCACATCGATCCGCAGCGGCGACCAGTACAACGGCAACCAGCCGTCCGCGATCCTGGTCGTCTGTGCGATGTTCTTCGGGCCCTCGGCGCCCAGCAGGATCGGCAGGTCGCCGCGGAGCGGATGGGTGATCGACTTCAGCGGTTCGGCCAGGACGGTGCCGCCCTCGCCGGGGTGGGGATGGCGGTGATAGCGGCCGTCGAACTCCACGGGGGCCTCGCGCCGCAGCGCCTGGCGGATGACCTCCACGTACTCGCGGGTCGCGGTCAGGGGACTCGCGGGGAACGGACGTCCGTACCAGCCCTCCACCACCGGGGGCTCCGACAGTCCGAGCCCGAGCATCATCCGCCCGCCCGAGAGGTGGTCCAGGGTGAGGGCGTGCATCGCGGTCGCGATGGGGGTGCGGGCCGACATCTGGGCGACAGCGGTACCCAACCGGATGCGTGAGGTGTGGGCGGCGATCCAGGTCAGCGGTGTGAAGGCATCGGACCCCCAGGTCTCGCCCGTCCACACCGAGTCGTAGCCGATGCGTTCGGCCTCGCGGGTGAGATCGAGATGGCCGGGGGTCGGTCCACGGCCCCAATGGCCGAGAGCGAGTCCCAGTCGCATGGCACCTCCGCTACCCACAAGGGTTTTTGACGAGGCGTCAGGCTATGTCAGTGATCCGGTAACGGCAATGGCCCTCCGCCCCAGAAAGGGCGGAGGGCCATCGAAGGCGCGGGAGCTCAGCCGCGCTGGATGCCGGTGGTGTCCTGGAGCAGACCGCGGCGGCCGTCCTGGGTCTGGGCGATCAGACCCTGACCGCGCTGGTCGACGGCCAGGTACCAGGTACCGGGCGCGAGTTCGGCGATCGGCGTGGGAGAGCCGTCCTCGTTGTACAGCGGACGGGCGACGGGCACCGCGAACCAGAACGGAGCGAAGTCGCCCCCGCCCTGGGCCGCAGCGGGACCC
Source organism: Streptomyces sp. NPDC005963 (assembly GCF_040638655.1). Lineage (NCBI taxonomy): Bacteria > Bacillati > Actinomycetota > Actinomycetes > Kitasatosporales > Streptomycetaceae > Streptomyces > Streptomyces sp. NPDC005963. The sequence continues at coordinate 169,843 of NZ_JBEXVD010000015.1, read as the reverse complement.
TGCTGCGGCTGACCACCGTACGAAGGCTGCTGGCTCTGCTGGGGCTGCTGCGGCTGACCCTGCTGCGGGTAGGGCTGCTGCTGGGCACCCGGGTAGCCGTAACCGCCCTGCGGCTGACCGCCGTAGGGGGCGGTGGGAGCCGCCGGGCGCGGGGCGCCGATCAGCGGGGCCTTGAGCGGGGCGATCAACTGGTTGCCGACCGCTCCCGCGGCCAGCACCAGCGCGGCGATGAAGCCGAGGATCAGGCCCGCGCCCGCGTCGAACGAGATGCCGCCGTCACTGAGCGAGCCCGCCGGGTCGAAGATCGCGCCGAGGGCGGACCAGGCGGTGAAGACGGCCAGGACGAGACCGATCTGGCCGAGTTCCAGGCCGAGCACCTTGGGCGGCCGGGGCAGCAGATGGGAGAGAACGATCAGCGCCGCACTGATGATGCCGGCCAGATAGACGCTGAGGAGCAGGGACCCGCTGTCCCAGGCGGAAATCTCTCCGCACGTGGCCTCGCAGTCGAACGTGCTGAGGAACGAGGCGATGAACAGCAGTACGGCTGCTCCGATCACCACGCCATCGCCTCGTGTGAGGGAGCGGATGTTCACGTAACGAAGTCCTTTGTCGGTCGTCTGTCGGTCATCTCAACGGGCGGTCATCGCTGCCGCTGGAGGAGGTGTGTGCAGCACATGGCTCGGGGGTGACGTGCCATCGTAGGGTGAATCTATCCTCTGCCCGATCAGGACGTCTGCCAGGTGACGGCACCCGCCTCTGATCAGCGGCCTGATCGAGACGCTATCGGAACCCGCGACCGGCGTGATGGAACAGCGGATCGAACGCCCGTGTGCACGGTGCGAACAACTCGCCGAAGTCTGCGCTCCACAGTGGGTCGAGGGGAGGCGCACTCCGGCTGAGCAGGTCATTTCATCAGATAGTCCTGGATGCCCGCGGCGATGCCCTGGGCGGCCAACTGGCGCCAGCGGGGGCTGGTCAGCAGCGCCGCGTCGTGGGCGTCGCGCATGTTGCCGCACTCGATGAAGACTTTCGGCACGGTGGACAGATTGAGCCCGCCGAGATCCGTACGGACGTGCAGACCACTGCCGTTGCCGACGTAGTTCGATCGGGAGCTGCCGGTCGTGCGGGCGAAGGCGTCCGCAATGCGCTCGCCGAGTTCACGGGAGGGACCGAGGATCTTCGTGGTGTCCGCCGAGCCCGTGGCGACCGGGCCGGGGAGGATCATGTGGAAGCCGCGATTGCCCCGGTCGGAGCCGTCCGCGTGGACCGAGATGACCGCGTCCGCCTTCGCCTCGTTGCCGCGGCGGGCCCGTTCGTCCACACAGGGGCCGAAGGGCCGGTCGCCGTCATGGGTGAAGGAGACCCGCGCACCCTGCCGTTCCAACAGCTCGCGCAGACGTTGTGAAACGTCCCGGGTGAACTCGGCCTCGGTGTAACCCGCGTTGGTGGAGGTGCCGGTGGTGTCGCACTCCTTGCGGTGGGTTCCCGCGTCGACCAGCCGTCCGATCTCCTCGGGGTGCTGGAAGTTGCCGGGGTTGTGCCCCGGGTCGATCACCACGGTCCTGCCCGCGAGCCGGTCCCGCGCCTCACCACCGGGCGGCGCCGAAGACGACGGCGATCCGGCGTCGGCCGTGGGTGCGGTCGGTTCCTTCGGCGCGGGGGCCGCGGAGCCGGAAGCGGCACCCGACGGGCCCTTGGCGTCGGACGGACCGTCCGTGGACCGCGACAGCAACCAGCCCGTCAGCGAACCCACCACCAGGGCGACGATGCTCAGCGCGAGGGCGATGAGGACTCCGGGAGGCCGGCGGCGCCTGGGAGCGGCCGGCATGGGCGTTGCTGCGGTCTCGTCGTGCGGCACGTCGGCGATCGTAGGGCCTCACCGGCGGTTCGGGCCGGTTCGACGGGACATCAGAGGGGCGCGTCGGGCGCGTCGGACGCCTCCGGTGGCGGTCCGCCGATGCCGTTGTGCACCGTGGGACTGATGGGTGTGCCCGACTCAGGGCCCCGAGCCCGAGCCCGCCCCCCGACTCCGGCCCCGCCCCCCGACTCCGAGCCCCGAGCCCCGAGCCCCGCCCCCGGGGCAACCGGTGCCACCGACTCAGCCGAGCCGACTGGTACGGCGCAGGACCCGCAGCGACTCCGTGGCCGAGACCTCCGCGAACCCGCCCGACTCCAACGCACGGCGGTACACCCGGTACGGGGCCTGTCCGCCGTCCGCCGGGTCGGGGAAGACGTCGTGGATCACCAGCAGTCCGCCGTCCGCGAGGTGCGGCGTCCAACCGTCGTAGTCGCCGCCCGCGTGCTCGTCGGTGTGTCCGCCGTCGATGAAGACCAGCCCGAGCGGGGTCCCCCACAGCCGTGCCACCTGCGGGGAGCGGCCGACCACCGCCACCACGTGCTCCTCCAGACCCGCCCGGTACAGCGCACGCCGAAACGCCGGCAGGGTGTCCATGCGGTCCAGTTCGGGATCGACGACCGAAGGGTCGTGGTACTCCCAGCCCGGTTGCTGCTCCTCGCTGCCCCGGTGGTGGTCGACCGTGACGGCCGTCACCCCGGCCGCCCGCGCTGCTGCGGCGAGCAGGATCGTCGAGCGCCCGCAGTAGGTCCCGACCTCCAGCAGCGGCAGCCCGAGCGCTGCCGCGTCCGTCGCGGCCTCGTACAGGGCCAGTCCCTCCGAGAGGGGCATGAACCCCTTGGTGCCGGCGAAGGCGGCGAGGACGTCCTGGGCGGGTGCGGCGGGGTCCTGCGTGAGCGCTGCGGCGGCCATGGGTGGGGATCCTCCTGGTCGTACGGGTGTTCAGCCGCCCATGCTGCCGCATCGCCCGCGTACACCGATATCCGGATGTGCCGGCCGGTGCGCGGCTGGGACCATGGCCACCATGGTCCCAGCCCCCTCACGTCTTCAGCAGACCCGCATATCCACCCCCACACCCCGTCCCGCGCGCACCTTCCTCGTCCTCTTCGCCGCCTGCGCGGGGCAGTTCCTCGTCGTCCTCGACGTCTCCGTCGTCAATGTGGCCCTGCCGTCCATGCGCGCCGACCTCGGGCTCTCCACCGCCGGCCTGCAATGGGTGCTCAACGCCTACGCCATCGCCTTCGCCGGATTCATGCTCCTCGGCGGTCGGGCCGCCGACATCTTCGGGCGCAAACGGACCTTCCTCCTCGGCCTCGGTCTCTTCACCGTCGCCTCCCTCGTCGGAGGACTGGCGCAGGAGGGCTGGCAGTTGCTCGCAGCCCGGGCCGTGCAGGGCCTCGGCGCGGCGGTCCTCGCGCCGGCCACCCTCACCATCGTGACCTCGGCCGTGCCCGCGGGCCCGGCCAGGACCCGGGCGATCGGCACCTGGTCGGCGGTGGGCGCCGCGGGCGGAGCGGCCGGCGGGTTCGTGGGCGGCGCACTCACCGATCTGCTCTCCTGGCGCTGGGTGCTCCTCATCAACGTGCCGGTCGGTGCGTTGGTCATCGTCGGCGCTGCCATCTGGCTCACCGAAAGCCGTGAGAGTGTGAGCCGCCGTCTCGATCTGCCCGGCGCGGTCCTGGTCACCGCAGGTCTGGCCGCGGTCGCCTACGGCATCGTCCAGACCGAAGAGGCCGGTTGGGCCACCGGCGAGACGCTGGTGCCGCTGCTGGGCGGTCTTGTGGTGCTGGGGGTGTTCGCCCTGGTGGAGGCCCGTACCGCCGTTCCGTTGATGCCGTTGAAGGTGTTCCGCTCACGAGCGGTCACCGCGGCCAACGCCACGATGATGATCATCGGTTCGGCATCCTTCACCATGTGGTTCTTCATGACGATGTACGCCCAGAACGTGTTGGACTACTCGCCCCTGAAGGCGGGGTTGGCCCTCATCCCCAGTTCGGTCGCCGTCGTGGTCGGATCGACGCTGGCGCCCCGGCTGATGCATCGGGCCGGAGCGGCGAACATCGCCGTCATCGGCGCACTGGTGGCCGCGGTCGGTCTCGGCTGGCAGTCGACCATGACCGCCGACGGCGGCTATCTCGTGGCGATCATGATTCCGGGCGTGCTGATGATGATGGGCATCGGCCTCTCGGCCACCCCGCTCGCCGCGCTCGCGATGGCCGGAGCGGGGCCGGGGGACTCCGGTCTGGTCTCCGGGCTGATCAACACCTCGCGCACGATGGGCGGCGCCCTGGGGCTCGCCATCTTCTCGACGGTCGCGGCCTCCCGCACGGGGGACAGTACGGCCGCGGCCGATCTGACCGACGGGTACGCGCTCGCCTTTCGGGTGGGCGCGGGTTTGCTGCTGACCGGAGCCGTGTTGATGGCCCTGTGGTTGCCGCGTCGGACGGACGCCCCCTGAGCGCACGGAGTAGGACCACGGGTTTGTGCTGGTGGTCATGGACTCCGGATGGCCGGAGTCGACGGGCGGTCAGCGTTGTGGCTCCCCGTCGAGTTCGCCCCCCGCCAACGCCGGATCGATCACCACCTCGCCCGTGAGCACGCTGCGCACCGCCCGGGCCAGGTCCTCCACCGGACCGTCCTTCACCAGCAGGCCCGACACCCCGGCGGCCAAGGCCCGGGCCAGTTGGCCGGGGCGGGCCGAGGTCGCCAGGATCACCACCCGGCACTCCGGCACTTCCTCCCGCAGCGCCGCTGCGGCGTCCAGCCCGCTCAGCCCGGGGAGTTCGACCTCCAACAGGGCGACGTCCGGACGGGTCTCCAGAGCCGTTCGGACCACCTCGTCGCCCCGTTTCACTTCGGCGACCACATGGAAGCCCGGCACCAGCCCGAGGAGCAGGGCGAGTGCGCCGTGCTGCCCGCTGTCGTCCTCGGCGAGCAGGATGCGCAACGACGGCGCGGGGCGATGGTCCCGAGGCATCTCTTCCACGGCGTCATCGTAGGTGGCGGAACCGCCACGACCTGGGAGGACGCCTCCGTCATCACCGGGTGAACTCAGCTGGCGAAGCCCCCTTCCACGCACCCGCCCAGGGCAGTGGAGTGCGCGGTGGTCCATGCGATGAGGACAGGGGAGACGGAGCCCGATCAGGACTGACGCCAGGTCAGTTCAGGCTCTTTCACGGTTCGTACGGGAGGGTGCATGCCGGTCCCGGTACGGCCGGACCGCATCGCCCACCGTGTCCAGAGGCGGACCCGACGACCGACCCGATCGTGGCCCCACCGGGACCGGTGCTCCCGTGCGCGGGCACGGGAGCACCGGACTCCAGTCGAAGGGCCCCTGGTCGTGGGGCCCTTCCTCATCAGCTCATCAGCTCGTCGCCGCGCCGGACGGTCCCTGGCGGCGGTGCTTGCCGTGCGGCTCTGCTGCGGAGTCCTCCGCAGCAGCCGCTACCCCCCGGTGCTTTCCGGCGCCGTTGGCCGCAGACCCCGTCGCCTCGTGCGCAGGCGTCTCGATCGTGTCGGTTCCGGCTTCAGACATGTGGGACTGACCCCCCGTTGTAGTCGTTGAATGACTTTGAGGGCGAAAAGTCTAACCAGGGCCGATGCGTCCACCGAGCGGTGCCTGCTGCAACGGGATCGGTCGATAGCCCTCCGGCCCGCCCGTACCCCCGAGGCGCACGGTCCGCTGGGCGTCCACCACGCCCCTGGCGTCCTGATCCTGCACCTCGCCGGACGGCCCGTCCCCTGCTCCCCGACCGTCGGTGAACACGCTCGCCGTGCCGATCCTGGCGATGGCGCACGGCATCCCCGGGGTCGACACCGGCAGTCCCAGCACACCGTTCGGATCCCACCAGCCCGCACCGGCCAACCAGCCCTCGGGCCCGGGCCGCAGATGGAGCCGTCGCCCCTCGGGCCGCCAGACCCCCAGGTGCGTACCGCCGTCAGCGGCCCGGATACACAACGCCACCGCGCAGCGCTCCGGCGTCAGCAACCGTCCCGGCTGGAGGGCGAACGGGGTCACGGTGGCCGCAGGATCGGTCGGTTGCAGGGACGTGGGGAACCGCACCGGCAGGCCGCTTCCCCAGACGCCCCAGCCGAGCCGGTCCCGTCCCGGAGCGTTCGACCTGATCAGGAGCAGACCGCTGTCGACATCGGCCAGCAGGAGCCGGTCCTCGCTGCCGTCCGCGACCTGGAGCAGCGGCGTCACTTCGCCGGCGCGCCCCAGGTCCACGGCCACCGCCTTGCGCGGCCCTCCGTCCAGCCGGCGGTCCAGGGCGAGCACGCGCCCTTCGCGATCCAGCCACACCCCGCCGGAGCAGTGTCCGGGCACGACGGCCACCCGCTCGGGTCCGAAGGCGCCGCCCGCCACCAGCCAGATCGTGGACGCCCGCTCCCCGGGGGCGATCGCGTACGCCCGGCGCCCGTCAGGTGCGGGGGGAAGGAGCGCGAGGTCTGGTGATTCGGGTGTCTCGACCGCGCCGATCGGCAGTTCTCCCGTGCCCTGTCCGGCCGGGTAGAGCAGGGAGAAGAGGTGCCGCCCGCCCACCGGGCGCCGGATCAGCACCTGGCCGTTGGCGAGCGGCTGAAGGTCGGTGCCCGCCTCTTCGGGCTGGGCCAGTGGCAGCGGAACGGCGTGCGGTGCGGACCCCCGGAGCGCCCACCGCTCGGGGAACAGGGCCTCACCCGCTCCCGCCAGTCGTGCTCCGTAGGAGCCGTTCGCCGTGATCGTGAACGCGGTCGATACCGCACGCGTACGAAATGCTTCCGGCGCCGTGTCCTGCGCGGCGGACTCGATGGCACAGGCTGTCATCGGTTCGTCACCTCCGGTCACGAAGCTAGATTTCGCACGCCCAACCGAACCTCGCGAGTCCTCCTCGTTCACACATATGGATGGCGGGACGGCGAATCGCCGATGGCCGCGGAACCGTTTGTGCTCCGGCCGCGTCCAGATGTCCCCGCATGGCGGCCCATCCGCCCCAGTCATGGCCTTCCCGGGGCTCCACCCCAGCTCCGCAGGGTTTCGAGGACCGGACGCACCACGGCTTCCACAGCCCGAAGGCCCGTTCCCGAAGCGAACGCGCACCCGATCCGACGCCTCCCGTCCTGCCCTCACCCGGCCGGACCGCGCGGCCGTCCACCAAGGCGACGCCCGAGCCGTCGACCCGTGGGCCGCGGGCAGCCCGCAGCGTCCTCCTGCCGCTCTCCAGAGCTCAGGACCAGCGCCGCACCCGGCGCGGGTAACCTGTCTGCGTGCCCCGCCTCTCTGAAGTCATCGACGCCCTCGACGCCCTGTGGCCACCCGCGCGGGCCGAACAGTGGGACGCCGTCGGCACCGTCTGCGGTGACCCCGGCGCACAGGTGCAGCGGGTGCTGTTCGCCGTCGACCCGGTCCAGGAGATCGCGGACGAGGCGGTGGACATCGGGGCACAGCTGATCGTCACCCACCACCCGCTCTATCTGCGCGGTACGACGACGGTCGCCGCCGGCCACTTCAAGGGCCGGGTCATCCACACGCTGATCAAGAACGACATCGCCCTGCACGTCGCGCACACCAATGCCGACACCGCCGATCCGGGTGTCTCCGACGCCCTCGCGGGCGCTCTCGACCTGCGGGTCGTACGGCCCCTGGTGCCCGACCCGACCGATGCCTCCGGGCGCCGCGGGCTCGGCCGCATCTGTGAACTGGACCACCCCCAGTCCCTGGCGGAGTTCGCCGCCCGCGCCGCCGAGCGACTGCCCGCCACCGCCCAGGGAATCCGCTTCGCGGGCGATCCCGACGCCGTCGTGCACACGGTCGCCGTGAGCGGCGGCTCGGGCGACAGCCTCTTCGACGTGGTGAGGGCGGCAGGCGTGGACGCCTTCCTCACCGCCGATCTACGTCACCATCCCGTCTCCGAGGCCACCCAGCACTCCCCGCTGGGCCTCGTGGATGCCGCACACTGGGCCACCGAATGGCCCTGGTGCGAACTCGCGGCCAGCCAACTCGACGAGATCTCCGACCGGCACGGCTGGGACCTGCGGGTCCACGTCTCCCGCACGGTCACCGATCCCTGGACCTCCCAACTCTCCTCACGTCTCTCTTCTCCTGGAGCCCCCAACTGAACGCCGCGCCCGCCGACCAGATCCGACTCCTCGACGTCCAGGCCCTCGACGTACGACTGTCGCAGCTCGCCCACAAGCGGAAGTCGCTGCCGGAGCACGCCGAGATCGACTCGCTCACCAAGGACCTCGCCCAGCTGCGCGACCTGCTGGTCGCCGCCCAGACGCAGGAGAGCGACACCGCCCGCGAGCAGACGAAGGCCGAGCAGGACGTGGACCAGGTGCGTCAGCGCGCCGTACGCGACCAGCAGCGGTTGGACTCCGGCGCGGTCAGCTCCCCCAAGGACCTGGAGAGCCTCCAGCGCGAGATCGTCTCCCTCGCCAAGCGCCAGGGCGACCTGGAGGACATCGTCCTCGACGTGATGGAACGCCGTGAGACCGCCCAGGAGCGGGTCAAGGAGCTGACCGACCGCGTCGCCGCCGTCGAGGCCAAGACCAACCTCGTGACCGCCCGCCGGGACAGCGCCACCCAGGAGCTGGACGACGAGGCAGCGGCGGTGACCAAGGAGCGCGAGGCCATCTCGGCCGTCGTCCCGGCCGATCTGCTGAAGCTGTACGAGAAGCTCCGGGTGCAGCAGGGCGGCGTCGGCGCCGCCCGTCTCTTCCAGCGCCGCTGCGAGGGCTGCCAGTTGGAGCTGAACATCACCGAGGTCAACGAAGTGCGGGCCGCGCCCCGCGACACGGTGCTGCGCTGCGAGAACTGCCGTCGGATCCTGGTCCGCACCCAGGAGTCGGGGCTGTAGTGACCGCCGTACGGAAGTTCGTCGTCGAGGCCGACGGCGGCTCCCGGGGCAATCCGGGACCGGCCGGGTACGGCGCGGTGGTGATCGACGCGGGCACCGGTGAGACGCTCGCCGAGGCCGCCGAGTACATCGGCGTGGCGACGAACAACGTCGCCGAGTACCGCGGTCTGATCGCCGGTCTGCGGGCCGCGCACGCGCTGGCGCCCGATGCCGCCGTCCACGTCCGGATGGACTCCAAGCTGGTCGTCGAGCAGATGTCGGGGCGCTGGAAGATCAAGCACCCCGATATGAAGCCGCTGGCGGCCGAGGCGGGCGGCGTCTTTCCGCGGTCGGCCGTCAGCTACGAGTGGATCCCGCGTGCGCAGAACAAGCACGCGGACCGCCTGGCCAACGAGGCGATGGACGCCGGCAAGGCCGGCCGGCAGTGGGAGCCCGCTCGTTCCACGGCCGAACTCGACGTACCGGCCAGGGTGGTGGGCGATGCGGCGGCCGGTGCCGCGAAGGCGCGTGCGGCGCTGTCCGGGCACGCCGTCGAGCCGGCGGGTTCCGTGGCCGAGGCGCCCGCGCCACCGCCGGTCGGCTGGGGTCCGTCCGCCGACCTCGGCGCACCCACCACCTTCGTCCTGCTCCGCCACGGCGAGACCGCACTGACGCCCCAGAAGCGCTTCTCGGGCAGCGGCGGCACCGATCCCGCACTGTCCGATGCGGGCCGACGGCAGGCACGGGCCGTGGCGACCGCGCTGCTGGCCAGGGGCACCGTCCAGGACGTCGTCAGCTCCCCCCTCCGGCGCTGCCGGGAGACGGCCGCAGCGGTCGCCGAGGAACTCGGCCTCGACGTCCATGTCGAGGACGGCCTGAGGGAGACCGACTTCGGCGCCTGGGAAGGGCTGACCTTCGCCGAGGTGCAGGAGCGGTACCCGGACGACCTGACGGCCTGGCTGGCCTCCGCGAAGGCCGCGCCGACGGGCGGTGGCGAGAGCTTCGCCGCCGTCTCCCGGCGCACGGTGTCCGCCCGGGACCGGCTGCTGTCCCGGTACGCCGGCCGTACGGTCCTGTTGGTCACCCATGTCACACCGATCAAGACCCTGGTCCGGTTGGCGCTGGGGGCACCGCCCGAGTCCCTGTTCCGGATGGAGCTCTCGGCCGCCTCGGTGTCGGCCGTCGCGTACTACGCGGACGGCAATGCATCCGTACGGCTGCTGAACGACACCTCGCACCTCCGGGGTTAGCTCACGGCGGTGGCGGTGGCGGCGGCTCGGGATCCGGTGGCAGATCCGTGTCCACCGGCCCGGGCCACACCAGCAGCACCGGACAGGGCGCGTGGTCCACGACGAACCGGCTCGCCGGCCCCAGACTGTGCGGCCCCGGCCGGTCCCGGTCGCCGTCCCGGGCCAGGACGAGCAGTTCGGCCCCACGGGCGGCGGCCACCACCTCCCGCTCCACCCGGCCGGTGCGCTCCCACCGGGTGCAGGGGCGGTCGAGGCGCTCCGCGGCCTGTGACAGCAGCCGGTCGGCCGACCGCGCCGCCAGATCGGCCAGTCGCTCCCCGGGGTCCGGTTCGCGCTGGCCCCGCCCCAACAGCCCGGCGTACGCGCCCCGGGCCACTCCCGGGACCTGAGGCCCCGAGACGTGCAACAGGACGACCTCCGACGCCGCGCGCCCGGCCTCGTACCGCCGGACGGCGTCCACGCACGCGGGCCAGGTGCCTTCGACGATCCAGGCGACCACCGCCATGTCACACCTCCGCTGAAGACCCCGCCGGCGGCGCGGATCAGACGCCGATGACCGCCAGCGAGGCCCACAGTGCCAGGACGGAGACGGTCAGCGTGGCAGGCACGGCGAGCAGCCCCAACCGGGTGAACTCGCCCAGGTCCACATCGCTGTCGTGGTCCCGGACGATCTGTCGCCACAGCAGCGTGGCGAGCGAACCCGCGTACGTGAGGTTGGGGCCGATGTTGACCCCCAGCAGCACCGCGAGAACGGCGGCCGGGCCGATCGCGGCGGCCAACGGCAGCAACACCAGCACCGCGGGCAGGTTGTTGATGACATTGGCGAGCACGGCCGCCAGCGCGGCGATCGTGAACAGCGCGGCGAGGCCGGTCCCGCTCGGCATCAACCGGCCGAGGGCGTCCGCCAGCCCGTGGTCCACGAGCGCGCGCACCACGATCCCCAGGGCCAGCACGAAGGCGAGGAACGGCACCGCGGCCGAACGCACCAGGGCCCGTACCGTGGTGCGCCGCTTGACCAGTGCCCGTACGGCGAGCACTGCGGCCCCCGCGAACGCCGCCCAGGCCGGGCCGATGCCGACCGCCGATGCCAGGACGAAACCGGCGAGCGTGCCCGCCAGCGTGGCCAGCGCGAACACCGGCACCGCAGGGGCCTCGACGGCGGCGGGAGGGCTCGCCCCCGCGTCCAGATCGGTGACGAAGAAGCGGCGCAGCACCACGTACTCCACGGCGATCGCCGCGAGCCAGGGCAGCGCCATCAACGCGGCGAACCGGGTGAAGCTCAACCCGCTCGCGGCGAACGCGAGGAGATTGGTGAGGTTGGAGACCGGCAACAGCAGGGACGCCGTGTTGGCCAGATGGGTGCAGGCGTAGACGTGCGGGGTCGGTCGTGCGCCGAGCCGGGCGGCGGTGGCGAAGACGACCGGGGTCAGCAGTACGACCGTGGCGTCGAGGCTGAGCACGGCGGTAACGGCGGACGCGACCACGAAGACCTGGGGGAGCAGCCGCCGCGGATGTCCGCGGGCGGCGCGCGCCATCCACGCCCCGCACGCCCGGAAGAGGCCCTCGTCGTCACAGAGTTGTGCGAGGACCAGCACCGCGGCCAGGAACCCGATCACGGGCCCGAGTTGTTCCGCTTCCTGCCACGCCCGGTCCAGGGGCAGCAGGCCGGTGGCGATCGCGACGACCGCGGCGGGTACGGCGATGACGGCCTCGGGCCAGCCCCAGGGGCGGACGACGGCGGCGAGGAGCACGACGACCAGCAGGAGTGCGGCGAGCGCGGTCGCCCAGGCCCCGCTCAGGGTCGTGCCCGGAACGGCGAACGGTGTGCGCCGACCGGGGAGACACGGCTCGGTGCGGTCACTGCCGAGGCGGAAGCCCCCGGGCCCCGCCCACGGGTGCGTCCCACACGATCACGGTCGGCGGCGCTCGTTCCGGAGCGCGGAGCAGGGGCTTTCGACATGGAGGGGAGTCTTCCAGAGCCGGTGAACGCCGTTCGGGAGCGACCTCGGCCGTTGGCGGACGCGGGGCCGGGTGGCGATCCGTGCGGGCGGTCGTCCGGGGTCGACCGGGGCGGACCGCCTCAGCTGCGCAGTGCGGCGGCGGAGGCGGCCAGTTCCTCCACCCGGGCCCAGTCCTTGGCGGCCAGCGCGTCCGGGGGCAGCATCCAGGTGCCGCCGACGCAGCCCACGTTGGGGAGTGCCAGATAGGAGGCGGCGTTGGCGGGGGAGATCCCACCGGTCGGGCAGAAGCGCGCCCGGGGCAGTGGGCCGGCGATGGAGCGGAGATAGGCGGTGCCGCCCGCCGCCTCGGCCGGGAAGAACTTCATCTCGTCCACCCCCTGCTCCAGCAGGGCCACCACCTCCGACACCGTGGAGACCCCGGGGAGGAACGGCACCCCGGACGCCCGCAGCGCGTCCAGCAGCCGATCCGTCCAACCCGGGCTGACCAGGAACCGGGCGCCGGCGTCGGTCGCGGCCCGTACGTTCTCGGCGGAGATCACCGTGCCGGCACCGACCACCGCCTGCGGCACTTCGGCCGCGATCGCTTTGATGGCGTCCAGCGCGGCGGGCGTCCGCAGTGTCACTTCGATCGCGGGCAGTCCGCCCGCGACGAGGGCTCGGGCGAGCGGCACGGCGTCATCGGCGTCTTCGATGACGACGACGGGGACGACGGGTGCGAGATCAAGGACGGAGGTCATGCGCTCATCCTGCCTTCCCCCTCGCGCAGAACGCAACGCCCGTTGCGCAGAGCGCAATGCCGCTTTCAGTGGATCTCGGAGACCACCACATCGAGCGCCCAAGGGCGCCCCTTCCCCTCGGGAGCCGTGGCCTCGACCGTGTGCCCGAGCTCCCGCAGCACCTCCACCAACTCCGCCGGACCCTTCGGGCGAGCCCCCGACACCATCAGGTCCCGCACGATCCGCCCCTTCGTCGCCTTGTTGAAGTGACTCACGACCGAACGCCGCTCCACCCCGTCGACGATCTGCGCGTGCAGCACCCGCACCGTCGCCGTACGAGAGGCCACCTCACCCTTCGGCTTCCACGCCCCCGCATACGCCGCCGAGCGCAGGTCCAGCACCAGCCCCCGGCCCGCCACCTCGGGCAGCACCGACTCCATCGGCCCCCGCCAGTGCGCGGCGAGCGAACCGAGACCCGGCAGCTTCACCCCCATCGAACAGCGGTACGACGGAATCCGGTCCCCGATCCGGACCGCTCCCCACAGCCCGGAGAACACCAGCAGGGACGCCCGCGCCCGGCGCTTGGCATCCGGCTCCAACGACGACAGACCCAATGCGTCGTAGAGGACCCCCGTGTAGACGTCACCGGCCGGCCGGGTGCCCGCGGACCGCAGCACCACGTTCTTGGCCACCTCGCCCCGCAGACCCTCACTGAGCCCGAGCACCCGCTGGGCCTTGACCTCGTCGGCCGCGCACAATTCCACCAACTCGTCCAGGACCGCGGCCCGCGCCCCGGACAGCCCCGGTAGCGAGAGCGACTCGGGCTTCAGCGGAGCGCCGCGCCCGGACGCGGCCTTTCCCTCCGACGGCGGCAACAGCACGAGCACGAACGTTCTCCTCACGGCGCACGGTGAACAGGGGCAGGTAGAGGGCGAAGACCCTCGCGCCAGCGTACGCGCCGCACCCGTCACCCCGGCGCCGCCACCGGCCGGGCACGAGCCCCTTCGGGGGCGGCCCCGCAGTCGGAGTGCCGACCGCACCGCCCCGCCCTACCCTCGAACCATGCCCCGCCGCCCCCTGCACACCACGGGCCCGCCGAGCGCCCCGCTCCAGGTCGCGCTGCGTGAACTGCGTACGGAACTCGGGGTCCCCGACGACTTCCCACCGGCCGTACTCGCCGAGGCCCGCACCGCCGCCGAAGCCCCTCGGCTACCACGGACCGACGCCACGGACCTCCCCCTCTTCACCATCGACCCACCCGGCTCCGCCGATCTCGACCAGGCCGTGCACCTCGCCCGCCACGGCAGCGGCTACCGGGTCCACTACGCCATCGCCGACGTGGCCGCCTTCGTCACACCCGGCGGCCACCTGGACACCGAAGCCCGGCGCCGGGTCCAGACCCTCTACTTCCCGGACGGCTCCGTACCCCTGCACCCACCGGCCCTCTCCCACGCCGCGGCCAGCCTGCTGCCGGGACACACCGCGCCCGCCCTGCTCTGGCGCTTCGACCTCGACGCCGAAGGCCGTACCCGCTCGGCCGAAGTGCACCGCGCCCTGGTCCGCAGCCGGACCCGACTCGACTACGCGACCGCCCGGCGCCTGATCGACGACGGCACCGCACCCACCGCGCTCGCCCTGCTCCGGGACATCGGCCTGCTGCGGGAGGAGTTGGAGCGCGAACGCGGCGGGATCTCCCTGAACGTCCCCGAACAGGAGATCACCGGCCAGGACGGCCACTACGCCCTGGAGTACCGCACCCCGCCCCCCGCGGAGGGCTGGAACGCACAGATCTCGCTGATGACCGGCATGGCCGCGGCCGACATCATGATCGAGTCGGGTACCGGTGTCCTCCGCACCCTCCCCACCGCCCCCGACGGCGCCGTCGCCCGGCTGCGACGCTCCGCACTGGCCCTGCACATCGACTGGCCCCACCACGTCTCGTACGCCGATGTCATCCGCTCCCTCGACCCGCGCGACGCCCGCCACGCCGCCTTCCTCCAGGACTGCACCACCCTCCTCCGCGGCGCCGGTTACACCGTCTTCACCGGCGGCCGACTGCCCTCGCAGGCTGTCCATGCGGCGGTGGCCCACGAGTACACCCACTGCACCGCACCCCTGCGCAGATTGGTGGACCGGTACACGGGCGAACTCTGTGTCGCCGCCTGCGGGGGACAGGGCGTACCGGAATGGGTACTGGAAGCACTGGAGAGCCTCCCGGGCCGGATGGCGGAGGGCTCCCGGCGCGCCAACACGGTGGAACGCGAGTGCGTGGACCTCGTCGAGGCCGCGCTCCTCAGCGGTCGCGTGGGGGAGGAGTTCGACGCGGTCGTGGTCGACGTCAAGGAGAACGAGCCCACGGTCGGCACCGTCCATCTGACGGACCCGGCCGTGGTCGGACGCATCGAGGCCGACCGCGAACTCCCCCTCGGCGAACCCCTGCGGGTCCGTCTCACCCAGGCGTCCCCCGGCACGGCGAAGGCACTGTTCGTCCCCGCCTGACCGCCGCTGCGCCGGCCGCGCCCGGTCGCCCGTGCCCGATCGCCCGATCACGGCGGGTACGATGGCCAGCACGGCAGACGAGCCGGGCGGACGGCCGCGTGAAGATCCTTCGGGCTCTTCCCGAGGAACGTCCGGACTCCACACGGCAGGGTGGTGGCTAACGGCCACCCGGGGCGACCCGCGGGACAGTGCCACAGAAAAAAAACCGCCGGGGACCGTATTCGTACGGGCCTCGGTAAGGGTGAAACGGTGGTGTAAGAGACCACCAGTGCCCAGGGTGACCTGGGCAGCTAGGTAAACCCCACCCGGAGCAAGGTCAAGAGGAGAGGCTGTAACAGGCCACTCTGCGCGGACGTTCGAGGGCTGCCCGCCCGAGTCCGCGGGTAGACCGCACGAGGCCGGTGGCAACACCGGTCCTAGATGGATGGCCGTCGCCCCGACGACCGCGAGGTCCCGGGGCACAAAATCCGGCGTACAGCCCGACTCGTCTGCCCCCCAACGGCTTCTGGCCGGCAGATCTGCGGTAAGGAGAAGCGCTGTGCCCCTGGTGTCTGTCGTGATGCCCGTGTACAACTCGGCAACGACCCTCGGCGCAGCGGTCCGGTCGGTGCTTTCGCAGACCCATGTCGACCTGGAGCTCCTGGTCACGGATGACAAGTCCTCCGACGACTCCATGGACCTGCTCATGGAGTTCGCCCGGCAGGACGAGCGGGTCCTGCCGGCATCGGCACCGGAACAAGGCGGTGCCGGCCGGGCACGGAACCTCGCCATCGAGCGGGCGCGCGGGGATTACATCGCCTTTCTCGACAGTGACGACATGTGGCTTCCGGAGAAGACCGAGCGGCAGATCGCATTCGCTGCGGCGGGCAGTGCGCCCCTGACCTTCACCTCGTACTTCAAGATGGACGCCGACTACGCGGGCGAGAGCACCGACTTCGTCCCGAACGGGCGCGTGATCGCTGCTCGGGAACACGTGGACTACCGCGCGATGCTGGTCCGGGACTACATCGGGGCTCTGACCGCCATGTACGACCGCACCGTCCTGGGCACCCGGCTGATGCCGGAGATGCGGAAGCGGCAGGACTACGCCCTGTGGTTGTCGATCATGCGCGAAGGCGCTGATGCCCGGGGTCTGCGCGAGCCGCTTGCCGTGTACAGGTCCCACCAGGCGGGATCGCTGTCCTCCAACAAGTTGTCGCTGGTCCGGTACAACTGGGAGCTGTACCGCGAGCACGAGGGTCTGTCGGTCCCCCGGTCGACGCGTGCGCTGGCCGGCGCTGCGTGGCAGTCACTGCGCAACTCGCGTATCTGAAGGGTGTTGCGGAAGCTCTTGAGGGCCGAACGCCCGTCCGGCCAGGGCCATCCGTACGCCACCGCCGCCCACCCGGGCGAGGGCCTTTTCTGACTGGATGTGAGTCGTGGCCCGCTGGTGGGCGACGGCCTTGGCCCAATTCGCCTCGGTGACTGTGCTCGGTGCGGCATGACGTCATGACACCCCCACGGTGTCATGAGGTCGACCGGATCGGCTTCCGTCCGGTGGAGGGGCTTTGCACCGGTGCGGCCGTCGGGTAGCGGTGGACCGAGGCGACGATCACCAGGGCGGCGACGACGCCGACCGCGGCGGCCGTGACGGCGACGCCGGTGCCGTCGTGGTGGCTGAGCGCCCAACCTCCGAGAGCACCGGCCACGGCGATTCCGAGGTAGAGACCGCTGGTGTTGAGGGCGACGGCTTCGGCTTCGGCGCCCCTGGCGAGTTCGAGTGCGCGGGCGTTCATGGGCGGGTTGAAGCCCCATCCCGTGAAGCCCCAGACGGCCAGCACGATGACGACGAGCCAGATCGGCGCCCCGTGGGTGAGGGTCCCGATGAGGGCGAGCGCGGCGGTTGCCGTGACCAGCCCGGTGAAGGTGGTGATCAGAGTGCGGTCGGACCCCCAGCGGTCGGTGAGGCGTCCGCACAGATAGGTCCCGAGGGCGCCGGAGACGCCGATGACGGAGATGAACAGCGCGAGGACGGAGCCGTCGCGGCCGGTGAGGTCATGGGTGAGGGGTGCGATGTAGGTGTAGGTCATCAGTCCGCTGGAGGCGCCGAGCACCGTGCCGGCGACACAGAGGAGAACGGCGGGGCGGGAAAGGGCCCGCAGTTGTTGGCGTACGCCGATCTCCGGGGCGCCCGGTAGGGCCGGAAGGATACGGAGGGAAACGAGGGCGACGGCGGTGCTGGCGAGGGCGACGGCCAGGAAGGTGACGCGCCAGCCGTGGGCGGAGCTGAGGAGGGTGCCGACGGGGACGCCGATGAAGAGGGAGACGGTGAGCCCTGCGGCGACGGTGCCCATGGCCCGGCCGACGCGTTCCGGTGCGGAGGCGCGCGCGGCGAGCGCGAAGACGGCCGGCGTGATGGTCGCGGCGATCAGCGCCGTGAGGACGCGCATGACGGTCAGTGCGGTGTGGTGGGGAGCGAGGGCGGTGATGGCGTTGGCCAGGGCGAAGACGGCGAGCCCACCGACGATGACGGGCTTGCGGGGCAGACGGGCGGTCGCGACCGCCAAGGGCGGGGCGGCGATCGCGTAGGTCACGGAGAACACCGTGACCAACTGACCCGCCGCTGCTTCACTGACGTTCAGGTCCGATGCGATCTCGGGGAGCATCCCCGCGATCACGAAGTCATCCGTCCCGATCACGAACGTCGTCAGGAACAAGCACAACAACCACCCGGAACCAGCCTGACCAGCAGAGACCTTCACAACAGATGTCATGGCCGGACGGTAGGGCCCTGACACTACTGTCAACGTCAAGCGAGCGGACACCCGTGCTCTTCCTGGAGCACCGGTACGTGGGACATCATGGCCCGGTTCAGTCCGAGGTTCCGTCTCGGCTCCTGCGCGTTCGGGACGTCGCGGTGCGTCGGGCCTCGGTCGGTGCCATCGAGGCTTCCAACGCATCGCTGTGTTGGGCCAGTCGGTCCCGGACCTCCTGGAGGCGTGAGATCCGCCTGTCCAGTGATTCCAAGCGCTCGCGGGCCGTGACGAGTTCGCCCGTGCATCTCCCCGACGTCGCCAACGGTCGCTCCAGACAACCCTGCTCGACGTAGCGGAGCACGTCGTCCGTGGTCAGGCCGACGTCGAGCAGGTCCTTGATGTTGCGCGCCCGTACCAGAGCGGCTTCGTCGTAGTGGCGGTAGCCGTTGCTGTCGCGGGAGGGAGACAGGAGCCCCTGTTCCTCGTAGTAGCGCAGAGAGCGGGTGCTGGCGCCGATGCGCTCCGCGAGTTCTCCGATGCGCATGGTCCCCCTGCTGTCCTAACGGTGTGGCTGACTCGGACTTGTGCCCCGACCATCTTCCGCTGAGCGGGGTCCATCTCCGTTACGTCCGGCCCTTCCGCGTGCAGTTGGCCGATTCTCGATCGTATGGCTGTGTACGGGAGCCGGCGCTGGCCCTCGCCGACGGGACCGGTCGGGTGTCCGGGCATGGCGGTAGGGGGATTGCCTGTGCGTGCGCCCCCGTCGTGCCGGTGTGGACTGCCGGCGCATCGAAATCCGTGCCCCCACCTGGATGTGGACACGGCCATCGGCCATTCCCCGTGGCCGGTGATCTTCCCCCCGCTTGGTCGAAGCCCTCTAGGTCGTCTCAGACACGGCCCAGTCGTCCCGATCGGCCGATTCGGTCACGATGCGCTGCACTCCCAGCGTGAGACGGGTCATCACGTCATCCGCGTACGCCACCCGGTCCTGGTGGAGCGTGACCCCGAGGAGGAACGTCCCGTTCCCCAGTGCGCAGTAGAACAGGGCCCCTTCGTCCACGTCGAGTACGGTCCGGGTCAAGCGCCCGGGGAGCACCGCCTTGAGTGAGTGGTTCAGTCGGGCCACCACGAAGTGCAGCCGCCGCGAGATGTCGTGATAGCGGTCGCGGCGCTGCTGTCTGTTGATCAGGCTGTGGTACTCGGCCAACCCCTCCGCTGCGAGCAGGTCCGTGGAGAGGAAGCCCGAGGTGGGATCGACATAGGCGACGTAGTGCAGGTTCTTCGCGGTGAGCGAGGCGGCGCAGAGTGCTCCGATGCGATCGGCGTCGGGGCCGATGTCGCCGAACACCTCGCGGTGGTGGTGCGCCGGGGCCGAGGAGGGGGTGAAGGGCAGTTCAGCCGGGGCCGGGCGTTCCGAAGACGGGGACACCTCGGGTGCGCCGATGAAACCGCCGTAGTCGATGCGCAGTTGGTGGAGTCCCGTGCGGAAGCCGGTCGCGAGCTTGGTCATCGCCCGATCGCCCGCTTCTGCGGTCTCCTTCCCGAGGGAGACACCGGTCAGATAGTGCCCCGGTCGCACGTAGTAGTGGAAGAGGGTGGCCTGGCCCAGTCGTAGGACGGTACGGATCAGTCGTCCGCTTTCGACCGGGCGCAGTGAGCTGTCCATGCGACCGAGCAGGAAGTTCAACTGGCGCCCGATGCGGATGTAGAGGGCGCGATCACCTTCGGACGCGCCTCGGGGTTTGCCGAGCCGGGCGAGCAGGGGGTGGTCGAGGATGTCCACGGAGTAGTTGAAGACGCCGCGATGGTACTCGGCGACGTGGTGCAGGCCCTCGGGGTGCAGTGCCTGTTCACAGAGGTTGATGAAGGCCGAACTGTCGTCCGGCACATGTTCGGCCTTCTTTCGGTGCGGGACGGGCACCACCGGTTTCGTCTGGGCCGGCGGGCCGGCCGTGTCGACGAGCGTGTGGGGCTGGTCTCCCGTTGTCTCCATCACGCCTCCTTCAGGTTGAGAGATCGAAGCCCGAATAGAACAGGGCTGGGTCGAGTGCCTCCATCTGGCGTTTGAGGTCGGCACCGAACGGGGTGTCCAGGGCGGGCAACTCACTGGCGTAGAGCGCTGCCACGGTGTCGGGAGCGTAGGGCAGGTGAATGAGGGTCCTTTCATGGGGTGAGGGGAACAGGCCCCGTTCCAGGGCGTGTTCAGCGGCAGTCGGGTGCGCCGAGCCGTTGGTGGGTGTCGAGCCGTTGGTGGGCGCGGGTCCGGTCCCGTTCGTTGCGGTTCGGGGTTCCACGTCGGCGGCGGATATCGCTCCCGGCGTGGGTTGGTTCTCGACGAGGAGGAGATTGTTGTGGATCAGCCCGTGTTCCTTGAGGCGGTCCACCAGTCGGCGGGTCTCGGGTCGGGCCAGCCCGCCCGGTTCGCTGACCACGGCTATGAACTCCACGGCCCGGCAGATCTCCACCGTGACCTCGCTCCACTCAAAGCCGCAGTCCACCAGCAGGCATCCGGCGAGTTCGACGAGGCGCTGGACCGCCATGCCCATGATCTTGGGCAGGTTGACCAGGTCCTCCAGCGGCGGGTCACCAGGGGTTCCCTGGGTGAGCAGCCACATTTCGCCCTTGCGGCCGTCGGGGGAGCGCATCGGGGTGAGCCTCGGCTCCAGGGAGCGGAAGTCCAGGGGGATCGCACGGTCGAGCGCGAACCCGGTGAAACCCCCGCCGTAGTGCATCGCCGACCCCCACTGGTGGAGCAGTCGGGTGAGCCCGGCGGTCCGTAGGTCGGCGTCCATCAGCATCACGTTCTGGCCGACCGGGCCGACCGCCGCGTCCACCATCGCGCCCGCGGCGATGGTGACCGTACTGGCACCGACCCCCGGGGTGGCGGCCAGCACCGCCACCGACCAGGAGCGCCCGAACTCCCCTTCCAACGAGTGGTCCACCACGGGTTGCCTCCTCAGGGCGACGTGCACCGGGGGCGGGCTCGCAGCCCGCTCCTCAGATGTAGGGGATGTCCAGGTCCAGCTCAATCCGTACTCCCCCTTGTGCCCCCCTGCTGCCGTGCAACCGGGATTCGCCGATCTGAAGATTGGTCGCCGCGAAGACCGTGAGCGGATGCTCGGCGCGCATCCGTTCCCGGAGTCGGTGATACGTGTCCCGGTCGAGCTCCAACGCCTGCTCGGACTCGCCCGCGAACACCAGGGCGTTGCCGTGGTTGAGCGCCGCGATGAGGGTGATCGGATGGTCGGCGCCCAGCGAGTCGACCAGCCCCTGCCACCCCTCGGCACTGAGTTGCGGTCCGTCCGCGCCTTGGCCCGCGGAGCGCTGGCAGAGGGCGAGGTTGACCTGGGCGATCCGCAGGAAGGGGTGGTCCGGCTCCCAGGTGCCGTACTGCGCGACGCACGTCTCGGCCAGCCCTACGGCCTCGGCGTGCTTGCCCAGGAGCCGGAGGTCGGCCGCGAGCGCAAGGCGGGCCGCCACCGTTTCATGGTGGTCGGGGCCTCCGTAGACCAGCAGCCCCTGCACGGTCTCGTCGTCCAGTTTGCGCGCCGCGCTGATGCCGTCCCGGCCGCCGCGGCGCCTGAGGGTGGCAGCGAGTCCCCTGGCTGCGATCAGGGTCGTTGGATCGGACTCCCCGAAGGTGTCGACGGACTCCTTGTAGGCGTACTGAAGATGGCGCATGGACCGGTCGTAGTCCCCGGACTCCCGGTACCTGTTGCCGAGGTGGGCGGCGGAGTCCCAGGTCAGACGGTGCCTGATGCCCAGCATCCGACGGCAGCGCTCGGAGGTCTCGCGGTGGAGGTCCAATGCCTCCTCCGTCATGCCGACCATGGCCAGGGAGAGCGCGAGGTTGCCCTCTGCCATCAGGGTGAAGGGGTGGCCGTCCCCGAACACCTCCATGATGAGTTCCGCCGTGGACTGGTCCTCGGCGAACGCCTCCTGGACCCGCCCGAGCGCCCGTAGTTCGGCGCCCCGCCCCAGCGCGCTGCGCAGGGTGAAGGGGTGGTCGAGGCCGAGCGTCGCCCGCAGTGCGCCGAGTGCCGCGCGGTTGACCTCCTCCGACTCCTTGAACCGGCCCGCGTCCCGATGGACGTTGCCCCATTCGACCCGGAGTCGCAGCAGCAGGGGTTCCCGGGGCGGCAGGACGGTGCTCCAGCGATCGTGCAGCTGCTCGGCGAGTTCGAGGGCGGCGCCGAGCTGACCGGTGAGCCGGCGGGACCTCACCTGGTTGACCAACCACCGCTGCACCTGGGGGTCATCGCTGGTGACGGCCTGCGAGGGGTCGACGTGCTGGTCGAGTTCGGCGAGGACCGGTTCGAAGCGCTCCTCGTCGGTCTCGTCGTCCTGCGGTGAGAAGGCGGCGAGGATCTGGTGGACCGCCGTGAGCGTCTCCGTGCGCTCCTCCAGTGACAGATGGGCGCGCAGCAGCACCAGCCCCATCGGGTCACCGACGATCCGTTCGGACGCGTGGTCGGTGCGGGCCATGGCCCGTGCGGAGAGGTTCCGGAAGGCGGCTCCGAAGGTCACGGAGGTGAGCGGGGCCTGCCCCTGCCGCCGCAGCCACGCCAGCGCCGCGGGGGAGCGCATCAGCTCGATCGACACCCCGCGCGGTGACAGATAGGCCAGCAGCCGCAGAATCCGCTCGGCGGTCGGGTTCTCCGCACGGAGGGCGCCCAACTGCACCGCCCAGGTGGTGTGGGCGGCCGGCGGATAGTCCCCCATGGACGGCGGCGCGGGTTCCTCGGCGGCCCGTGAGCGGTAGAGCCGGACCGCTTCTCCGAGCGGTAGACCGGTGTTGCGCAGCCACGTGGCGGCCAGTTCGACGGACTGCGGCAGTTGCCCCGACACATGGAGGATCTCGGCGGCCATCTCGACGGTGAGACCGGGGAAGTGACGGGCGAGTTGGGCATGGGCCTCGTCCCGGTTGGGCACGGCGACCGCGATGCGGGTGCCGACCGTACCCCACTCGTCCGACTGGGAGGTGATCAGGACGTGCGCGCTGCCGCCGCCTGGCACGAGCCCTTCGAGTTCGGTGGCGCAGGGAGCGTCGTCGAGGACGATCAGGAGCCTGCGGTGACCGCTCGTGGAGCCTTCGCGCAGCACCCGCAGAGCGGTGGTGACCGCGCCCGGCGAGGTGCTGGTGGTGACCTGGAGTCGGGCACCCAACTCGGCCAGCCCGGCCCGGACCAGCGCCGGGGTGTCGGCGTTGATCCACCAGATGGCGTCGTAGTCCGCGGCGAAGCGGTAGACGAACTCCAGGGCGATCTGGCTCTTCCCGACCCCGAGCGGACCGGTGAGGGCGACCGGCAGCACGGGCCGGCCGGGCACCAGGGCGTCACGGAGTTGGTCGAGGTACTCCTCCCTGCCCAGGAAGATGGCGTTGCGGGGCGGGGACTGCCAGATGTCGGGTGCCTGACCGGGGAAGCGGGCACCACCCTCCGTACGGTCGCGGGTGCCCGAGCGCCCGTCCACCTGCTGCCCGTCGAGCGCGAACCGCTCGAACAGCAGACTGCGCGCCTCCCGCTCCCCGAGGCTCTGGAGCAAGGGCCCCTGGAGCCGTGCGATGTGATCTTCGAGGCGGGTCTCCTCGATGGTGACGGCGACCATCCACGGGCTTGAACGCCCGCCGCCCAGCCGCGCCGAGTTGCGTACGCACTGGTCGCTCACCTCCTGGAAGCCGGGGGCCGACGGCAGCGCGGGGGAGACCAGGACGATGGTGAACGTGGGCTCCTGCTCCGAGGGGGACCGCGGCTCCCGGTCGCCGTCGGTGGTCTCGCAGTTGATACCTATGCCCGCCAGTTCGGTGCGAATCCAGTCGGCCCACTGACGGTCCCGGGGCGCGTGCACGATCCGGGCGGTGCGCGGCCCGGGCGGGGTGATCTCCTCGAACCGGTTCGCGTACTCCCGTCGGAGTCGCTCGGGGACCGGGCGGATCACGTTCACATCGCCGCGGCTGATCTCCTCGGCGATCCGCAGGTACGCCTGGAGCTGACTGGAGTGCTCGCCCGGCTCCACGACGAACGGGACCAACAATTCCTCGTAGGAGAAGGTGGCGGAGTGTCGCACCTCGACCTGACTCCAGTACTCGGTGGTGCCACCGACGACGAGCGGCCCCACGATGCCCGCGAACTGCTGCTCCACGTAACGGCGTCGGGTCATCGCCTTGCCGCGGTCGACCCGCTCGATCCGCATCGGCACCGGCAGGATCCGGATCTCCCGACCGGTGCGCTTGGCCTGTTCGTGGACCTGTCGGGCGACTGCGGCCGTGCCCTCGATGGACTGGTTGCTGAGGTTGAAGCCGCCGACCAGCACATCGGGGAGCCACAGGGTGCAGACGCTGGCGTTGTCCGAGTGGCCGGTGCGGCTGTCGATCAGCACATAGTCGTAGCCGGAGTTCCGCAGCCGCTCCCGCAGGGTGTGGACGAACCGGGCCCCCGCCTGCTGGCCGTAGAACCGGGCCCAGTCGAACAGGGCCACATCCTTGCTGTACGTCTCGCTCTGGCAGCCCGGGCCGAGGAAGGAGATGCTGCCGCCGTCCGAAGGGAAGTGGTTCCAGCGCACGGTGTCGGCCCACGCGTCCACCGCGGTGTGGAGGTCGAGGAGTTCGCCCAGCCGGGCTTCGTGTGCGGGCTGCGCCAGCCGTTGTGCGACCAACTCCTCCACGGCCGATCCGTAGTCGCGCACCATCTCCGCGACCCCTTGCAGCCGGGTGAGGTCGGGATCGGAGAGGAAGGGGCGCAGGAAGCGGTGCAACCCGGGGGACTCCAGATCCCAGTCGATGACCAGCACGCGATTGCCGTCGCTCGCGAGGAGCCAGGCGACGTTGGCGAGGGCCATGGTGCGGCCGACCCCGCCCTTGTAGGAGTAGAAGGTGACGATGGTCGCCGTGCCGTCGCCCGCAGGGGCTCCGGCGGCATAGGGCTCCACGCTGCTCATCGATACCGCTCCACGTGTTCACATCAGCTGTGCGGTCCCCGGAGGATGGGACGTTCACCCTCTTCCGGGGAAGAGAACCAGGACCTGCGCTGAGCCATCGCGTGTTGCTGTCCGGAATCGAAAGCTCCGGAACTGTGTGCGCCGTGCTCCTGTATTCCGGAGGGGGACGGCGCTGCGATGCTCCCGGACTGCCACGGTACCTGGAGGGGAGCGGGGTTGTTATCCCATGAGAAGGCCGGCATGCGGGAATGGGTGGTGAATTGCGTGAGGTAGTCGACATCGTGAACCGTCATCACCGGAGGTGGGTGCAGTGCGGCGCCCGCGACGCGCTCGGCGACATTCCGTACGACCTTGAGATATCCACCCCGGGCCGCCGGATCGCGGACCAGGTGCCCGAGCCCTCGTCGCGGGTAGTCGCTGCCCGCGGGCCCGGCCAGTCGACCGGCCTCCTCGACCCAACGCGCGGGTAGCCCCGCCGTGTCCCACACCACGTTCACCGGGGAGAGGGCCGCATCGCCCGTGCGATGACTGCGCCACCCCATGCGCTCACTGAAGACGGACAGGTCAAAGGTGCAGCAGGGGCTGCGGAAGTACTCCACGGTGTACAGCACGACCAGTGCGCGACAGGCCATCGCGGGTGTGCTCGGCGGCACATCGGCACCCCGCAGCCCGAAGAGCCCGGCAGCCTCTGGCACCTCCGACGCCCCACCGCTCACGGCGGCCCGGCGCTGCCGGTCGGCCAGCACGCCGTCGAACTGCGCCTCACGTCCCAATCGGGTGCGCAACTCCCCCTGGAGATCAGTGAGGAATTGTTCGACGTATTGTCTGCCGCCACCGTCTATGGCGTGACTAATGAAAAAGTACGGGCCCATGTGCCCCCGTCCCCCGCCCCTAGATCAGTAAGCTGATCACCTTTTCGCTCACCGGCTCGACATTCAATCGGCAGACATCCTCATGATAGGAAGAAAAGGCCGCCCTGTGACCTCCTTATGACAGGTATCCGCCAGTGTCCGAAGACTGTCGGTCACGCGATCTCGCACATGGTCGATCAAGGCGCGCAGATCCCCGCAGTAGCAGGACGGATTGTCGAAACCGTTCCGCGGCTCGTAGCGATGGGCCCGCAACCCGCCGCCGCACACCCGCACCACCGGGCACGCCCTGCACTGTCGGCACAGCCCGGCGATGCCGGCCCGCTCGGCCGCGAACCCCGGATGCCCCGCGACCTGGTCGAAGTCATGGGTGTAGACGTGGCCACCGGTGTGGACGGCCTTGTCGTACGCCGTTCTGAGGACGTCGTTCTGCTCGATGGTCCCGTCCGACTGCACGACCACCGAGTCGGAACCGAGGGGTCCCCATGTCTCGCTCGCACTCGCCCCACCGAGTTGTACGTCCACCAACGCATCGAAGATCCGCACCGGAACCTCACGCACCGGAGCATCGAACCAGCGATCGAAAACGGCTGAAAGCCATGCGCCGTACGGAGTACCGCCCGGGTCTGCGCCCGGCGGAGGGAACTCCCATGTGGCGTGCGGAAGCAGTAGGTCCACGGCGGGCGGGTCAAAGGCGAGCAGCGCTTCGTAGGTGGCCACCGGATCGGCCTCAAGGTCCACCACGCACAACAGCCCGCGGTACAGCTTCCGGTAACGCTCACCGCGCAACAGCCGCAGACCCCGCGCCACATCGGTGTACGTGCCCCTGCCCGAACGGTAGGGCCGCCGCCGGTCATGGGTTTCGGCGGTGCCGTCGAGACTGACCCCCACCTGGATCCCCCGACGCTCGAACACATCGAGGAACCGGGGGTCGATCAGGGCCCCATTGGTCTGCACGGCGAGGTCCAACCTGGTGTCGAGCCCCTCCCAGGCGTCCTGCAGCGCCCCGGCCAGACGGTCGATGCGCTCCGGGCCGGCGAGCAGCGGCTCCCCACCGTGCAACATGACCTGGACCTCGGCGGGACGGTGTCGGCGCACATGGTCCGCGATCCGCCGGGCGGTGCGGTCCATCACCGCGGGCGCCATCACCAAGGGCTGCTCGGTCCACCCGCGGTCGCGCAGTTCGTAGACGTAGCAGTCGGGGCAGGAGAAGTTGCACCGGCTGTACAGCTTCACGATGAACTGGGTGAAGGCGCCCGGGGGTTGGGGATCGCACTCGGCGGCACCCGCCGCTCCTCCCCGTAACGGGATGCACTGCGCCCGCTGTGCGCCCGACCCATGCGAACGCCCCCTGCACGCTCCGTCCGGCGGCGCTGCCGTCCGACAGTCACAAGGCACTTTTCCACCTCGGAGTACGCGGACCGGCCGTCCCGCCGGCCGCCTCACCGAGGTGTTTGCGCAGCAGCGCCTCCACGACGGCCGAGCGCGGCAGACCCTCCAGGAGCTCGACGGGAAACCGGTCCGCCAACTCCGGTAACTCCCCCTCGGCGAGTGGCGCGCTCTTCCCGGTCGCGCGGTTCATGGCACGCAAGCCCCCTGTTCACGTATCTCGTACGCCCCGGTCGGGGGCGCCGGACCGGCCCGACAGGTCCTGGTATCGTCGGAAATCGCGAGCCGTCGACGAAGATCCACCCTGTGCGTCTGACCTCTGTACGTCTCAACCTCTGTACGTTTGAACCCTGTACGCCCAAAGTCCCGTACGCCCAACCCTGTACGTCTAGCCCCGTACGTCCAACCTCGTACGTCTAACCCCGTACGCCCCGACCCGTGTGCGTCTGGCGTGTGCACCGATCAGGCTCTTTCCACTGTACCCAGCCCGGTCAAGTGAGCCTATCCTCGGTAACGGGGGCTCATGGGGCGAAACCGTCGGGCGTCGGCGTGGAATCATGTCGGTGCCGGACACGGTCCCGCCCATCGTTACGTTGACCGGCGGCAGTCTGCGAGGGGCGCGTGGATCGATCCGTCAACTACTTCTACACCAGCTGCACCAGGGCCGACGGCTGGCCGGACATCACCCGGTTCCATGCCGATCTTGAGTATCGGCTGCGGGTGAAGGAGGGCCGATGGGTGAGCGGCGACCTGGGCGGATCAACGAACGTGGACAGCCCTGAGGCGGTCGCGGAAGTCGGAGTGATGATCGCGCTCTACTCACCCCACTACTTCGCAAGCGCCTCCTGTGCCTTCGAATGGGCGGTCTTCCAGGCCCGTATCCGTCGAAGCGCGCTGCTCGCCCGCCACGACATGAGCCACTGTCTGATCACGCTGCTGTGGAAGCCCGTTCCGGACGGTGCGAGACCGCCGTCCGTGCCGGATCCCGACGAGGTCGTCCACGACGGCCGGGGGCTCGCCGCTCTGATGCAGTCGGACACGCCCGAGTCCTATGACAGCTACTTCCACCTCATCGGACGGCTCGCCGAGCGGATCACCGAGGCGCGACGCACCCAACTGCCCCCCTTCACGCACGCTGATCTCGCCGACGTCCAAACTGAGTTCGGCCCGCCGCCACGCGTCACGCAGGCGTCCGACCACCCGTTCCGGCACGAACCGCTGGGGTCGGACGCCGTCATCCATCCGGGCTCGACCCCGTCGTACGGCGGCCTGCCCCAACTGGCTCCCCCCGATCCACCGGTGACCGCCGGCTCCGCCTCTCCCTTCGCCCCGACGGTCGCCGTCAGTTACGTCGGCGCGGACCAGGCGTGGGCGGACTGGATCGGCTCCCTCCTGGAGGAGGGCGGTCACCCCCCGGTGCGACAGGTGCGCTGGGAGATCGAGCACGAGTCACTCAGCGTGAGTGTGAACCGGGCGCGGGCCGCGGCCCAACGCGTGGTGGTGGTCTTCTCCCGCAGCTACTTCGCGGCCGGGGCCACCGAACCACTGGAGTGGGAGGACGTGTTCACCGGTCCCGACAGCGACCGTCTGGTCCCCGTACAGATCGACGAGGAGCCGCGCCCGGTCCTGGTGCGCCGCGGGTTACGGGTGCTTCGACTGCACGGCTCCGCCGACGACGAGGTACGACGGCTGCGGGCGGAAGTGCGCGACCCGGCCCCCCGCGTACCGCCACCGCGTGAGGGGAAGCTGTGGTGACCGCTCAGAGCGCTCGCCCCCGTACCCCGACCGGCCCGCCACCGATATCGAACCTTCCGGGGCAGAGCCTTCCCTTCGTGGGCCGTGACGCACAGATCGCCGAACTGCTCGGCCTCGTCGAGAAGCATGGTCACGTCCTGCTGCACGATCTGGACACCGGCGGCCAGGGCATGGGCAAGACCCAGATGGCGATCGCCTACTGCCTGCGCTACACCCTCCGATACGACGTGGCCTGGTGGTTCTCCTGCCGGGGTGCGCACGACGACGAAGCCCTGGCGCAGCTGATCGGCGAGCAGTACCGCCAACTGCGCGCCGCCTGTGAGACGACGGACGGCTTCCGCCCCCGTCGACGGAGCGACCCCGCCTGGCTGTTCGTCTACGACCAGGTCGAGCTCCCGGACCGGATCTACGAGCACTTCGTACCGGGCGCCGGACACCGTCTGATCACCTCGCGCACGCCGGGCCCGACCTGGGGCGAAAACCGGCTGGGCCTCGCCGGTCTCACCATCCACGAGTCGACGGGCCTGCTGCTGAACCAGGCCCAGAACCTCACGGCCCGGGAGGCGGGCTACCTGGCCGCGATGGTGGACGGCCACCCGGGGCAGCTCCTCGCCCTCGCCGAGATCGCCCGGGACACCGGATTCGATGCCGCGCGCAGCGCCATGCGCGGGATGCGACCGCGCGGCGTGTCCAGCAAGAGCGGCAACGGCCTGGCGCAGCCGCC
Source organism: Streptomyces sp. NPDC005963 (assembly GCF_040638655.1). Classification (NCBI taxonomy): domain Bacteria; kingdom Bacillati; phylum Actinomycetota; class Actinomycetes; order Kitasatosporales; family Streptomycetaceae; genus Streptomyces; species Streptomyces sp. NPDC005963. The sequence goes on along the minus strand of NZ_JBEXVD010000015.1, from coordinate 140,336 downwards.
GGCCGCCCGGCCCCCGCTCGACAGTCCGCTGTTCCCGTTCGGTACCGATGCCTGGGAACTGTCCGCCCCCTCTCTGGGGGGTGTCGGGTTCCCGGCCGAGTTGCTGCGCGAGGAGACGCCCGCGGAACAGCAGGGCCGTCGGACCGCCCGGCTCGACCCGCAGGACAAGCGGACCCTGATCGAGGCGCTGGGAAGGTCCGCGGTCGGCCGCAGCCGTGATTCCTGGGACGTGTTCATCGACTCGATCCGTCAGGCGACGCGCCTGGACCTCGCCGCGGTCAAGGACGGCAGCAACGCCAAGGACCGCATCATCTCGCTCGTCAACTTCGCGCTGAGCAGGCAGCGTTCGGATGTCATGGCGGCCATCGCGGACGCGGTGGAGGAGCGGGGAGAGGGCGAGGGCGAGATCGACACGGTACGGCGTCTGGTGGACAGGGCCGTGCAAAACTGGGACGCGCCATAGGAACTCCGGGCAGTCCGAGGGCGTTACAGCGAGCAGTTCGGAGTGTTGCGCCGAGCGGTTCGGGGGGTGTGCCACGGGACGCTCGGTTCACTGCGTGGGAGGGGCCATGTCGGACCAGCCGTTCTTTTTCACGAGTTACGCCATTCGCCAGGCGGACCGCCATCTGGTGGCGCAGTTCCACGCCCGATTGCAGGACGAGGCGCAGATCAAGCGCGGACGTGCCCTGCCGCACAAGGGGTTCCTCGACACCGAGTCGCTGAGGCTCGGTGTCAACTGGCGACTGCCGTTGATGGAGGCCCTTCGCACCACCCGGTTCGTGATCGCGCTGATCTCCGACGACTACGTCGAGAGCACCTGGTGTGGGCGGGAGTGGGCCGTCGCCACGGAGCGGGCCCGCCGGGCCACCGTGGCCACGGGCGTGGAGCCGGTGGCCGTCGTACCCCTGTTCTGGACGCGCCCCACCCGGCCGCTGCCCCCAGCGGTCAAAGCGCTCCAGTACCGGACGAACCGGCTGGGAAGCGACTACGCGGAGACCTGTCTGGTGGATCTGATCCGCGGTGACCCGCGCAAGTACCACGAGTTCGTCGTGGAGTTGATGGGCTTTCTCGCGGAGGCGGCTGCCGTGCCCCTGCCGGCTCTGGACCTCGCGAGCGCCAGCGCCCTGCCATCGGCGTTCGCGCCTCTCGCTCCGTTCCTCCCCGCTTCCACGGCGTCGCCCACGGCCGCCGCTGCGCCCGTGGCACCGGAGCCGGTCGCGCCGCTCCGCGACACTCCCCAACCCGCGCCGTCCGTCACCGGCAACGGCGGGCCGCGGATGACCGCGGCTGAGAAGCTGCGGTTCATCGATGTGCTCGTGCACTCCGCGGTCGGGCGTACGAGGGAGTCCTGGGACGTCTATGTGGACTCCATCCGGGGGCTGGTTCTGCCGCTGGAGTTCGACCTGATGACGGACGGCGGATCGGCCCGAGTGAGGAGCGTGGCGCTGGCCAATGAGGCGCTGCGGCGCCCGTCGCCTGATCTGCTGGTCGCGAGCGTCGACGCACTCGCGGAACTGGAGGGTGCGCAGGCGGCGGGACCGCTGCGGGAACTGGTGGACGGCGTGGTGTCCCGCTGGCCGCAGGCGTAGCCTCCGGCGTCTCCGGCGACCGCTCCGGGTGGTGCGGCCCCTGACACATACGGTGACCAGGGGCCGCCCATCCCTCTCGGGAGTCCTTTGATTGCATCCTTCGATGCACTGGTCTGCACGTCCTGGAAGGAGAAGGAAGGAGAAGGAGGGGGACGGATGCGGGGAGTGGGCGGGTAGGGCGCGACCGGGTCGACCGGAAGGGACTTTCGGGCCACGGCGGGAGGCCCTTCGCCCCGAGAGGTTGCGCCCTCGGCGAGAATCACATCCGGCCATGGCTGGTATGGGCCCATATGGGGCGTGAGGGTTTATCGTGCATGACGAGGGGGTTCCGTCGCGGCGTCGGGTCAGTGCGAACCGTCCCGATGAATGGAGGAGTCACCTTGCGGACGCTTCAGCCTCTCGGCACGGAAACGGGCGTCGAGCAATCCTGGGACGTCACGGTCGCCCCGGTGTCCGACTCCACGGCAGCCGGGTCGGACCGCCCCATGAGCGCCGACGCACCGGAGCAGTCGGCTCCGGGCGTTCAGACGGCCATGAGCGGACTCAGTGCCGCACTGCTCGGCCGGGTCACCGGCTTCTACGCGTCCGGCCTGCGCTCCGCCCAGTTCCTGTGGTGTGACGACGGCCGCTGGGCCTGGTGTCGTCTGGAGCTGCGGTCCGCCTCCCAAGGCGTCGTCGCGCTCGACATCCGCCCCCTGACCGGGCCTCCCTCTGGGCTGACCGCCCGCGAGATCGACATCATCTCGCTGGTGGCGCTCGGCCTGTCCAACCGCGAGATATCCAGCCGCCTCGGCACCAGCATCCGTACCGTCACCACCCAGGTCGAACGGCTGCTGAAGAAGCTCGGCCAGGACTCCCGCTCCGGACTCAGCGCGCTCGCCGTCGACCGTGACCTCATCCGGCTGCCCATTCCCGGCGGGGTCGAGCAGCGCTCGGGCATCCGCGTCCTCGACATCGAGCGCCACTCCGCCACGGCGACCGGCGTGGCCACCCCGGTACCGCGTCGGAGCAGGCCGGCCCGGCGGGACACCGTGCGCATCGGGACCATCGCGGTCGGCGGAGCCTTCGCGGCCGACGGTCGGGAGACCGCTCAGGGCGCCGAGCTCGCCGTCCGGGACGTCAACGCCCTGCGCGGTGAGTACGGCCGGGCGCTCGAACACGTCGTCGTCCAGATCGACCCGCTCGACGAGGACTCTGTGCGCCGGGGTCTGGCGCAGTTGGTCGAAGCCGATGTCGACGCCATCACCAGCAGCTATGCCAGCGCCATCAGTCAGGGCGTCTTCGACTTCGCGGCCGACTTCGGGCGGACCTTCCTCCACACCAACACCTGGACGCGCAGTGTGGAAGCCGTCCGTGAGGATCCCCGCCGTCTCGGGCACGTCTTCCAGACCTGTCCTTCGGAGACCGCCTACCAGTCGGCGCTGCTGGCGTTCCTGCGCTCGCACCCGGCATCGGGTCCGTCAGCGCGTACAGGACCGCCCCGGCTCGCTGTCGTGGAACTCGACGGATTCGGATGTGCGATTACCGACGACACCTTCGAGGCCCGGGTGCGGCAGGTGGGGTGGACGGTCACATCGGCCCAGCGCGTCGGCCTCACCGTGGAGCGCGTCGACGAACTCATCCAGGACACGCTCAGCGACCGCCCGGACGTCGTCGTGGTGTCCCACCTCCATGTGGAAACCGCGGCGGAACTCCAGAACGCCATCACCCGCCACAGCCCGGACCAGCTGACTTACCACATCTACACGCCCTCGGTGCCAGGGTTCGCACAGCGGATCTCCCACGGCGGCGAGGTGATCTGGTCCACGGTGACCGGACGGCCCAACGACCCACTCGGACGTCGCTTCACGGATGCGTACGCACGGGAGTTCGGCACCCCGCCCGGTCGCAGCCAGGCCAGCGCCGCCTACGACCAGATACGGATGTTGCACTCGGCGTTCTCGGTGACGGGGTCGTTCCGTCCGGACGCCGTGGACCGCTATCTCCGCGAGTCCGCTTACCGCGGGGTCAACGGCACCTATCTCTTCGCCTCGCCCGGGCAGGCGGTGAGCGGCTACCCGTACGACTCGGGCGACCAGAGCCTGTCACAGCCCACGCTCACCTACCGGCTGTCGGGCCGCGGTCAGGAGATCCTCCCCGTCGGCTGAGGGGCCGATGCGACGGCCGCTCAGGGGCCCGGAACACGGCTGCGGGCGCCCACCGAGGTGAGCGCCCGCGTGCCGGACCGTCTGACCGCCTGCCCTAGATCCCGGATCCCCCTGATGTTCAGGATCCCCCGGATTCTGCGGATGTTCAGGATCCCCCGGACTTCCCGGCGAAGAACGGCCCGTAGTCGTATGTCACGCGGGGCACCGAGCAGGGGTGCCCCAGCACCAGGTGCATCAGCTGTTTCGCCGGCTCGATCACCGCACTGGCGACGGTGGAACCCTGCTCCAGCTCGTGTTCCTTCGGGTTGGGGTGGCAGCACAGCGCGTCGGGGAAGTTCTCGTGGTCGCTGAGCACCTCGTGCCAGCCGGCGACCGAAGGCTGCGGCATCAGCTCGGCCAGCCAGCCCGCCCGCTCCCGCCGGAACAGGGTGTCCGGCATGACCTGCGGACCGTGGTCGGCCGCCGTCGTCGGGAACGCCGAATTGTCGCTGATGAAGTGGTTGGCGTGGATGAGGTACTCGCCCTGGCGCACCGGGAGCCAGCTGATGTCGGAAGCCCTGCCCGGCCGGGTCTCCGCGTCCACCGCGGTGCCGTCAGCGACGATCAGATAGTTCGCCGACGAGGAGCGCGGCGCAGCCCGGAGCACCTCCTCGGCCGCCTGTGCGGACTCCGCTTCCAGCAGCCCGCGCAGCAGCAGGTGGTACGGCATCCCCGGGGTTCCCACATCGAGGGAGGAGATGAGGGCGTTGGTCAGGACCGTCACCCCGGCCGAGTTCATCCCGAACTTGGCGAGGAGCCCCGCCTCCACCACCGACACCCAGCGCGGGCCGCGCTCCGGTATCGCCTCCAGCACCACGACGGTCTGGTGCGAGAAGGGGATCCAGTCCCAGTTCTGGCCCACGATGGGCTCGGGGCCGCGCAGATCGCAGAACGCGGTGCACTCACCGGGGACGGAAGCCGCCGCTGCGAGCTTGCGGGCCTTGCCCGAGAAGAGGATCTCGGTGCGCAGATTGAGGGCGAGGACGTCCTCGAAGGTGACCCCTGCGCCCTCGGCGATGCCCTCCATCTCCTCCAGGTAGCGGGCGTCGAAATCTTGGATCGCCGGTATGAAGGTCCGGGCCAGCGCCGTCGCCTCGTCCCAGGTCAGCTGGGCGAACTTGGCGTACACCCGGGCGTAGTTCTCCAGGGACAGCTGTACGCGTTCCTTGGCCGCGCTGCCGTACTGCAATCCGCGCTCGCGTGCGGTGCCCTCGACCCGGACGACCAGGGGTGCGGGGGGATCGATGAAGTCTTCGGTCGTACTCATGAGGCGCTCTGCCCTCCGTCCACGGCGATGACCGTTCCATTGACGTAGCCCGACTGTTCCGAGGCGAGGAACAGACACACCTCGGCGACCTCCGCGGCCGTTCCCAGACGACGGGCCGGGATGCGTTGCAGCACCTGCGCGTAGATCTCCGGGCTGTGCGACACGGTGGTCATGGGGGTGTCGATCACCCCGGGGGCGACCACATTGCAGCGGATGCCTTCGGGGCCCCACTCGACGGCCAGCTGACGGGCGAGGGAGACCACCGCGCCCTTGCTGGCGCTGTAGGCGGCGCTCGGCTCCCCACCGTCACCGCGTACGGCCGCGATGCTCGACAGCAGGGTCACACTGCCGCTCGCGCCGGTGGCCAGCATCCGCTTCGCGGCCTCGGCCGCGACCAGCAGCGAGCCGCGGGCGTTGAGGTTGACGACCGCGTCCCACTCCGCAGGGGTGGTCTCGATCGCCGCCTTGAAGCGGTAGACACCCGCGCAGTGGACGAGGGCGGTCGGAGCCAGGCCCTCCCAGGCGCGGTCCACCCGCTGGAACGCCTGCTGCACCGAGGAATCGTCGGTGATGTCGCACGGAAAGGTGGTGATGCCCTCGTCGAACTGCTCGCCGTGCTCGTCCACCGCCAGGTCCAGGCCGATCACCGACCAGCCGCGCCGGGCCGCCAGTACCGCGGTGGCCCGGCCGATGCCCGAGCGGGAACCGGTGACCACCAGGCGCCCCCCGGTCCGCGTGCCGTCTGTGGGGTTCATGAGGTGAGCACTCCTCCATTGACGTTGAGGGTCTGGCCGGTCACGTAGTCCGCGCCCGAGAGCAGATAGTGGACGGCGTCGGCCACATCGGCACCGACGCCATGCCGGGCCAGTGGTACTTCGCTGACCAGCAGTTCCCGCTCCTCGTCGAAGGTGCGTCCGCTGCGGCGGGCGCGCGAGTGCAACTCCTCGCGGTGCATCTCGGTCATCACATAGCCGGGGGCGACCGCGTTGACCGTGCAGTGGGGAGCGAGTTCCACCGACAGCGTCTTCATCAGGGACTGCACGGCCGCCTTGGAGGCGCTGTAGGCACCGGCGCCGGGTGTGGGCTGCTGGGCGAAGAGGGAGCCGAGGACGACGATCCGACCGGTGTGCCCGTCGTGGGCCAGGGCCGGCCACACCGCCCGTACGGAGTGCAGCACCCCGAAGAAGTTGATCTCCAACACCCGTTGGATGTCCTGATCGGGAGTATCGAGGAGCGGGGTCTCCGGGCCGCCGACCGCCGCATTGGCGACCAGGGCGTCGATCCGCCCGAACGCCGCGAGGGCCCGCTCGGCCATGAGGGCCGCGTCCTCGGGCCGGGACACGTCGGCCACCAGGGTCGCGATGCGGTTCCCACCGGAGTCGAGTGCCTCGCCCGCCCGGACGACCGAGGGATCGACATCGGTGATCAGGACATTCCAGCCCTCGTCGAGGAGCCGCCGGGCCACGCTGTGCCCGATCCCGCGTGCGGCGCCGGTGACGACCGCGGTACGCCGGGTGGCGGCCGGGGGCACACCCTCCGCCGTGGCCTGGGCGGGAACGCCGCTCATGACCGTGCCGCCGTGGACTCGCGGACCGCGGTCGCCACCTCGTGGCAGCGGGCGAACCAGATCCGCTCATCGGCCCGGACCGAGGTCAGGAACTGCTCCAGCATCCGCAGCCGGCCGGGGCGACCGATGATCTGCGGATGGACGGTGAGGGTCACCAGACCGCCGGCGTCGTGGATCGCGGACGACTCCTCGCCCCACAACTCGGCCACCTCGCGCGACGAGCGGATCGTACGGTCCCAACTGGAGGCGTCGAACCAGAAGTGCGGTGCGTCGTCCAGCGACCAGTGCACCGGGATCTCCACCAGGTCGTGGCGCGGATGGGGATAGGGCAGGACCGCGTCCATCATGTTGGACGAATAGCTGAACCCGTTCGCCACGAGCAGGTCCAACGTGTTCGGGCTGATGTCCCACGAGGGGGATCGGTAACCGGTGATCCGGTCCTGGAAGGAACGCAGTACGGACAGTCCGCGGGAGAGTTCCTCCTCCTCCTGGTCCCGTTCCATCAGATGCGGAGAGCGATGCGTGAAACCGTGGTGCCCGATTTCATGGCCCTGCTCGACGACGGATTCCACGATCGACGGATGCCTTTCCGCATCACCGCCGCAGACGAAGAACGTGGCCGGTATTTCCAGACGCGTCAGCATGTTCAGCAACTGGGGTACCGCGACTTCGGCGCCGTAACGCGCCTGAGAAAGCACTCCGGGCCGAGCGGCGTTCGCAGGGTCTTCGGCGAGCCACAATTCTTCGGCGTCGAAGTCGATGGTCAGCGCCAAAGCCGCGCTATAGCCAGCTGGCCACATACGGGGTCCTCTCTCCAATGCGGGATTGAGGAACACGGTAACGATCAGGACCGTTTTGCGAACTCCGTAAGATTACGTATCGGACCGTGTGAGCGGTCACTGCGCCCGACTCCGGTGCCGCCGAGCCCCACGCCCGTACGTACAGATGCGTATGTCGGTCGTCGCCGGGTTTTGCCACCCTTCGGGAATCGATGGAACCCCGTTGAACCGACGGGCGCGGAGAGGAAAAGCCGGTGTCCAGTCCCACCAGTGAAAAAGCACCTCAGTTGACGAGAGTGCTGCGGTTGCCCGCGATCGTCCTGTTCGGTCTCACCTATATGTCTCCGGTCGCCGTCTTCACGACCTACGGAATCGTCAATGACGAAACCGCGGGACATCTGCCCGCCGCCTATGTTCTGGCACTCGGCGTGATGCTCTTGACCGCACACAGTTACGGCCGGATGGTGCGCAGCTTCCCGGCCGCCGGTTCCGCGTACAAGTATTCCCAGCGGGTCTTCGGCGGCCACGTCGGCTTCCTCACGGGCTGGACGCTGATGCTGGACTACCTCTTCTTGCCGATGGTGTCCTTCCTCCTCGCAGGCATCTATCTGCACGCGCAGTTCCCCGGTGTGCCGCAGGGCGTGTGGAGCGTACTCGTCCTGCTCCTCGTACTGGTCTTCAATGTGCTGGGCGTGAAGTTCATCAGCAAGATCACTGCGATCATCATGGGCATCACCGCACTGCTGCTGGTGGCCTTCGTGACGCTGTCCGCGGTGCAGTCCGAGGTGCCGGCCGGCGACGCCTTCCAGTCGTTCATCCCCGAGTCCGGTCAGTGGACGCTGCTGGCGGGCGGCGCGGCCATCCTGGCACTGAGCTTCCTCGGCTTCGACGCGGTCTCCACCCTCGCGGAGGAGGCCCACAACCCGCGCAAGACCATTCCGCTGGGCATCATCCTCACCACGGCGATCGGTGGCGGTCTGTTCATCCTGGTGGCCTGGGTCGGTTCCCTGGTCCGCCCGGACAACAACTTCACCAACCCCGATTCGGCCGGCGCGGAGTTGATGGAGACGGTCGGTGGCAGCGCACTGAGCGGTGCGTTCACCGCGGTGTACGTGCTCGGCTGCATCGGTTCGGCCATGGTGTCGCAGGCGAGCGTGTCCCGGATCATCTTCTCCATGGGCCGCGACGGACTGCTGCCCCGCAGGCTCTTCGGCCGGCTGAACCCCAAGTTCGGTACGCCCGTGGGCGCGCTGGTCACGGTGTCGGTGGTCGCCCTGCTCTCCACCGTCCTCACCCTCGACCAGGCCGTCGTCATGATCAACTTCGGTGCGCTGGCCGCGTTCTCGATGGTCAACCTGAGCGTGATCAAGCACTACATCTTCGGCAAGGGACGCACGACCGGTGCCCGCTCGCTCCTGATCAACGGCCTGCTGCCGGGCCTCGGCTTCGCCTCGACGGTGTGGCTGTGGACCAGTCTGACGGGCGACACCTTCGTGGTGGGCCTGGTGTGGATGGCGGTGGGCATCGTGCTCCTCGCGATCTCCACCCGGCTCTTCACCCGTCAGCCTCCGGAGTTGCACATGGGCGCCGAGGGTGAGGACTTCGCCGCGCTGGAGACCGAGACCCCGACGGTGTCCCGACCGCACGAGGGCAGCCCGCTGGGCTGATCCCGCCGATGCGGTGACAACGGAAGAACGGGAGGCAGGTGCGGTCCGCGGCACCTGCCTCCTCGCTGTTCGCAGGACTCGTTAGCAGGACTCGTTCGCAGGACTGTGCCCAGGGCTCGCCTCAGAACCGTTCAGGCAGGCACTGCGCCGTCAGTCGAACTGCGGCGACCGGGCGACCACCTGGTCGGCCACGGGGAAGACGGTGCCGCAGTCACCGCACTCCGCATCCCCGAAGAGGTGCGCGATCCCCTCCGATCAGGGCCCAGGAGCGCTGCTCGGGCTCCTGGGCGGATGCGATCCGTGCGAGCCGGGGGAGCGCTGCGAAGCTCGCGGTGAAGGCAGAGTCCAACTGCGGGCAGAGCCGATCCATCAGTTCCGGCCACACGCTACTCGGGGCAGCCTCAAATCGGTCGAGCAGGGCCGGAACGCCCTCTGCGGAACCGAATGCGTCCTTGAGCTGCGACCAATCCGTCATGCCCGGATCTAACCAGGCCCTCGGCGGGGAAACGAGAGCAGGCGAGCACCTGTCCCTTTTCCGCTAGTTGTCCATCGGTTTTCCGCCAGCTCTCCGTCAGCTGCTGCGGTCGCTCCGTTGGTTGCTTCCGTCAGTCGCGGTGTTCAGTCGCGGTGTTTCGGTCGCGGTGGTCATCGTGCGGGACAGGCCGCTCCCACAACGGCCCGGCTCACCTCCCCGCCCTCCTCCCGGAGTGTCAACGGGCCCAACAGTGTTTTCAGTTCGGCCGGGCCGGTGCCCTGCTGATCGAGCCAGGTGTGCAACCGGTCGACCGTGTCCCAGATCGGATCGAGCGTCATCTCCAGGGTGTGCTCCATGGCTCCAGCGTCCCATGCCGACGCGCTGTCGGCAGGCTTCCCGGGTGCGTTGGCCGAGCCTCGCCACAATGTGCTTTTCCTGTGGTTGTTTTCGGTGCACCGTCGGACGGTCGAAGTCACCGCCGGCGATCCGGGGGCGCGGCCGTCATCCGGGCGCACCACACCGTCGAACACCGACCCGTCCGGGTTGCATCCCTCCAGGCAGCGGCCGGTGACACGGGCCACCTGGGGCGACGTGCCGACCCGCGGCGGAAGGACCGGCGCACCCGGTCGAAGACACCGACATCGGAGGGGATGGGTCCGCATCGACGGGCAGCCCGCGCCATATCCTCGCGCGGCCCGGCGGCCGATTGTTGTGCAGGGGCCTCGTCGACGCCGCCGTACACAGCGACAGAGCCGAGGACCCACCGTGCCCTGATTCGAAAGAAAGACCCTAGCCGCGGCCGATGAAGGGCATCCCCGTGGCCATCACCGTCACGAACTGCACATTCGCCTCCAGCGGCAACCCGGCCATGTGAAGCACCGTGCGCGCCACGTCCGCCACGTCCATCAGCGGCTCGACCGCACGCGTCCCGTTCGCCTGCACCACCCCCCGGGCCATCAGCGCGGTCATCTCGGTCGCGGCGTTGCCGATGTCGATCTGCCCGCAGGCGATCCCGTACTCCCGACCGTCCAACGAGATCGACTTCGTCAGCCCGGTGATCGCGTGCTTCGTCGCCGTGTACGGAGCCGAGTGCGGACGCGGCGCCTGCGCCGACAGGGAGCCGTTGTTGATGATGCGCCCTCCGCGCGGCGACTGGTCCCGCATCAGGCGGAAGGCCGCCTGGGCGCAGAGGAAGGCCCCGGTCAGATTGACGTCCACCACCGCGCGCCAATCCTCGGGCGAGAGGTCCTCGAACCGCACCCCACCGCCGGGACCGAACGCACCCGCATTGTTGAACAGCAGGTCGACACGTCCCCAATGCCGGTGGACCTCCTCGAAAAGCGTGGTCACATCGGCGGGTGACGTCACATCCGTGGGGACGCAGATCACCTGTCCGTCCGTCAGCGACGCCGTCCCGGCCAGCGCCCCCGCCCTGCGCCCCGCCAGTGCCACCCGCCACCCCGCACCGGCCAGCGCCAAGGCGACACTCCGACCGATGCCCGACCCGGCACCCGTCACCACTGCGATCCGCGAATGATCCGTCATGGGCGCGCAGCGTAGCCGTCACCGTTCCGGTGCACCGCGCATGACCGCCGCACGGCACCATGACGCGCAGTCGGCCGAACTCCGGAACGCGGCCAGGTACATCACCCGCCGGCGCTGGTTCAACCACACCACGGCCGCGGTGGTGCTCGCCTTCGGCGTGGGGTTCCCGGGTACGGCCCACGCCGCCGCGTTCGACGCCCAACGCATCAGCGAGGACCCGTTCACCCTGGGCGTTGCGTCCGGCGATCCGTTGCCGGGCTCCGTACTGCTGTGGACCCGCCTCGCGCCGCGCCCCTACGAACCCGACGGCGGACTACCGCCCCGCCGGGTGACGTTGCGCTGGGAGGTCGCCCACGACCCCCGTTTCACCCGGGTCGTTCGCCGCGGGAGCGCCGTCGCCCATCCCGAACTGCACCACAGCGTCCACTGCGAGGTGACGGGCCTGGTCGCAGACCGCACGTACTACTACCGCTTCCGTGCCGGCCGGTGGATCAGTGCCACGGGCCGCACCCGAACCGCACCGGCGCCCTTCTCGTCGGTGGGCGCGCTGCGGTTCGCGGCCGTCTCCTGCCAGGCGTACCACCACGGGTACTTCACCCCGTACCGGCATCTCGCCGACGAGGAACTCTCGGCCGTCCTCCACCTCGGCGACTACTTGTACGAGCATCCGGTCAGCCCCGTCGGCGGTGCCCGCCGGCTCACCGGCCGCCCGCTGCCCGCCCACTTCAACCGCGAGACCCTCACCCTGGCGGACTACCGACAGCGCTACGGCCTCTACAAGACCGATCCGGACCTCCAGGCCGCCCATGCCGCGCATCCCTTCGTCCTCACCTGGGACGACCATGAGACGGAGAACAACTACGCGGGCGACGCCCCGGGCGGCTCCCGGCCGACGGAGGAGTTCCTGTTGCGCAGGGCGTCCGCCTACCGCGCCTACTGGGAGCACCAGCCCCTCCGGCTGCCCCAGCGCCCCCGCGGACCCGACATGCGGCTCTACCGCAGACTGCGCTTCGGGCGGCTCGCGCAGTTCGACGTCCTCGACACCCGCCAGTACCGCTCTCCGCAGGCGTACGGGGACGGCTGGCACCTCCCGGGCCCGCAATCGCAGGATCCCGCGCGCACCCTCACCGGTGCCGGACAGGAGCGCTGGCTGATCGACGGCTGGCGTGCCTCCCACGCCCGCTGGCACGTCCTGGCCCAACAGGTCACCTTCGCCAGACGGCGGCGCACTCCGGTGCCGCCGTACGCCGTGAGCATGGACGCCTGGGACGGCTATCCCGCCTCCCGGAGCCGGGTGCTCGCCGGAGCCGAGGCCGCCGGCGTCGATCGACTGCTGGTGCTGAGCGGGGACGTGCACGTGTCGTACGGCTTCGACCTCAAGGCGGACTGGGACGATCCGGACTCCCGCACGCTGGGCACCGAGATCGTCACCACCTCCATCAGCAGCGGCGGCAACGGCACCGCCCGACCCGCCAACTGGGCCGCGCTCACCACCGCCAACCCGCATCTGCGCCACTACGACGGCCGCCGCGGCTATGCGCTCATCACGCTCGACGAACAGCGGATGCGCGCCGACTTCCGGACCGTCACGGCGGTCACCACCCCGTCGGCTCCGGTGGCCACGGCCGCATCCTTCGTCAGCGAGGGCAGGGCCCCGGGGCTACAACCCGTATGACTGCACCACCGGCCGTGCGACCACCGACCCTTGCAGACGGGTGCCAACCATCCCCGCGGAGCTGAGAGCATGGGTGAGGGTTCAACGATATGGAGATGTGATGCCGAAGCCGGACAGCGGCAAGGGCGGTACGGAAGGGAACATACCCAGCGCGCGAACGCCATCGGCTCCCCGCGCGACGGCCGCAGGGACCGAGGCGACCGCCGCGACCACGGCCATGGCGCCGGTGACCGCACCGGCCCCCGACGACACCGCACCCCCCGGCAGCCCGCCGCACGCACCTCCGGGTGCCCCCCGCGCTGCGGCACGACGCGCCGGGCTCCTGTTCACGCTCGTCCTCGGCGGACTCACCGCGCTGCCGCCCCTCTCCATGGACATGTACCTCCCGGCACTTCCCGCCGTCACGGACTCGCTGGCCGCCCCCGCATCGACCGTGCAGCTCACCCTGACCGCCTGCCTGGCCGGCATGGCGCTCGGACAACTCGTCGTCGGACCCATGAGCGACAAGTGGGGGCGCCGCCGTCCGCTGCTCGTCGGGATGCTCGTCTACGTCCTCGCCACCGCGATCTGCGCCTTCGCCCCCTCCGCGGAACTGCTGATCGCCTTCCGGCTCCTCCAGGGCCTCGCGGGCGCGGCGGGCATCGTCATCGCCCGGGCGGTGGTCCGCGATCTGTACGACGGCGTGGAGATGGCCCGCTTCTTCTCCACCCTGATGCTCGTCTCGGGAGCGGCGCCGATCGTCGCGCCCGTGATCGGCAGCCAGGTGCTCCGCTTCACCGACTGGCGCGGGATCTTCGTCGTCCTCACCGCGGTCGGCGTGCTGCTGACGGCGGTGGTCCTGAAGTGGCTGCCGGAGACCCTGCCCCCCGAGCGACGCCACAACGGCGGGGTCGGCCAGGCCCTGCGCACCATGCGCGGACTCCTCGCCGACCGCGTCTTCGCCGGCTACATGCTCACGGGCGGGCTCGCCTTCGCCGTCCTCTTCGCCTACATCTCGGCGTCGCCGTTCGTGGTGCAGGAGATCTACGGAGCCTCCGCACAGACGTTCAGCCTGCTCTTCGGACTGAACGCCGTCGGCCTGATCGTGCTCGGGCAGATCAACGGGCGACTGCTGGTGGGGCGCGTCAGCCTCGACAAGGCGCTGATGTCCGGACTGGCCGTGATCACCCTGGCGGCGGTGGCGCTGCTCCTGCTGACCTCGGGAGTCTTCGGCGAGGTCGGCCTGTTCGCGGTGTCGGCCGGGCTCTTCGTCCTGATGGCCGCCATGGGGCTCGTGCTGCCCAACACGAACGCCCTCGCGCTCAGCCGCACCCCTCATGCGGCGGGCTCGGCGTCCGCGCTCCTCGGTACGTGCTCCTTCCTGGTCGGGGCGGTCGCCTCACCGCTGGTCGGCATCGCGGGGGAAGCGACGGCCGTACCGATGGCCGTGGTGCAGTTGGTCTGTGCCCTGGCCGCGCTGGGCTGCTTCCTGGTGTTGTGCCGGCCCTGGCGTCCGCACGAGAGCGCGACGGTCTGAGCCACCGCACCCCTGTCGCACCCCTGTCGGCACGGGAGCGGCTCAGGGCAGCACGCGGGGATGCCCCACGAGATGCAGCCGGTCCTTGGCGTCCGTCCAGCTGAAGACGCCCACCCCGGCCACATCGGCCAACGGCAGCCGCACCTGCGGGGCCAGCGGCTGGGGCACCGGCCGGGTCACCTCCAACTGCACCGGTATGCCGCCGCCCGCAAGCACATCGGCCGCACTGCGGGCGTGGGTCGCGCCGTAGGCCGTGCCCGTGTCGCCGACGGTCGCCAACAGCAGCTGCCGGGAGCCGTCCGACTCCTCGAAGCAGTGGGCCTTGCGGCGTTCCAGATCGAAGGCGAGGTGGCCCGATACGAGGTACCCGCCCTTCGGCGACACCACGGCACGCGGAAACTCGCCGGGTTCGATCGCGGGCTTATGACAGCGGGTCTGCGCCAGGGGCTTGCCCGTCACGGTGTCGTGCACGGCCCATATCTCGTGCGTCCGCGCGTCCTTGCGCTTCTTCGCCGGCTTCCACTTGGCGAGGAGGAGGCCGGGCGCCACCGAGGTCGGCGTACCCGAGAGGGGGTCCGCGCCCGAGGGGGCCACGTTCTTGCTGTACCAGCCGCCGCGCACCCAGAAGCCGCTCTCACCGCTGAGCAGGAGCCCCTGGTCCGTCACTCCGCGGACCTCGGTGAGCCGGCGACAACCGGTGCAACCCTTGGGGTGGGCGAGCGCGTTCTCCGGGACCCGAGCGGTCTCACCGGTGAGCGGATCGACGACCGCATTGCGGGTGCGGCCGTCGGTGACCAGGATTCCCGGGCCGTTCCCCGACACGGTCGGCGCACCGGACCAGGGGAGTTCGACGCGTCGCCGGGCGCCGGTCGCGGCGTCGTAGATGTCCAGGACGACGAAGGTGTCCGACGTCAGATGGTCCCCGCTCGTCCTGCCGAACGACCAGACCACGAAGAACTCACGGCCGTCCCGGGCGACGGAGAGCAGTCGGGGGAAGCGTCCCGCTCCCGCCTGACCTGGGGTGTCCGTGGCGCCGCGGGCATCCGAAGCGGAGGAGTCGATGGCCGTCGGCGGCTGCCAGGGCTGGCCGCTCCAACCGGGCCGACCGGTCGACACATCGAGCGTACGCACCCGGAACCTGCGCTGCGGAACCCGTTCCAGATGGGCGAGGTGTCCACTCGCCCGGGCATACGCCTGCTCCGGGGAGGCATCCGGGACCTCCCAGCGCTGGGCGGGGGCATAGGCGGCCGGGACGGTGAGCCGTGGGGCCGATGCGGGGGAGGGCCGGGGGGAGGGGCGGTCGGAGGCATCGGCAGCCGACGACCCGTCGTCGCCGCCGCACATGGTCAGTACGAGGAGCAGCGCCACCCCGCCCGCCCCTGCTGCCAGGGCCGTGCGCACGATCCGCCGTCTGGTGCGCCCCTGTGTGCTCATGGATCCCCCGAGAGCGATGCTCACATCCGAGGGCGCCCCGTTGCGCGGCGCCTCACCTCATGGCGGTACCCGCACGCATCCGCGGGCGGATCTCGCATTGCCTGGTCCTGCTCGCGTACTGGTGGTGCCCGTGGGCAACTGGTGCTCACGTTCCGTGTGCGTCAACGGCGGTCAGCGTAGCAACAGCCCCTCCGGGCCGCGCGGTTCGGGACCGAACCCGAGCGATCACCGCGAGCGTCGATGCTCCCGGCCCCCACGGTGGGGGAGCGCTCCGTCGGTTCCGTCGCTCTCCGGCCCGGGCCGCGGCCCGTTCCCCGCGGTGTCAAACGCCTAGAATCACCCGGTGAATGCCACCACCCCCACCGCGGAAGTCCTGCGCGGCGCGCTGGCCGGACTGCTCGACGGGCTGCCGCCCAGCCAGGCCGCACGCGCCGTCGACCGGTTGATCGCCAACTACCGCGGTGCCACCCCCACCGACGCCCCGATCCTCAGGGACCGGTCGGACGTCGCCGCGTACGCCGCCTATCGGATGCCCGCGACCTTCGAGGCCGTTCGCTCGGCGCTGTTCGCGCTGCGGGAGACCACACCGGATTGGGTGCCGGTGACCCACACCGACATCGGAGGTGGCACGGGGGCCGCGAGTTGGGCGGTGGCCGAGGCATGGCAGGACGAGCCGCCCCGCACCACCGTCCTCGACTGGGCCGAGCCCGCGCTCGCTCTGGGGAGGGAGTTGGCGGTGGCGTCCGGAGTGCCGGCGCTGTACGACGCCCAGTGGCAGCGCGCGCGCATCAGCGCGGCGATCTCCATCGAGAGCACCGATCTCGTCACCATGTCGTACGTCCTCAATGAACTGACGCCGCAGGACCGCACGGCCGTCGTCGCGGAAGCCGCACGGAGCGCGCAGGCCGTGGTGATCGTCGAACCCGGCACCCCCGACGGCTACGACCGGATCATCAGCGCCCGGAAGGAACTGGTGGCGGCGGGACTGACGGTCGCGGCGCCCTGTCCGCACAGCGCGACCTGCCCCATCGTCCCGGGCTCGGACTGGTGTCACTTCGCCGCGAGGGTCAGCAGGTCCTCGCTGCACCGCCAGGTCAAGGGCGGTTCGCTGCCCTACGAGGACGAGAAGTTCAGCTATGTGGCCGCGACCCGCTTTCCGCCCCTGCCGGCGCGGGCCCGTATCGTCCGCAAGCCCCAGATCCGCAAGGGCCTGGTGATGCTCGACCTCTGTGAGGAAGAGGGACGCCTGGCCCGGGAGAACGTGGCGAAGCGGCACGGCCCGCTGTATCGAGCCGCCCGCGACGCTTCCTGGGGAGAGCCCTGGCCGCCTGCCGGGGACGATGCCTGACGGCTGCGGCGAAAGGCCCCCGCCCGGACCGTCCCGGCCCGGCGACCGGGACGGCTGTAGGTGTGGCGGTCGCGGTGTTCGCGGTGTTCGCGGTGTTCGCGGCAGCCTCGGCAGCCTTGCCGTCTCCTCGGCTGCCGAGGCGCGCTCAGCTCAGCCGCGTAGCTCCTGGGTGCAGCACTTCACGCTGCCGCCCCCCTTCAACAGCTCACCGAGGTCCATCCCCATGGGCTCGTAGCCCCTGTCCCTGAGCGGCGCGAAGAGTCCGAGCGCCGCTTGCGGCAGCAGCACGTGGCGCCCGTCACTCACCGCGTTGAGCCCCAGCGCCGCCGCGTCCGGTTCCTGGGCGATCAGGGCGTCGGGAAACAGCCGTGCCAGGACCGATCGACTTCCCGGCGAGAAGGCGTCGGGGTAGTACATGACCTCGTCCGCCGCCTCGTCCAGTACGGACAGGGCCGTATCCAGGTGGTAGTAGCGCGGGTCGACCAGATCGAGTCCGATCACCGGGCGGCCGAAGAACTCCTGCGCCTCGTCGTGGGAGAGCGGACTGGATCGGAACCCCCGACCGGCCAGTACGTAGGACGAGGTGACCGCGAAGTCCCCCTCGCCCTCGTTGATGTGCAGGGGCTCATGGATCTCGGTGTAGCCGGCGGACCTGAACCAGTCGAGGTGGGCCACCGCCTCGCCCTCCCGTTCCGGGTGGGCGAACCGGGCACCGAGCACCCGGCCGTCGATGACGGTCGCGCCGTTGGCGGCGTAGACCATGTCCGGCAGCCCCGGCTGGGGCTCCAACAGCTCGACGGTGTGGCCGAGCGCGGTGTAGCGGTCGCGCAGATCCTCCCACTGGGCCAGGGCCAGCTGAAGGTCGACGGGCTTCGCCGGATCCATCCACGGGTTGATGGAGTACGTCACCTTGAAGTGCGTGGGTGGGCACATCAGATAGCGGCGCGGCGAGGCGTCACGAAGCGATGAGCGCAATGAGGGCTCCTCACATACGAGTACGACGGGGAACACGCGGTCTGCGTGTGTGGAGCCATGGTGAGGCCAAATCGGCCATTGCGCTGTGACCTGGTCGACTGCTTCATCGTTTTGTACGGCGCGCCCGACCTCAGTAGATGGAGAAACCTCCGTAAAGTGGCCCGCTCCTGGTACGGCGGGTTCGCGACAATCTGCTGCCCGATGATTCCGTCGATCGAGACGATACGTTTCGGCTTATCTCTTGTAGATTGGTCGCCATGACCGACACCAAGGCGCCTGATTCCAGCCGCCGCAGCGAACGCTCGCGCCGAGCCATCTACGAGGCCGCCCTCGCCCTCGTCACCGAAGTCGGATACGGCCGCACCACCATCGAGGGCATCGCGGCCCGCGCCGGGGTCGGAAAACAGACGATCTACCGCTGGTGGCCTTCGAAGGCCGCCGTGCTCCTCGAAGCCTTCCTCGACCTCGCGGACCAGGCGGCCGACGGGTCCTATGACTTTCCCGACACCGGCGATCTCGAAGCAGACCTCAAGACTGTGCTACGCGCCACGGTGGACGAGATGAACAACCCGGTCTACGAAGGCCCCACCCGCGCCCTGACCGCGGAGGGCATCGTCGACCCTGTCCTCGGCGCCCAATTCGTCGAGAAGCTGCTGGAACCGTCGATCCGCCTCTATGTGCAAAGGCTGCGTTCGGCCGAGGCCGCAGGCGCCCTACGGGCCGGAATCGACCCCCGTACCGCCGTCGAACTCTTTATCGGACCGCTGATGCACCGCTGGCTCCTGCGCACCCTTCCGCTCACCCACGAGTACGCCGACTCCGTCGTGGAGTACGCGCTCAGCGGCCTGGGGCCCCGAGGCTGAAGATCGTCCTCCGGTCCGATCGGGTCGGCGTCCGGATCCCCTGACGGTCCGGATGCCGACCCCCGGTTGGGAACTGTGGCCACCCGCAGAGCAGGATGGTGGGACCATGGTAGAGACCACGTGGGGCGAGCGTGAGGTGTGTGAGGGGATAGATGGGCGACGGTAAAGGTCGTTACAGCGGCACGGAGAACAGGCCCTCCTGGGAGGTCCGGCTGCCACAGTGGCTGCGCCGACGTGCCAAGGACACCGAACCCGACGACTCCGCCCGCGAAGAACTGCTGCTGGCCGTCGCCGATGCGGGGATGCCCCTGGCCCCCGCCGCGTACCCCGTCGCCTACCGATGTTCCTGCGAACGCATCGGCTGTCCCACGCCCGGACGCCACCCCGTCTCCTTCGCGTGGCAGACGCAGTCCACCACCGATCGCGCGCAGATCCAGCGCTGGGCCGAAGGACAGCCCCAGGCCAACTTCATCACCGCGACCGGCATGATCCACGATGTGCTCGACGTCCCCCTCGAAGCCGGCCGCAGCGCCTTGGAACGGCTGCTGGAACAGGGCATCGAGGTCGGCCCCGTCGCCGAGTCCGGTGGGGACGGCGAGCAGGCACGGTCCCTCTTCTTCACCGCCACCCGCGGCACCCCCGAGGACGAGGACGAGTGGTGGCCCTGCGAGCTCGACTGTCGGCCCGAGACCATGGACGAGCACCCGGGGCTGCGCTGGCACTGCCGGGGTAGCTACGTCCTCGTTCCGCCCGCCCGGCTCCCCGGTGACCACGAGGTGTACTGGGTCCGGGGTCCGGAGCTCCCGCTTCCGGACCCGCTGACCCTGCTGGAGACCCTCACCGACGCCTGTGCTCAGTTCATCGGCGAGCACGGTGACGTCGAGCACGAGGCAGCCTGGCCGCTCGGCCGTTGATGCCCCGGTCGCCCCGGGCCGGTGGTCCGCCCTTCGGCCTGGCGCGACCGCGCCTCGCTGCTCTCCGCACCGTGGCGCACGGTGCGCGACCGGGGGCAGACACTCCCTAGGAGCCCTTGGCCGACGTCAGACCCGTCAGCCGCCCCAGCACCTTGACCTTCCCCCCGTTGAGCCCGCTGCTCGCAGCGGGCACCCACACCGCCTGGCTGGAGATCCGCTCCTTCGTCAGCGACGTCTTCACATCCCCGCTGAGCAGCGCCTTCACATCCGGATGGACCTCGATCCGCACGCCCCGCGCCATGGTCTCGCGCTCGAAGTTGCGGACCGTGAAGAAGACCAGCGCCCCGCCACCCCTGGTCGCCAGCGCCAGCGGTCCGTAATCACCGCTGTTCAGCGGCTGGTCGATGTACTGCCGCGTCCGACCGGGCTGATTGGCCTCCTTCGCCCGCGTGGTGCGCCACCCCGATGTGTGGGGACCGGCCTCGAAGTGGTCGGGCTTGCCGGTCTGGGTGTACGAGGCGTACTCCTGGCTCAGATCGCGCGGCACCCGGGCGAGCGCGGGACTGTCCGGCGCGATCACCTCGGCGAAGCCGTCCTGGTCCGTCTCCAGGGCGGGGATGCGGTCGGGCGAGAGGATCGTCAAGTACGCGGCCTGCCAGACGTCCTGGGGCGCGTTGCGGAGGAAGACGAGCACCCAACGGTTGTCAGCCGGGCCCCTGTCCTTGTCGCGGTTCGAGTCGGCGTCGGCCAGGAAGAACCGCGGCCAACCGGCCTTCTTCGGAATGGTGAACCGGGCGTCCGTCAACTCCAGGGGCACGTGCTGCGGATTGCCGTCGGGGTAGTTGACGCTGCGCGACTTGATGCCCGCCTGGTTGATGGCGCCCAGCGCACCGGTGACGCGCTGCGCCGCCTTCGCCGGTTCGTACGCCTTGTCCGCGGCGTTGTAGGCGTCAGTGAACTCCTTGAGCGCCTCGGCCGCTTCCTCCGCCGTCGCCGTCGGTACGACCTCGCGCTCCCCGTGCACGGTCACGCACCCGCTCGCCGTGAAGGCCAGCGCCGTCACCGCCACCACCGCCCGATGGAACCGCTGAGCCCTCTGCGCCCGGCTCCCGTGCGGCCCGCCCACCCGAATCGGCCTTCTCATCGGCTGCACTCTCCTTGCCCCCCACTGACCGTCCGAACCCTACCGGGGTCAGGAACAGCACGAGTGCCGGGACCAGATAGAGCGCCCACACCGTGATCTGAAGGCCCGTGGGCGCCGGCTCGAAGCCCAACACCCCCCGTAACAGGGCCCCGTACCAACTCTCGGAGGGAATCGAGCCGCCCACGTCGAAGACCGCGTCCGGTACTCCGTCCGAGAGGTGGGCGCGCTGGAGGTGGCCCACTCCCTTCGACGACATCCCGGCGGCCAGGACCAGGAGGGCGACTCCGATCCGGCGCACGGCACGGGACCGGTCGACCCGCTGTGCGATCCGCCAGCACGCCCACACGACGAGCGCCGCCGTGGCGATGCCGAGCAGGAGGACGGTGAGCGGGCCGTCGCTGCCGTGGCCGTCGGATGCGGCCCGTACCGAGGACCAGAAGAACAGGGCGGCCGTCAGGCCCTCGTGGGAGACCGCGAGGGCCGCCGTGCTCGCCAGTGCCCCCGACCGGAAACCGCGCCCGCGCCCGGGTACACCCGGGGCGAGCGGCTGTCGCATCCGCAGCACCACCCAACCGACGAGCGCGGCGGCGGCGATCGACAGGAATCCGCCGAACACCCCCTCGGCCCGCGGTGTCAGCTCCCGCGGCCCGTATTCGAGTACCGAGCCGAACCCGAGCGTCAACGACGCGGCAGCAGCAGCCGCGAGCAGTACGGACGGCAGTGCGGCGCGTCGTCCGCTGTGGACGGCGAGGGCGACGAGCAGCGTGGCGACCAACCCCGCCTCCAGCCCCGATTGCAGTCCCATCACATAGGTGCCGTACACGTCCTCCCCCTCCGCTCATCGGGGACCACCTGCCCGCCCCGTGCCTTCCTGTCCTACGAGACGGCGAGTTCCCCACGGGGGTTCTCCTACGCACGGGTCGGTCGGAACGGCCGTATTCAGACGGAGCGGGCGGAGTGCGTCGGGGTGCGGCGGCCCGCGCCGGGCATCGGGCGGTGCACGGACCGTACGGGGGCGGCGCCCTGGATGTCCTCCTGCCTCGGGCGTATGTGCGCGGACGGCAGCCGACACCGGGGCACGCCCCGCCCTTTCGGTGCGGGCCGTGCCCCCTGCGGACGGCGGCCGGGTCAGTCCGTGCGTCGGGGCAGCACCACGGGAGCCCCCGAGCGCGGATGGGCGAACACCTCGACGGGCTGCCGGTACACCCGGCTGAGCAACTCGTCCTGGAAGACCTCCGCCGGTGCGCCCTCCGCCGCGATGCGCCCTTCGTGGAGCACCGCGACCCGGTCCGCATAGGCGGCGGCCAGGCCCAGATCGTGGAGGACCACGACCACGGCGTCCCCCGCCGCGGCCCGATCGCGGCAGATGCGGAGCACCAACTCCTGGTGGCGCAGGTCGAGTGCGGCGGTCGGCTCGTCGAGGAGCAGCAGCGCAGTGCGCTGGGCCAGCACCCTGGCCAGGGCGACCCGTGCGCGCTCACCGCCCGAGAGGGCGGAGTACGGCCGATGGGCGAACTCGCCGGTCTCGGTGGCGGCCATCGCCTCGGCGACCGCCGTGTCGTCCTCGTCCTCCAGTGCCGTGCCGGCCCAGGGTGCTCGTCCCATCCGTACGACGTCCGCCACCGGGAAGGGGAAGGAGAGCGCCGTGGACTGGGGGAGCACCGACCGGCGCAGGGCCAGTTCGGGGGCGCTCCACGAGCCGGCGGGTCGGTCACCGATCCACACGGACCCCCGGTCGGCGGGGAGGTCCGCGGCGAGTGCGCCGAACAGCGTCGACTTTCCAGCGCCGTTGGGCCCCACCAGCGCCAGCACCTCGCCCGCCCGTGCGGACAGGTCGATTCCGGCGAGGACCGGGCGCCCGCCCAGATGGACGTGCACGTCCTCCGCGCGGGCCAGCACGCTCCCGGGGGCGGGGCGCTCGGGCAACTCCCGGCTGCGTACGCCGAAGAGACTCGTCACGGCCCTCATGCCCAACCACCTTGCTTGCGACGGGTCCTGCGCAGCAGCCAGAAGAAGAACGGGCTGCCGAAGAGTGCGGTGAGCACGCCGAGCGGCAGTTCGGCGGGCTCGGCGACGGTTCGGGCGGCGAGATCGCCCACGGCGAGCACCAGCGCACCGCCCAGTGCGCTGCCCGGGATCAGGAAGCGGTGCCCGGGGCCGTGGACCATCCGCAGCAGATGCGGAACGAGCAACCCGACGAAGGTGATGATTCCGGCGACCGCCACGGCGGACGCGGTGAGCAGGGCGACGGCCAGGACCAGTGCGATGCGCAGCCGCTCCACGTCGACGCCCAGGTGCCGTGCCGGCCGCTCGCCGAGGGCGAGCAGATCGAGCTTGCGCGCGTAGAACGGCGCGATGAACAACCCCAGGAGTGCGCAGGGCAGTACGGCGAGCACCTTGGGCCAGGTCGCCTGTGAGAGGGATCCGAGCTGCCAGAACGTGATCTGGGTGATCTGGGCGTTGTCGGCGAAGAAGATGAAGAGGCCGATCAGGGCGCCGGCGAAGGCGTTGACGGCGATTCCGGTCAGGATGAGGGTGACGACCTCGGTCTTCCCGCCGGAGCGGGAGAGCACATAGACGAGGAGGACGGTCACGAGCCCGGCGACGAAGGCGCAGGCGGTGATGGTCCAGTTGCCGAAGAAGCTCAGGCCGAGCGCGATGGAGGCGACGGCTCCGACGGCGGCGCCTGCGGAGATGCCGATGACTCCCGGTTCGGCGAGCGGATTGCCGAACACGCCCTGCATCAGGGCTCCGGCGCAGCCGAGTGATGCACCGACGAGCAGGGCGAGGACGACGCGCGGCAGCCGCACGTTCCACAGGACGCTCTCGCCGACCCGGTCGAGGGGGGTGCCCCCGAGCCCGATGCGGTGCTGTGCCGATGCGATGACGTCGCCGATGGGGATGTCATAGGCGCCGTAGCCGGCGGAGACGAGCGATACGACGAAGAGGGCGCCGACGAGCCCCGCCGTGAGCAGGAACGCGGTGGAGCGCGAGCCCTTGGCGGCGGGGCCCTGCGGTGCGGCGGCGGTCGACTCCTTCGCCGGCTTGGCGAGGTCGACGGCCGGCGCTGGGGCCGGGGCCGCGTTCGGTGCGGAAGGGTGGTCCGTCCCGGGGTTCGGGGCGGAGGGCTTGCGGGGCACGTTCTCGGCCGGGGACGCGGGTTCCGTTTCTGTCGCCATGGTCATGCGCCGTTCGCGTAGAGCTGGTCGACCAGGGACTTGAGCACCTGGTCCGTCCGCGGGCCGTAGTTCAGCATGACGCCGTCGGGGATGGACACCACCCTGCGGTCCATTCCGGCCGGGGTCTGGGCGACGCCGGGGATCTTGACGAGGCCGTCGATGCCGCCGACCGAGTCGAGCCCCTTGGACATGACGAGGATCGCATCGGGAGCCGCCTTGGCCAGGGCTTCGCTGGTGATCGCGGTGAAGTCCTTCTTCAGCCCGGACTCCTTCCCCGCGTCCACCGCTCCGGCGGCCTCCAACAGCGACGACGCCCCCGAGTCGCTGCCGCCCAGGAGGTAGACGGAGGCCGAGCCGCGCAGATAGAGGAAGGCGACCCGGGGCTTCTCGCCGTCCGCCGGCCGGGGGATGTCCTTCTGGACGGCGGCGATGCGCGCCTCGGTGCGCTCCTTCAACTCGGTACCGGATGCGGGTATGCCGAGGGTCCGGGCGACGGCGTCGATGCGGGTGCCGACGTCGGCGAGTTCTTTGGCGGTCTTCACGACCACCAGCGGAATGCCGGCGTCACGAATCTGCTGAATGGATTCAGCAGGTCCGGAGACGGTCTCGGCCAACACGACCGTCGGCTTCAGGGACAAGACGCTCTCGGCGGAGACGTCATGGCCGCGGGTGACGACCGGAAGGTCCTTCGCCTCCTCGAAGGTGGCCGTGACATCGCGGGCGACGACCTGCTTTCCGAGGCCGAGACTGAAGACGATCTCGTTCAGCGAACCGGTCAGCGGCACGATGCGCTCGCCCGAGGTGATGGTGACCTTGCTCCCATCGGCCGAATCGACCGTCACCGGGTAGACGGGCTTGGCTTCGGCGGCCACGGGCTCGACGCGATCGGGGGCCACGGATGGCTTCGACTTCCCCTCTGCGGAAGGCGAAGCGGAATCACCACCGCAGCCGCTCGCCGTGACCGCGATGGCGAGGGCGGCAAGAGCCGCACCCACCAGGCGAAATCTGTGCGTCGAGCGCACCGAGCGCGACTTGGCCTGTGAGAGCACCGGGAGCACCGTCCTGTCGTTCTGCTGCATCAGGGCGAGGGCAGTTGCCCTCTGGGGTCTTCCCCGATCCGACAGCCGTGCGTGAATCGGACCGAGAGGCCATAACCGGAATGCAAGGGGCTACCGGTACAGGCCGGACATAGCTTAGGTTAGCCTTACCTCGGTCTGCCAGACCGGTGCAGGCTTCGGACTTCTCGGGAGGGGTATTTCCATGCCGTCGTGTCGACCGATGCGCGCCTTCGCCGTCGCGCTTCTCGCGGCCCTGCTCGGAGCCCTGCTCCCGGCCGGCGCCGCTCATGCGGCGGATCGCACGGTCCAGGGCGGCAGGCTCGACTGGGGCATCAAGTCCTCCTTCCAGAGCTATGTCACCGGCCCCATCGCGGGCGGAAGTTGGCGGTTGACCTCCGGAGCCGCGACCGTGGGCGGCAGCAACTTCCGCTTCCACTCCGCCAAGGGGACCTACGACCCCGCCACCGGCTCCTTCGAGGCACGCTTCACGGGCGGAGTCCACTTCACCGGCCACCGCAAGCCGTCCGGCGGCAATGAACTCGACCTGGCGATCAGCCGTCCCACCGTCAAGATCTCCGGCGGTCGCGGCACGCTCCACGTGGACATGGTGAGCAAGGCCAGGGGCAGCGGCAAGGTGACCTCCGCCAACCAGGTCCCCTTCGCCTCCCTCAACCTCGGCGGCATCAACATGAAGGGCGGCTCCAGCCCGATCGGGCTGAACGGCATCCCCGCCACCCTGACCACGCAGGGCGCCAAGGCCTTCGAGGGCTACTACACGGCGGGCACCCCGCTGGACCCGATCAGCCTCAGCGTCGACGTCCTCGCCGCACCGGCCGCGCCCAAGAAGACGACGAAGCCCGCCACCAAGCCCGCCGCCAAGCCCAAGGCGACACAGCAGGCCGGTGCGCTCCAGGACGCGGCCGTGGACTGGGGCGTGCGCCGCACCTTCCGCGAGTACGTCACCGGCGACATCGCCCAGGGCAAGTGGACCCTGACCGGCGGCGCGCAGGACGGTGGAGCCCTCTTCCGCTTCCCCCAGGGCAAGGGCACCTACGACGCCAAGACCCAGACCCTGGACGCTGCCTTCGCAGGAGCCGTTCGCTTCACCGGCGAACACCTCGATCTGACCCTCAGCCAGGTGCAGGCGACGGTCAAGGCGGGCCGCGGCACCCTGATCGCCGATGTCGTCAGCGCGGGCAAGACGGAGAAGGCCGTCCCCCTCATCACCTTCGCGGCCAAGGACTTCGCTCCCAAGAGCGGCCTCGCCGCACTCACCGAGGCCCCCGCGACCCTCACCGCCGGCGGTGCCAAGGCGTTCGGCGGCATGTACCAGGCCGGCACCGACATGGACCCGATCTCACTCGCCGTCACCGTGGACAAGAAGGCACAACTGCCCGCACTGCCGGACCTCGGCACCGCGGTGGAGCCGACGCCCACGCAGACCGAGCAGAAGGACGACCCCAAGCCCTCGTCCGCAGCGGCGGCCCCCGCCGCCAGTTCGACCGACTCGTCATCCCCCACTGGGGTGTACGTCGCGGTGGGAGCCGGAGTGCTCCTCCTCGTGGCGCTCGCCCTGATCGTCGTGCGCCGACGTCGTACGACCCAGAACTGATACCCGGAACCCCGTAGTCCCCCGGAACCCCCCGGAGTCTAGGAGTAGTCCCCATGCCAGCCTCTCGCCGTCCCCTCGCCCTGGCCGCCGCCGCGGCCACCGCGGCAGCCCTCGGTGCCACCGCCCTCGCCCTGCCCGCCGTCGCGGCCGGTTCGTCCGGTTCGGCCAAAGCCGCCCCCGCGGCCGGTGCTCCGACGATCGACCTAAAGGACGGCACGCTGGACTGGGGCTTCAAGGAGTCCTTCCGCACCTACGTGGCCGGTGGCGGCAAGATCGAGGTCGCGGGCGGCGCCAAGCAGGCTGCGGGCAACGGCCCGTTCACCTTCACCAACGGCAAGGGCATCTACGACACGTCCACCCACGCCACCAACACGGCGTTCGACGGCAGCGTGCTCTTCACGTCGGCCCACTTCACGATCAAGCTCTCGGACGTGCGGGTCATCACCGACCGCACGAGCGGCTCGATCCAGGCCGACATCACCTTCAACGGCGCGCTCGACAACGACGTGGCCCTCGCCAAGCTCGACATGACCAAGGTGCGCCCCGGTCAGGGCGAGGGCGGCGCGATGCTGTTCAAGGACATACCGGCGACGATCACCGCCGCGGGCGCGAAGGCGTTCCGCTACAAGGAGGGTGACGTGCTCGACTCCGCCACCCTCTCCGTGAAGTCGGAGGGCGGCGGCCGTCCCTCGCCCTCCCCGTCGACCTCGTCGAAGCCGCCCGTCACCGAGCCGTCTCCGTCCACGTCGTCGAAGCCGCCAGTCACCGAGCCGACTCCGTCAGCATCCACGTCCACCAAGCCGACGCAGCCCAGCGGCGAGCCGTCGACGTCGACCGAACCGACGGCACCCGCCGGCGAGGGGGAGATCGTCGACGGCAACCTCGACTGGGGTGTGAAGGAGCGCTTCCGCGAGTACGTGACGGGCCCGATCGCCCACGGCAAGGTCGAACTGGCCGCCGGAGCCAAGAAGAACGGCGACATCTACCGCTTCCCGAAGGCGAAGGGCACCTTCGACGCCAAGACGAACTCCCTCGCGGCCTCCTTCGACGGCAGCGTGCGCTTCCTCGGCCATCTCACCGATGGTGCGTACCTCCTGGACCTGCGCCTCAGCGGTCTGGAGGTCAAGGTGAACGGCACCCAGGGCAGCCTGATCGCCGATGTCTCCACCACGAGTCGTGCCAAGGGCTCGGAGGGCAAGAAGCTCACCTATAAGGATCTGAAGTTCGCCACGGTCGCGATCCCCTCGGGTGGGCTCAAGGCCACGAACAACGTGGTCAAGCTCACCGGAGCCGCGACCACGCTGACCGCCGACGGCGTGAAGGCGTTCGACGGCATGTACAAGGCGGGCGACGATTTCGACCCGCTCTCGCTGGCGGTCTCCCTCACCGAGGGCGCTGAACTGCCCAGCACATCCGGTGGCGGCTCGACCGGTGGTTCCACGGGCGGTTCCGGTACGTCGACGGGCGGCGGCACCACGGGCGGTGACGCAGGCGGTTCCGTCGGCGGCGGTTCGGTCGGCGGTTCGGTCGGGGACTCCGGAGCCCTCGCCTCCACCGGCTCCGACATTCCGACGGTCGGCCTGATCGCCGCTGCCGCGGGTGTCGCGGCGGCCGGTGCCGGTGTGGTCTTCGCCGTACGCCGCCGTGAGTCGGCCAACCAGTCCTGACCTGCTGGGACAGTAGGAATCGGGCCTCCACCGTGGCGCAGTTGCAGCGCCCCGGTGGAGGCCCGGGGCCGTTCCGGGGCGCGCGAGCCTGCGAGAACCGAACGAGAGACACCAGCTCGCCTTTGACGCCGTCCGGCATCTTTTGCGCACTCCGTACTGCCTTGTGGGTACGGATACGAGTCGTTGTCGCCTTGCAATCGCGGTATCGCGCTGCGGCGGCGCATCGGGTGCTTGAATGCCGGAGTGAACGAACGCGATGTGCACGACGTACTTGACGTGCTCCATGTCTTCTGCGGTGCCGACGGACGGAACGGAAACGCGCTCGGAGTGGTGCGCGACCCCCGGGTCTGCCCCGACCGGACGTCACGTCAGGCGCTCGCCGCCGAACTCGGTTTCAGCGAGACGGTGTTCGTCGACGACCCGGAGCGCGGAGTCGTGGACATCTACACCCCGAGCACGCGGCTGCCCTTCGCCGGACACCCCCTCGTCGGTGTGGCCTGGCTGCTGGACCTGGAGGCCCTCAGCCCGCCCGCGGGCGAGGTGTGGGCGCGCAGCGACGGCGAGTTCACCTGGATCACCGCCCGCGCCGAGTGGGCGCCGCCGCGCCTCATCGAGCAGTACGCCTCGGCCGACGAGGTGGACGCGCTGCCCACCCCGCCGCCGGGCGAGGGATGGCTCTACGCCTGGGCGTGGGAGGACGAGGCGGCCGGCCGGGTGCGAGCCCGGGCCTTTCCCCGGCGCGGTGACGGCATCGTCGAGGACGAGGCCACCGGAGCGGCGGCCCTGCTGCTGACCGACCAACTCGGCCGGGCCCTGAACATCACCCAGGGCAGGGGCTCGCAGATCCTCACCGCTCCCGGTCCTGACGGCGAGATCGAGATCGGCGGTCGGGTGCGGCTGGAGGCCCTGGCACCGCCGGCGCCCATCCCGGCCGCGGTACTGGCGCAGCCCGCCCCTTCGCCGGTGCGGATCCGCATGGCCCCGATCAAGCGGGACGCCGGCTCACGTCCCCGGTTGGTCCCCTACACCCTGCGCTCCGAGGTGATGACGCCCGGAGAGTCGTGACACCGGGCGGACGCTCGGGAACTGCACACTCGGATTCTGCTCGCTCGGGTACTGCTCGGCCGGGTGCTGCACGCTCGGGCCCATGACGCAGGGGGCGGTCGCCGGATACCGGCGACCGCCCCTTCTCGCGTTCGGTGCTCAGGCGCTGAGCGGGAACTCCGAGCCCAGCTCGCGGAAGACCGCGCCGTTGAAGTCGAAGGCGCGCTTGCACTCGTCGATGATGCGCTGCTTCTCCAGGTCGTCGGCGTTCACCGCGTCCAGCATTTCGCGGTAGCCCCGCTTGAAGGCGGCGGGGTTGGAGATGCCTTCGAAGACGTAGAACCGTACGCCGTCGCCCTTGCGGGCGAAGCCCCAGGTCTTCTCCGCGCGGTCCCGGATGATCTGGCCGCCGGAGAGGTCACCCAGATAGCGGGTGTAGTGGTGGGCGACGTAGCCCGCGGGCCAGGTCCTCGCGCACTCGGCGACCCGGGCGGCGTACGCCGCGGTCGCCGGCAGGGGTGAGGCCGTCTCCCGCCAGTCGGCGCCCCGCATGTGCTCCAGGTCGCGCTCCAGTTCGGCGGTGCGGAAGAGCTCCGGCTGGATGAAGGGCCCCGCCACCGGGTCGTCCTTCAGCGTTTCGGCGGCCTCCTCCAGCGCCCGGTACACGAACCACAGCTGTTCGGTGTACCGCGCATAGGCGTCCACGCCCAGCTGACCCCCCATGAGGTCGCTCATGAAGGAGGAGGTCTCTGCCTCGGTGTGCTGCTCGTGCGAGGCGACGCGGATGAGCGTGGAGAAGGGAGTGCCGGTGGCGGTGGCGTCCAAGGCGGACCTCCAGGAACAGGTGACGGAGAAGTGCGGAGGGCATCAGCGCATGGCTGCTACCGCCACCGATCATCCTACTTAGGTAAACCTAAGTCAATGGTTTCCCGACGAGCTGTCGGTAAAAATTTCACCTATGGCCCGGCTCAGGGCAGGGTGAGGATCTCCGCTCCGGCGTCCGTCACCACCAGGGTGTGCTCGAACTGGGCCGAGCGCTTGCGGTCCTTGGTCACCACGGTCCAGCCGTCGTCCCACATGTCGTGCTCGTATGTCCCGAGGGTCAGCATGGGTTCGATGGTGAAGGTCATGCCGGTCTGGATGACCGTGGTGGCGTGGGCGGCGTCGTAGTGGGGCACGATGAGGCCCGAGTGGAACGCGGTGTTGATCCCGTGTCCGGTGAAGTCCCGGACCACGCCATAGCCGAATCGTTTCGCATAGGACTCGATCACTCGGCCGATGACATTGATCTGACGCCCCGGCTTGACCGCCTTGATGGCCCGATTAAGCGATTCGCGGGTGCGTTCCACCAGGAGCCGTGACTCCTCGTCGACGTCACCGCAGAAATAGGTGGCGTTGTTGTCTCCGTGCACCCCGTGGATGAACGCCGTGACGTCGAGGTTCACGATGTCCCCGTCGCGCAGGACGGTGGAGTCGGGGATGCCGTGGCAGATGACCTCGTTGACCGAGGTGCACAGGGACTTCGGAAAGCCCCGGTAGCCGAGCGTCGAGGGGTAGGCGCCGTGGTCACAGAGGAATTCGTGCGCGACCCGGTCGAGTTCGTCGGTGGTCACACCGGGGGCGATGTGACGGGCTGCCTCCGCCATCGCCTGCGCTGCGATGCGGCCGGCGATGCGCATCCGCTCGACCGTGTCGGAGTCCTGCACCTCCGGGCCGGTGTACGGGGTCGGCGCCTCCTTCCCGACGTACTCGGGACGGCGGATCGCAGCGGGCACGGGACGGGTGGGGGAGAGCTCGCCGGGTACGAGCAGTGACTGGCCAGACATGTCAGCGAGTCTAACCAGGGGTGGTGGGGCAGCATGGCGACAAGGGACGGGCGCCCACGCATGGGAATCCATTGCCGTGGCACGAGAGATTGCACGAGAGAGGGGAGCCGCTGATGGCTCTGTTCAAGAGGCGTACGGTCGGCAAGGCGGGGGAGTGGTTCTACTGCCTGGAGCACAAGAAGGTCGAAGAAGGCCCCGAGTGTCCGGCGAAGAACCGTTTCGGCCCTTATGAGACCCGCGCAGAGGCGGAACGCGCGATGGACACCGCACGGGAGCGCAACCTCGAATGGGAGAACGACCCGAAATGGCATGACGGCGACCGCGGCACCGGAGGCGGATCGGCTTCCTGAGCCCATCGCCCCGAAGATCGGTTCGCTGCCACGAAGGCGGGGAGCCACCCGGCCACGGCCGCCCCCGCAGGGCACCTTCCGTCCCGTTCCGTCCGGCGCACGGTGATCGCCAGCCGTGTGCCGGACGGGCCGGGCCCGTGACGGTTCGACCCATGAAACGGGCCGGGCGCAGCCGTCACGGCTGCGCCGCGGCCTCCTGCTGGGCCCGGCGGCGCAGCGCGTCCTCATCGGTGTCCGCGTCGTACCGCACCAGGCGGGGCAGCATCGCCGTGAGCAACCCCACGCCCGCCAGACAGAGCAGCCCCCCGCCCCAGAACGCGGACCGGGTGCCCGTCCACCCCGCCATCGCGCCAGCCCGGACCTGACCGAACTGCGGACCGACGCTGTACGACAGCACCTCAATCCCCGCCAGTCGCCCCCGCAACTCCTCGGGGATCGTCTGGTTCCAGATCGTGGAGCGACCCAAGCCGCTGAGGGTGTCGCCCGCCCCCGCGACCGCGAGGCACAGCAGCACCAGCCAGACGTTGCCCACCCAGCCGGCCACCGTGATGGCCAGGCCCCAGACCGCGGCGCCGCAGATGACCAACAGGCCGTGCCGGCGGACCCGCGAGGTCCAACCGCTGGTCGCGCTCAGGAGTGCCGAGCCGACCGCGAGTGCCGTGTACATCAGCCCCAACGACCACTCGGCATCGAGTTCGTCCGCGAGGAACGGGAAGATCGCGAGCGGGAAGGCGAAGATCATCGCAACGAGATCGACTGCGTACGTACCCAGGAGCACCGGCCGTGACCACGCATAGCGCGCACCCTCCGCTATGCCCCGCAGCGAGGGCTTCTCCGCGTCGTGCGCCGCGGGCGCAGGTCTGAGCCGCAGACACAGCAGTACGGAGGCTCCGTAGCCGGCGATCGTCACCCCGTAGGCCGTGGCCGGGCCGGCGTACGCCACGATCACACCCGCCGCCGAAGGTCCCGCGATTCCGCCGAGTTGCCAGCGCAGGGTGTTCAACACCGCAGCCGCGGTCTGCTGGTCGTGCGGCACGATGCGGGCCATCATCGAGTCCAACGCCGGGCGCTGGAGCCCGGCGAGGGCGGAGACCCCGGCAGCGACCCCGTACAGCGGCCACAGCATCGGGTCCGGCAGGAGCGCGTTCACCAGCAGGACGGAGGCGAGCA
The DNA here is from genome assembly GCF_040638655.1 of Streptomyces sp. NPDC005963. Lineage (NCBI taxonomy): Bacteria > Bacillati > Actinomycetota > Actinomycetes > Kitasatosporales > Streptomycetaceae > Streptomyces > Streptomyces sp. NPDC005963. The sequence goes on along the minus strand of NZ_JBEXVD010000015.1, from coordinate 107,486 downwards.
GTCCCAGACCGGCCTCGGTGGCGAGGATGAGCGTGCGTCGGTCGAAGTAGTCCGCGAGGGCGCCGCCGTACAGCCCGAAGACGATCAAGGGGATCAGCTCGACCGCGCCCATCGCGCCCACGGCCAGCGGGGAACCCGTCATCTCCTTGATCTGGAGCGGTAGCGCCACCATGGCCATGGTGCTGCCGAAGAAGGTGACGAGACCCTGCACCCACAGCAGTCGGAAGTCGCGCGAGGAGTGCCAGGGGGAGAAGTCCGGGGTTACCGCCGAAAGCTTGGAAGCCACAACTAACCATCGTCCAGGTCGTCGATGACCCTCAGCAAGCGAGTTTTCCGCTGTGCCTCACCAGCGGGCGGGCGGGGGAGTGGTCAACTGGTCCGCCAGTCGGGAGAGCCGATCGCGGAACTGCCGCTTGCCGCGCGCCGTGGGCACGCTGTTCTCGCCCGCGGCCGCGCTCACCAGATGCTGCACGGTGTCCATGTCGATGTGCATGTCTGCGGCCGCGTCGATGGTGCCGTCCGCGCCCGTGCTCTGGGCGTTGGCCTCGACCGTCAGCGTCTCGTGCGCCAGCCCCGCGACCTCCGGGTTCCCACCGTCCAGGGCCAGCACCGTGGCTCCCGCCCGCCGGGCGTCGTACACCCGCTCCAGTAGATCGGCCTCCGGATGTCCGGGCGTGACCAGGAGCAGCGTCTCACCGCGGCGGGTGGCCTCCAGTCGGCCGAGACCGACCGCCAGATGTGCCGGGTCGTCCGGTCGCACCTGATGGCGGACCAGCGTCGGAGTGAGCTCCGGCAACCCCGACCAGGCCGCCTCGTCCACCAGATGGGCGGCCAGGTGCCAGGGCTCGTACTCGGCGGTGCCCACCAGGAGGAGGCCGCCGCCCCGCGGCACCACGGAGGTCCGCAGGATCCCGCCGAACCGTCGGGTTGCGGCGGGCCACTTCGTACCCGCGAGGACTTCACGCAGCAGGGCGACTCGTACGGCATCCATGGCCCCAGATCATGAAGGACACATGACACGGCAGTCAGTCCGATACTCCCGGTTCACCCGTTCGAGAGGAACTACTTGCGAGTAGGGTCGGATCATGACTTCGACGAACTCCGCGAGCACCCCCACGAGCACCCCCGCGAACGCAGACGGTTCCGCAGGCCCGGCCGTCAAGCCCGCTGCCAAGGACCCCTGGGACCTCCCGGACGTCTCCGACCTGGTGGTCGGCGTCCTCGGTGGAACCGGTGACCAGGGTCGTGGCCTCGCCTACCGGCTGGCCAAGGCCGGCCAGAAGGTGATCATCGGTTCCCGGGCCGCCGAACGCGCCCAGAAGGCCGCCGTCGAACTCGGTCTGGGGATCGAGGGCGCGGACAACGCCGAATGCGCCCGGCGCAGCGATGTCGTGATCGTGGCCGTGCCCTGGGACGGACACGCCAAGACCCTGGAATCGCTGCGTGATGAACTCGCCGGCAAGCTCGTCGTCGACTGCGTCAACCCGCTCGGCTTCGACAAGAAGGGCGCCTACGCCCTCAAGCCCGAGGAGGGCAGCGCCGCCGAGCAGGCCGCCGTCCTCCTGCCCGACTCACGGGTCACCGCGGCCTTCCACCACCTGTCCGCCGTACTGCTCCAGGACGCCTCCATCGAGGAGATCGACACCGATGTGATGGTGCTCGGCGAGTCCCGTGCGGACACCGACCTGGTGCAGGCCCTGGCCGGCCGCATCCCCGGGTTGCGTGGGGTCTTCGCCGGCCGGCTGCGCAATGCCCACCAGGTCGAGTCGCTGGTGGCCAACCTGATCTCCGTCAACCGCCGCTACAAGGCGCACGCAGGGCTGCGCGTCACCGACGTGTGAGCCGGTTCGGGGCATGGGGGACACTGTGGGGGACGGTCGAACCCCCCGACAGGAGCCTCACCCCATGCCCCGCCTCGCCCTCTTCGCCCTCGCTGTCTGTGTGCTCGCCGTGGTGGCGGCCGTGGTCTCCTTCACCCAGGGCCTGTGGATCGGTGTTGTCTGGATCCTGCTCGCGGGACTCGCGTCCAACATGACCTGGTACTACTTCCGCAAGGCCAAGATCGAGGCGCACCGGGCCGCGACCACCGACTGACACGCACCGCTGCCCGTTCCCGAACGGGCCACGGCCATCGGCGCCGTCACGTCACTCGTTGACGAAGGACTCGCAGAACTCATTGGTCCCCTGCCAGAAGCGGTAGTACTCCAGCCCGCAGTCCGACTCCAGCCCGCCGACCCCGAGCCCGCGCAGCACCGCGTCGACCCCGTCGAAGAAGAAGTGGTTGACCTCGGGGATGAACAGCAGCGCGAACACGGCGAGCAGCCCGAAGGGCGCGAACGGCTCCACCTGCCGACGGATCTTGTACGAGAGCCAGGGCTCGATCACCCCGTAGCCGTCCAGCCCCGGCACCGGCAGCGAGTTCAAGATGGCCGCCGTCACCTGGAGCAGGGCGAGGAACGCCAACGCGTACCGGAACACCATCGGCACGCCGTCCAGCGCGTCCAACCAGAACGGCGCCGTGCAGACGACGGCGAACAGCACATTGGTCAGCGGCCCCGCGGCCGAGATCGCGCTGTGCTTCCACCGCCCCCGGATGCTGCCGCGCTCGATGAAGACCGCGCCACCGGGCAGACCGATGCCACCCATGATCACGAACAGCACCGGGAGCACGATGCTCAGCAGTGCATGGGTGTAGGCGAGGGGGTTGAGCGTCAGATATCCCTTGGCGCCGATCGAGAGGTCTCCGCTGTGCAGGGCGGTGCGCGCATGGGCGTACTCGTGCAGACAGAGCGAGACGATCCACGCCGAGGTGACGAAGAGGAAGACCGCGAGCCCGACCGTCGCCGCGTAGTCCGTCCACACCGCCCAGCCGCTCACCGCCATCACGGCGACGATCCCGAGGAAGACCGGGCTGATGCGCCGGTCGCTGTGGCGTGAGGCGGCAGTGGGCATGGGGCGACTCCGAGGGCCGTGGAGCTGACGTGTGCTGACCGACCGTACAACCGGTGAGTCGGGAACGACCGGCGGGTGCGGGTCGGTTCCTGGTGAGCGGGCGGTCGTTCGCAGCGGGGACAATGGGCGGGTGCGCTATCGGCTGATCGGCACCACCTCGGCACTCCGCAACGACGGGACGCCCGTCTCCGTCGGCGGGGCGCGACTGCGCGCCCTGCTGACGGTGCTGGCACTGCGACCGGGCCGCGCGGTCCCGGTCGGGGTGCTCGTCGACGAGGTGTGGGCCGGCGATCCGCCCATCGACGCGACGGGCGCGGTGCAAGCCCTGGTCGGACGGCTGCGGCGGGTGCTGGGTCGGGAGGCGGTGGTCTCCACCGAGGGCGCCTATCTGCTGCGCGCCGAGCGGGACGACATTGATCTGCACCGGTTCGCCCGGATCGCGGGAGAGGGCACCCGGGCCCTGGAAGGCGGCGAGCCCGGTCCGGCGATCGCTCTGTTCGACGAGGCGCTCGCGCTCTGGCAGGGCACGCTGCTCGCCGATCTGCCGCTGCGGGCCGTGGAGGCGCCCCGCTGGGAGGCCGGCCTGTTGAACGCCCGACGCGGGCGGCTCTCGGCGCTGCTCCTCCTCGGCCGGCCCGGGGAAGCGCTGGAAGAGCTGGCCGCCCTGGGTGCGCAACACCCCATCGACGAGTCGCTCCAACTGCTGCGGCTGCGGGCGCTGCGGGCCACTGGCCGGTCGGCCGAGGCACTGGCGGAGTACGAAACGTTCCGCCGCCGGTTGGCCGATCTGCTGGGCGCCGATCCCGGTCCGGCACTGCGTGCGCTCCACACCGAGTTGCTGACCTCGCACGGCGACCACCCCGACGCGCCGCCGGCCACAGGTTCCCGCACGGCGCCGGCTGCACCGAAGGCCACCGCAGGGACGATCGACACCGACACCGCGGGAGGGACGCGCGGGCGGGCCCCGGGGAACCTCAGGTCCCGGCTCACCTCCTTCGTGGGGCGCGAACGCGATATCGAGACCATCCGGGACGATCTGACCAGGGCCCGTCTGGTCACCCTGCTGGGGCCCGGCGGCGCGGGGAAGACCCGACTGTCCGCGGAGGCCGCCGAAGGCGTGGCCGAGGCACCCGACGGCGTCTGGCTCGTCGAACTCGCGCCCGTCGACGACCCCGACGACGTCCCCGAGACCGTGCTGACGACCCTCGGAGCCCGACAGACCGTGCTGCGCTCGGCCGGGGCCGAGGAGTTGCGCCGGGGTGACGACCCCCTGATGCGGCTCGTCGAGCACTGCTCCCGCCGCCGGATGCTCCTCGTCCTCGACAACTGCGAGCACGTCGTTCACGCCGTGGCCACGCTCGCCCAACGGCTGCTGGAGGAGTGTCCCGGGCTGACCGTCCTCGCCACCAGCCGGGAGCCGCTCAACGTCGCCGGCGAGTTGGTGCGCCCGGTCGATCCGCTGCCGCAGCCAACGGCATTGAGGCTGTTCGCCGAACGGGGGGCGGCGGCCCGTCCGGGATTCGGCATCGACGACGACCCAGACGCCTGCGCCGAGATCTGTCGCCGTCTCGACGGTCTGCCGCTCGCCATCGAGTTGGCCGCCGCCCGGCTGCGGATGCTGACCCCGAGCCAGATCGCGGCACGCCTCGACGACCGGTTCGGACTGCTGGCCAACGGCAGCCGTACCGCCCTGCCGCGCCAACAGACCCTGCGTGCCGTCGTCGACTGGTCCTGGGACCTGCTCGACGACTCCGAGCGGGCGGTGCTGCGGCGTCTCTCCGTCTTCGCCGGCGGCTGTTCGCTGACCGCGGCCGAAGACGTCTGCGCGGACGACGCCCCCTCGGCCGACACCGCGGCCCGCGGCACGGCAGGAGGCACGGCCGTCGCCGACGCATTGGGTTCACTCATCGACAAGTCCCTCGTGGTCGCGGCCCCCGCGGACCGGGGAGACATGCGGTACCGCCTGCTGGAGACGGTGGCCGAGTACGCCGCCGAACGACTCGACGAGGCGGCCGAGCGTGCGCCCGTCGAACGCCGTCACCTCGTCCACTACCGCGAGTTGGCCCGTACCACCGATCCGTTGTTGCGCCGCCACGGGCAGCGCGACGCCATCGATACCTTCCAACGGGAGTACGAGAACTTCCGCACCGCCCTGCGCCGTGCCGTGCTCGCCCGGGACGAGCAGGAGACGCTGCACCTCGTCCTCTCGCTCTCCTGGTACTGGCAGGTCCGTGATCTGCGCTCCGAAGCCCGCCACTGGACAGGGGTGGCCGCGGAGTTGGGGCCCGATCCCTTCGCGCCGCCGTACGCTCCCGCGCCCCCGATCTACGAGCGGTTCTCGGACGTGCCCCCGCCCATGCCGCCCGAACTCCTCAAGGAGGCCCGCCGCGGAGTGGCCGTGCTACGGCTGATCTTCGTCGACCACGGGGTGGAGGAGTGGGGCACCCCGGAGAACCAGCAGCGGCTCCAGGGGATCACCCGGGTCTATCGGCCGGGCCTGCCGCAGACCTGCCGGGTGCCGGGAGCCCTGTGGTTCTACGCCATCCTGCTCACCGAAGACGTGGAGCGGCTCAAGGCCATGCTCGACCGGACCGTCGAGACGTGCCGTGAACTGGACTACTCATGGGAGTTGGCCTGCGCGCTCCACACTCGGGCCGCGCTGCTCGCCCACCGTTCCCATCTGTCGGGGGGCGCCGCCGACGACGCCGAAGAGGCGCGGAAGATCTTCATCGAGCTCGGGGACGACTGGGGTGCGTCGGAGGCGCTGTCCGCCCGGGGCGAGACCCGGGAACGGAAGGGCGAGTTCGATCTGGCGACCGAGGACTACCGGGCCGCCATCACCCATGCCGAACGGATCGGAGCCACCATCCAGGTGGCGGTGCTGAGGGGACGGCTCGCCGGCATCCTGATCGAGATCGGCGAGGGCGAGCGCGGTGAGCGGTTGGCCCGTGAAGTCCTGGACGCCTATGACGGGGAGATCAACGAGTCGACCGCCATTGCCCGTATCCACCTGGCCGTCTGGCTCGGGATGACGGGCCGCAGGGCCGAGGCGCGGGCCGAGGTCATCCTGTTGGTGGAGCAGTTCCGCCGCAACACCATGGCGATCTTCGAAGGCATGTTGATCGGCTTCCTCGCCTGGCTCGACATCGGCGATGGGGAGTGGGAATCCGCCCGGACGAGAGCGCTCGCCGCCCTGGAGCGGGCGACCGAACGGCTGAGCATGTTGGTCGCACCGCAGCTGGTTCCGGTGCATCTGGTGACGCTCGCCAGAACGGTCGTCGGCGGCCGGCCCGAGCGGGCGGCGGACGCGGCCCGGCTGATCGGTGCCGCCGACGCCCGGGTACCCCCGGGCTATCTCCGCCTGCGCCATGAGCGCGAGGCGAGGGAGTCGGCCGAGGGAGAGCTCCGTGCGTTGCTGGGGGACGAGGCGTATGAGTCGGCCCGTGCGCAGGGCGGCGAACTCAGCCTGGAGGAGGCCGTCGCCCTGGCACGGTGAGTCGACCCCGTCGCCGAGGGGCCCGCTGGAGGCCCGGAGGTCGGCCGTCCCTGCACGGGACACCCCCGCCCGAGCTCCTCGGCTCAGGTCCGCTTGCGGAAGGCGGCGACGGCCAGGGGCGCGGTGACGAGCGTGACCGCCGCCGCCCAGCCCAGCGTCCAATAGACCGAGTTCGCCCACTCGCCCCCGGTGATCAGGGCCCGGGCCGCGTCGGCGAGGTTGGAGAGCGGGTTGTAGTCGGTGAAGGTCTTCAGCCAATCGGGCATGGTGGAAGGCGAGGCGAAGATGGACGAACCGAACTGGAGCGGGGTGAACACCAGGAACGCCATTCCCTGCACGGCCTGGGGGGTGTTCAGGGAGAGCCCCACCAGGATGAAGATCCACATCAGTGAGGCCCCGAAGAGGATCGACAGGCCCATCGCGAAGAGCAGGTGCACGAACGAGGTCTGCACCTCAAGGCCGAGGACGAAGCCCATCGCCAACAGGATGGTCATCGCCACCGCCATCCGGCCCACCTCGACGACGATCTTCGCCACGAGCACCGATGACGGGGCGATCGGCATGGACCGGAACCGGTCCATCACCCCCTTCTTGACGTCGTCGTTGATGCCGGTGCCCACGGCCATGGCGATGCTCATGCCCATCATCGCCATGAGCCCCGGGACGACGTAGTTGACGTAGTCGGCCTGGTTCCCCTGCCCGGAGATCGCGCCGCCGAAGACGTACACGAAGAGCAGGGTGAAGACGATCGGCATCAGCAGGACGTCGAACATCGACTGTGGGTCCCGCTTGATCTGGCGGAGGTTCCGACGCGTCAGCGCTTCGATGTGCCGCAGATGGGCCCGGGGTCCGATGCGGGCCTTGGCGGTCGTCTTCGCAAGCGGGCCGTCCGGGCTCGGCGCCATGGGCCTCGTGGGGCTGAGGGGCCTGGTGGGGGTGTCGAGGTTCATGAGGTGTACTCCGGGATGGCTGCTGCGTCGGTCGTGTCGGTCGTGTCGTGTGGGGCGGTGGCCGGCGGGGTGGAGCCGGTGAGGGAGAGGAAGACGTCGTCCAGACGGGGCAGTTGGGTGGAGATATGGGCGATGCCGAAGCCCCGTGCCGACAGCACGCCGATCACGGAGGTCAGTTGTGCGTCGCTGAGGATCGGGACCGTCACCAACTGGTCGTCGGGGGCGACGCTGACCCCTGCGATTCCGTCGAGGCCGGCCTCCTTGAGCGCCTGGGCCATCTCGGAGAGCCGCGCGGGTTCGCTGGGGCGGATGTGCAGGGTGCGTCCACCGACCTTGGCCTTCAATTCGTCCACGCCACCGTTGGCGATGACCCGTCCGCGGTCGACGACGGTCAACGCATGGGCGAGCTTCTCCGCCTCCTCCATGTACTGCGTGGTGAGGAGGACGGTGACGCCCTCGTCCGCCATCGACTCCACCTCGTCCCAGACCTCGTTGCGGGTCCTGGGGTCCAGCCCGGTGGTGGGTTCGTCGAGGTAGAGGACGGCGGGCCGGCCGATCAAGGAGGCTGCGAGGTCGAGCCGGCGGCGCATTCCGCCGGAGTACTGGAGGACGGGCCTCCGGGCGGCGTCCGTCAGGGAGAAGCGTTCCAGCATGGCGTCGGCGCGGGTGCGGGCCTCCTTGCGGGACAGGTCGAGCAGCCGCCCGATCATCTGGAGGTTCTCCCACCCGGAGAGCTTCTCGTCGACGGACGCGTACTGGCCGGTGAGCCCGATGGTGCGCCGCAGTTCGTGCGGCTGGTGCACCACGTCGTACCCGGCGACCCTGGCGGTGCCGGAGTCGGGGATGACGAGGGTGGACAGACACCGCACGAGGGTGGTCTTGCCCGCGCCGTTGGGGCCGAGCACGCCCATCACCGTGCCCTCGGGGACATCGAGGTCCACGCCGTCGAGTGCCTTGGTGGTGCCGTAGTGCTTGACCAGCCCCCTCACCTCGACGGTGTGGGCGTCCGCGCCCCGGTGGGAAGTGTCGCTTCGGTCGTAGTGCGTCATGCGACCCACGATGGGCGGCACGACCGACAGCTCGCCGACAGATATACCGACAAGCACCGGCTGACACCGACAACTCACCGACAAACTCACCGACCGACACCGACCGCTCGCCGACCGATCACCGACGGGTACCCGTGTGCCGCCCCCTACATCCCGACAGCCCGCCGACGGGGGATGATCGGCGGGCTGTCGTCTGTACCGGGATGGCTCGTGGGCCGGGCGGGGTCAGTGGAAGGTGTGCTCCTCCTGGGGGAACGCACCGCCGACCACGTCGTCGGCGAACGCCTTGGCCGCATCGCCCAGAATGCTGCGCAGATCGGCGTACTGCTTGGTGAAGCGCGGCACCTTGCCCGCGGTGAGGCCCGCCATGTCGGTCCAAACGAGGACCTGTGCATCGGTGTCGGGTCCGGCTCCGATGCCGATGGTGGGGATCTGGAGCGAGCGTGTGACCTCGGCGGCGAGTTCGGCGGGGACCATCTCCAGGACGACGGCGAACGCACCCGCCTCCTGCGCGGACTTGGCGTCGTGCAGGAGGCGGTGGGCGGCCTCGTCACCGCGACCCTGTACGCGGTAGCCCATGGTGTTCACGGACTGCGGAGTCAGACCGAGGTGGGACATCACGGGGATGCCGGCCTGCACGATCATCTCCGTCTGGGCCAGCGAGCGCTCGCCGCCCTCCAGCTTGATCGCACCGACGCCCGCCTCCTTCACCAGCCGGGTCGCGTTGCGCAGGGCCTGGACCGGGCCCTCCTGGTAGGAGCCGAAGGGGAGGTCGCCGACGACCAGCGCCCGCTGGGTGCCGCGCACGACGGCTGCGGAGAGCAGGGTGATCTCGTCCATGGTGACCGGGACGGTGGTCTCGTAGCCGAGGTGGGTGTTCCCCATGGAGTCGCCGACGAGCACGACCGGGATCCCGGCCTCGTCGAAGACGGACGCGATCATCGCGTCGTAGGCGGTGAGCATCGGCCACTTCTCGCCGCGCTCCTTGGCGCCGGCGATGTCATGGACCGTGATGCGGCGTGTGCCCTTGCCGCCGTACAGCGTCTTGCTGCTGTCGGCGGGCTTGCGGGCAGCCTGAAGCGTCATGGCTAACGGCTCCTTACGTCATCTCGTGGCGCCCTGACGGCGTCCCCGGATCCCTCCCATGGTGGCACTTCGTGTCGCTCGCGGGGAAGGGGGCCCGTTTGAGGAGTGCGCCCGCATGTAAAGAATTGCTATACGAGACGGTCTCGTATCGAAAATAGTTTATGGTGGCGCCATGCCGAATCCGCAGCCTTCGTCCGGCCCCCTCGGTGCCTCCGCGGCGCCGGGCGACGGGCCGCGCATACCCGCGGCCGTGCACCGGCGCCGCTGGGCGATCCTCACCGTCCTGACGTTCAGCCTGATCATCGTTGTGCTGGACAACTCGATCCTCAACGTCGCCGTCAAGACCATCGCCAGCCCCGCGCCCACCGGCATCGGAGCCACCCAGGGCGAACTGGAATGGGCGATCAACTCCTACACGCTGCTCTTCGCCGGGCTGCTCTTCACGGCCGGGCTGCTCGGCGACCGCATCGGCCGCAAGAAGGTCCTGCTCTTCGGGATCGTCGTCTTCGGCGTGGGATCGGCACTCGCCGCCTTCTCCACCTCACCCGGTGAGCTCATTGCCTACCGGGGCGTGATGGGCTTCGGCGCGGCCTTCGTCATGCCCGCCACCCTCGCCGTGCTGATGCACGTCTTCGAGCGCGACGAGCAGCCCAAGGCGATCGGCATCTGGGCGGGCAGTGTCGGCCTCGGCATCGCGATCGGGCCCGTCACCGGCGGAGTCCTCCTCGAACACTTCTGGTGGGGCTCGATCTTCCTGGTCAACGTGCCGGTCGTGATCGTCGCCTTCATCGCCATGGCGATCCTGGTGCCCGAGTCCAAGGACCCCGCCCCCGGCCGCACCGACCCCATCGGCGTGCTCCTGTCCATCGTCGGCCTGGTGCTGCTCGTGTACGGGATCATCCGCGGCGGCGAACTCGCCGACTTCACCGAGCCCTCCGTGCTCCTCTCGGTCCTCGGCGGCATCGCCGTGCTGGCCGGTTTCGTCTGGCACGAGAAGCGGAGCGCCCATCCGGCCATCGACATGAACTACTTCCGGATGCCTGCGTTCTCCGCATCCGTCGTCGCCATCGCCCTCGTCTTCTTCGCGATGATGGGCGTGACGTTCCTCTCCGCCTTCTACCTCCAGAGCGTGCGCGGCTACAGCGCCCTCGAATGCGGTCTCCTCGTCCTGCCGCTCGCACTCGCCCAGATGTTCTTCTCGCCGCGCGCCCGACTGGTCGTCGCGCGCTTCGGGGCCCGTGCCGTCTGCGCCGGGGCGCTGGTCCTGATCGCCGTGGGGCTCGGGTCCTTCGCCTTCTTCGACGAGTCCACGCCCATGTGGGTCTTCGGGGTCTCCCTCTTCGTCCAGGGCGTCGGAATGTCCCACATCACCGTGCCGGTCACCACCGCCGTCATGCAGTCGCTGCCGCGGGAGAAGGCGGGTTCGGGATCGGCGGTCAGCAACACCTTCCGCCAGGTCGGCGGGGCGCTCGGGGTGGCCGTGCTCGGCTCGCTGCTCTCCATCCGCTACCGCGCCGAAATGGAGGGCGAGTTGGCGAACCTCCCGGTCGGGATGCGCCACGCCGCGGGGGAGTCGATCGAGGGGAGCCTCGCCGTCGCCGACCGGTTGGGTCCGGCCGGCGAGCAGTTGATCACCCGGGCGAACGCCGCCTTCATCGACGCCATGCACCTCACCGCCCTCTGTGCGGCTGCGGTCGCCCTGCTCGGGGTCGTGGTCGCCCTGCGCTGGCTGCCCGGTCGTCCACGGCCCTCGACCGGGCAGCCTTCCCCTTCGACGGATCTGGCGGGCGCGGCCGACGTTGCGCACCCCCGGGTCGCCCCCGACCTCCAGGACGCGACGACGGCGGACGGGGGACGACCCGTGCGGGACGCCCCACCACCACCCCAGCCGGCGGCCGGTTCCACCGAGCGCTGATCACCGCGTACGTTCCCATCGGGGACAATCGGCGAGGTGAACAGGCCGAGCGTGCCCGACGGCGGCAGTGGTCGTGGCAGAGAGGGAGCGGACGTGCCCGTGAAGAAGCGCCCCGAGGGGCGTCCCGAGCATCGCGCCGGCTCGCGACCCCCGGAACCGGTGACCGACGCCTATGCCGACCGGGAACCCGATGCCGACCGGGAACCCGATGCCGAGCGGAAATCCGATGCCGGCCGGAACGGCGCTTCCGCCACGCCTGCCGCGACACGGCCGGCAGAGGGCACCACCCGACCACACCCCGCACCCGCGTCCACCACAACGCCCGCGACCACCGACGCCGCTCCCGCACGCCGTGGCCGCCCCCGCAGCGAGGCCGCCGAACGCGCCATCATCGAGGCCACCCTGAGTCTGATCGAGGAGGGCGTGCCCCTCTCCGACCTCTCCATCGAGCGCATCGCCCGCACGGCGGGCGTCGGCAAGGCCACCATCTACCGGCGCTGGGAGGGCAAGGAAGCGCTCCTCGTCGACGTCGTGAGCTCCCTCGACCCCGAAGACCCGCCCCTGCCCGGCACCTCGCTCCGCGACGACCTGGTCGTCCTGATGGAGAACATCCACCGGCGCGGTCTCGCCAAGAGGTCGTCGGCGCTGCTCGTCAGCGTGTTCGCGCAGATGCAGAGCTATCCCCGACTGTGGGAGATGCACCACAGGGTCTCCGTCCTGCCGCGGCGGCTCCAGATGGACGAGGTGCTGCGGCGCGGCATCGCCGCGGGGGAGATCCGCGACGACCTCGACTTCGACCTGCTGGGCGATCTGTTCGTCGGACCGATCCTGGTGCGCACCGTGCTCCGACCGGAGGTGGTCTGGTCGGAGAGCAGCGCGGAGCAGATCGTGGACGCGGTGCTCGCGGGCGTCCGTCCGCCGCGCTGGCCCTCGCCCTGACTCCCCCGTAGCCCCGGCCCGTTGACGTCCCCTGCGCCCACTGAGCGTCCGACCGCTCCCCGCGCCTTGGCAACACCACCGGTACGAGCGCCCGTTCGGCCCCGGGCCACCCCGCCCGCCGGACGCCGTGCCGCCGCCCCAAGGGCGTTCGGCCTATGGAACCCGGCGCGACACGCCGCGCCGAAGCACTTCTGACATGTGCGTCTTCTGTCACACCACCCCCACCAGGCCCGATACGAGGAACCACTGCCGCTGCCCCGTCGTCATCGGGAAAGTACGGCCGCTCCCGGGCGGTGAGACCAGTACCGTCATCGCCTAATGTCGATGTCGAGGCTGGAACGACGGCAGGCAAGGCAGTGAGGACGGGCTTGATGGTGCAGGCGTACGAGACCGAGACCGGGAGCGGCGACCCGGGGGACCGGCTCACCCGATCCCGATCCCGAGCCCGACGCCTCCTGGACGGCTGGCGCGGCGAACACGACATCTGGCGGCGCGGCCTCCTGGTGGCCGCATCCGCGGTGTCCATCGCGCTGCTGATGATCTTTCACGCCCAGGTCCCCAACCGGATCGGGAACATGGGCTCGTTGAACGAGACGTTCCTGCCGTGGCTCGGCCTGCTGTTCATCCCCCTGCTGCTGGTGGCCGCGCTCTGGCGCCGTTCGGCCACCGCCCTGATCGTCCTGCTGCTCCCGACCGTGGTCTGGTTCAACCTCTTCGGCGGGCTGCTCACCGACAAGTCCACCGGCGGCGGCGATCTGATGGTCGCCACCCACAACGTCAACGCGGAGAACCCCGACCCCAGCGGTACGGCGAAGGAAGTCGCCGCATCGGGCGCGGATGTGCTCGCCCTCCAGGAGTTGCCCCAGGGGCAGGTGGACACCTATCGCAAGGCACTCGCCGAGACCTACGACCACCACGTGGTGCAGGGCACGGTCGGCCTGTGGAGCAAGTACCCGCTGGTCGACAGCTCCCCCGTGGAGATCCGGGTGGGCTGGACGCGCGCCATGCGCTCCACGGTCCAGACGCCCAAGGGCGATGTGGCGGTCTATGTCGCCCATATGCCGTCCGTCCGGGTCAAGATGCACGCGGGCTTCACCGCCAACCAGCGGGACAACAGCGCCGATGCGCTCGGTGAGGCCATCGCCAGGGAACGGATCAGCAAGGTCGTGCTCCTCGGCGACCTCAACGGCACGATGAACGACCGCGCGTTGAACGCCGTGACCTCGCAGATGCGTTCCACCCAGGGCGCAGCCGGGGACGGGTTCGGCTTCAGTTGGCCGGCTTCCTTCCCACTGGCGCGCATCGACCAGATCATGGTGAAGGGGGTCGAGCCGGTGTCGTCGTGGACCCTGCCGCGCACCGACAGCGACCATCTGCCCATCGCGGCGCGCGTCGTCCTCTGACCCCGCACCGGGATGTGACGTCACATCACATCCCGGCGGGGCGGGCCCGCGGCCTCCGGCGGTGTCGAACTCAGTGCGAGATCGACTCGCGCCAGCGGTTGGTGATGGGCAGTCGACGGTCCTTGCCGAAGCCCTTCGCCGAGATCTTGGTGCCCGGCGGGTACTGCCGTCGCTTGTACTCGGCCAGGTCCACCATTCGCAGGGTCCGTGCGACGAGTTCCTCGTCGAACCCGGCCGCCACGATTGCGTCCTTGCCCTGGTCCCGGTCCACGTACAACTCCAGGATGCGGTCCAGTACGTCGTAGTCCGGCAGCGAGTCGGTGTCCACCTGGCCCGGTCGCAGTTCCGCGCTCGGCGGCTTGCTGATCGAGTCCTCCGGGATCGGGGGCGTCTGCCCGCGTTCGTGAGCCGCCCGGTTGCGCCACTTCGCGAGCCGGAACACGGTCGTCTTGTAGACGTCCTTGATCGGCCCGTACGCCCCGACGGAGTCGCCGTACAGGGTGGAGTACCCGACGGCCAGCTCGGACTTGTTGCCGGGGGCGAGCACGATCTGGCCCTCCTGGTTGGAGATCGCCATCAGTGTGGTGCCCCGCAGCCGTGACTGGAGGTTCTCCTCGGCCAGTCCGGTCAGCTCAAGACCGCTCATATAGGCGTCGAACATGGGCTCGATGGAGACCGTACGGAAGTTGAGGCCGGTGCGCCGTGCGAGTTCGGCGGCGTCCGCCTTGGAGTGCTCGGACGAGTACTTCGACGGCATCGACACGCCGTAGACGTGCTGGGCGCCCAGTGCATCGCACGCGATCGCGGCGACGAGCGCGGAATCGATGCCGCCGGAGAGCCCGATCAGCACCGAGGTGAATCCGTTCTTGGCCACGTAGGCGCGCAATCCGACGACCAGCGCCGAGTACACCTCCTCGTCGTCGTCGAGACGCTCCGCGTAACCGCCGGCGACCTCCGTCTCATAGGCGGGCAGCGGGTCCGCCGAGAGCACCACGTGCTCGATCCGCAGCCCGTCGTCGACCACGCCGGAGGGCGCGTCCCCGGCGGCGGGTAGCTCCAGATCGAGCACCACGCACCCCTCGGAGAACTGCGGCGCACGGGCGATGACCTCGCCCGCCGCGTCGACCACGATCGAGTCACCGTCGAAGACCAACTCGTCCTGTCCGCCCATCATCGCCAGATAGGCGGTGGTGCACCCGGCCTCCTGCGCCCGCTTGCGCACCAACTCCAATCGGGCGTCGTCCTTCATCCGCTCGTACGGCGACGCGTTGACGGAGAGCAGCAGCCCGGCGCCGGCCGACCGGGTGGCGGGCACCCGACCGCCGTCCTGCCAGAGGTCCTCACAGATCGCGAGCGCCACATCGATGCCGTGGACCCGGATGACGGGCAGGGTGTCACCGGGCACGAAGTACCGGAACTCGTCGAAGACGCCGTAGTTGGGCAGGTGGTGCTTGGCGAAGGTGAGCACCACTTCGCCCCGGTGCAGCACGGCCGCGGCATTGCGCGGGGCGCCGGCCGGCTGGCCGTACTTGGGCTGGGCGCGCTCGGAGCGGTCGAGGTAGCCGACGACCACCGGCAGCTCCCCGAGCCCCTCGTCAGCCAGCCGGGCGGCGAGCGCCCGCACGGTGGCCCGCGACGCCTCCACGAAGGACGACCGCAGGGCCAGGTCCTCCACGGGGTAGCCGGTCAGCACCATCTCCGGGAAGGCGACCAGATGCGCTCCCTGCTCGGCGCAGTGCCGGGTCCAGCGCACGACCGCCTCGGCGTTCGCGGCGAGGTCGCCGACGGTGGAGTCGATCTGATTCAGGGCGAGACGTAGTTGAGGCACGCCGCCCAGTGTAATCGTCTTTCTGACGCGATGTCCTGGGTGGGAGGTGTGGGACGCCCCACGCGAGCGGGGCGTCCCACACCGGGTCAGGGGTTGCGGAGCGTCACTTGCGGTAGCCGAGCACCGTCATCATGCCCGCTTCGGCGTGGTAGACGTTGTGGCAGTGGATCATCCACAACCCCGGGTTGTCGGTGTCGAAGTCCACGGTGAGGTTGCCGTTCGGCAGGATCACGGCCGTGTCCTTGCGCGCGCCGCCCGCCGTGTTCGCCAGGGCGAAGGTGTGCCCGTGCAGATGCAGCGGGTGCCACATCGCGGTGGGATTGGCGAAGACGAGCCGGACCCGTTCCCCCGAGCGGACCTCGTGGCGGGGCTCGGGCGAGTACCTCTTGCCGTCGAAGCCCCAGTCGTACCGCGCCATACCGCCCGTCAGCTTGATCTTGATCGTACGGTCGGGCTTCCGTGCGGGCAGGGCGACGGAGGCGTGGGCGCGCAGCTTGTCCGCGCTCAGTACGCGCCCGGTCAGCTCCTTCGGTCGGGTGGCTGCGGTCGGCGCCGCCCCACCAGCCGTCCGCAGCACGGCCAGGGCCGCCGCCTTCTTGCCCTCGGCGACCGCGGTGAGCGGGAAGACCCCGCTGCCCGCGGTGATCAGGACGTCATAGCGCTCGCCCATGCCGAGCAGCAGCGCATCCGTCCGCGCGTGCTGGACGGGGAAGCCGTCCGTGTGGGTCACGGTCAGCTCATGGCCGCCGAGCGCGACCCGGAAGGCGGTGTCCCCGCCCGCGTTGATGATGCGCAGCCGGATGCGGTCGCCGGGCCGGGCACTGAAGGACGTGGGTGCCTCGGGAGTGCGCCCGTTGATCAGGTAGTGCGGGTAGGCCACGTCCCCGGCGTCCCCGCCGAGCAGATCGCTCTTCGCGCCCATCATCATCCGCGACGGTCCCTTTTTCGGCCCGGGCGTCTCATCGGCGCCGAGGGACATGGGCTCCATGCCCCCGTGCCCCTCGTGGGCGCCGCCTCCCATGCCCTTGCTCAGCTCGGCCAGCACCGCGTCCGGAGTCGAGCCGTCCACCCCGTCGACCCAGTCGTCGAGGACGATCACCCACTCCTTGTCGTACGCCAGCGGCTCCTTGGGGTCCTCCACGATCAGTGGTGCGTACAGACCGCGGTCCTGCTGGACGCCGGAGTGCGGGTGGAACCAGTACGTTCCGGGGTGCGCGACGGCGAACCGGTAGTCGAAGGACGCCCCGGGCTTGATGGGCTGCTGCGTCAGCCCGGGCACTCCGTCCATGTCGTTGCGCAGCGCTAGCCCGTGCCAGTGCAGCGAGGTCGACTGCGGGAGGTGGTTGGCGAGGGTGAGGGCGAGGGTGTCCCCTGCGGTCACCCTGACCTCCTGCCCGGGGAGGTCGTCCCCGTACGCCCAAGAGCGCACGGTAGTGCCGCCGCCGAGGTCGAGTTGGGTGGCCACGGCGGTGAGCTTGACCTTCCGCTCGGGGCCCGTACCGCGCTTGGCCTCGGCGGCCCGGACCTCGGGGCCGTCGGGGGTGACGAAGCCCTGGGGGGTCTTGCCGGGGGCGCTGGCCTTCCCTCCGCCGCCATGCCCGGCGTGGCCCCCGCCCGAACCGGAGGTCGAGCAGGCGGCGAGGACCCCGGAGCCGGCGACGGCCAGGGAGGCTCCGACCATGGAGCGGCGGGTGATGTGTGAACGCATGACTGAGTGCACCTCGTGGTGGTGTGTCGATGGAGCAGCTGTGGACGGACGCGCGTTCGCCGCGGGGACGGCGAGGGCTCGGCCTAGGTCCGCAGCACCGACAGTTGGGCCAGGAGGGTGCGGGGAGGCGGTGGCGCGGGGCGCAGGGTGTCGACGGCCCGCACGCCGACACCGCGTACGGAGGGGTGGGTGGCCGCGGGCAGCTCCCACCAGTCGCCGGTGACGGCGAGGACGACGCCGTTGGCGGCGAGCACGGCCAGACAGACCGTGGACGGGTCCATCCCGTGGTCGCCGCCGTGGGCGTCTTCGGCACCGTCCTGCACCGGCAGGACGGATGTCGACGGCACGTGGGGCGGGTCGAGCGCCCCGTCAACGGGAGGGCCTGCCACTGCCGCACCTGGCCCGGAGATCGGACCCTGTTCGGCGCCCTGGTGGGAACCGCCCTCGGAGGAATCGACCTCGTGGGAGCCGTAGCGGGCGGTGGGGTGCGAGGTGGTCGGGTACGGGCACTGCGCGGGGGCGGCCGTGGCGCCCGACGGCGCGGGATGCCCCACCGTGTGCATGGTGGCGAGGCCGAACAGCAGCGCGACCAACAGCAGCAGCTGTCCCGTCCGCCGGCCGTTCCCCAGTTCCATGGAGGGAATCTTACCCCCACCGGGTATATGAACAGCGCGTACCCATGGGTAGGCGATCATGTGTCGACGGCAGCCCTGCCATGTTCCCGGAGCGCCCGTCGATGCCGCGAGGAGCGCTCTTGTGCCTCGGTTCCGGCCTCAATGGCGCCGATCAGGTCGTTGATCTGCTCCAACGTGGCCGTGCCGATACGGATCTGGTGGGGTCGGTCTTGAACACAGCTGGTGCAGGCCGGATGCGGGGTGACCTTGATCCGGGGGGCGAGGCGGCGGAGCCGGCCGCGGAGGCGGTCCGTGATCCCTTCGGTGTTTCGCCCGTTGGCCGGGTTTGCTCGGGGCGGATGCTTCCCCCCGAGAACCGTGATCAAGGTGAGGGCGTCGCGTGCGCTGATCGTCCCGATCTCCACGCCCAGATCATTGATCCTCATATCGCCTACCTCTACGCCGGCAGCACGGAGGGCAGCGCCCAGACGATGCTTGAGGAGGTCGGACTCCGGCATCTCCTGCCAGATCAGAGCGGTCAAGCGCTGCGCGTCGGCGGGGGTGGCCAGGGTCAGGAAGGGGCCCCGTTCATACCAGGGGGAGACGGTGATCTCCGCGTTGACCTCCTGCCCGTGGAGGGCCTGTTGCAAGGTGCGGCGGTCGTCGTCGCGGTCCAGTGGGTAGGCAGGAGCCCCTGCCAGGGTGAATCGGATCGGGGAGTGGAAGTGCACCGTGACCGCCTCTGAGGCGGTCCGGTCCACGAGGGCCCAGTGGCCACGGGCCTTCAGGGCCTCGATCAGCCCACGCATGGCGAGGTCAACTTCCGAGGGGGGCTCGATGAAGGCCCCGGTGGGCGAGTTCATGGCATGTCCTGACGTGTCGAGAGGGTGGGGCGACATGGGGGCCTGTAGGTCACTCAGTGCGGTGAGCTGAGGGTTCTGTTGTCATGGCTGCCGATGTGCGGCCAGGGGGTACCGAATGAGCTGAGGTCGACTTGGGCGGAAGTTCTCCATGGCCAGGCCGTCAGCTTGTATCGACCTGTCCAGTCGGCGGCTTCCAAGGAGAAATCGTGACCGGCCTTGAGGTCCTGCACGATCTGGTGCCGAGCGTCTTCATCCGCGATCCAGGCCCGTAGCCGGGTCGGCGCGTCACCGAGGTCGAGATCGAGCGCAGTCCGGGCGTCGACGGAGAGGAGCGCAGCCGACCACGGAACGTCGGGATCGGGGTCCAGGCCGTTGGCGAGGCGCTCCGCCTGCACACACAGCCACCGCACCGCTCGCGCTGCATACGGAGTCACGAACGCGCCGAGACAGATGGGCTTGGGCCTGGGAGGCTCAGGGGGACAGTCAGCGGCCACCTCGGCCCAGTACAGGAAACACTCCTCAAAACCCGTACCGCTCCGCGACGAACGCTGGGGGAGCCCGCTCACCGCGGTGTGGTGTGGTCGCCGACTGAAACGATGGCCCACACGGCCTTGCCGCCCTGGTCCAGGAGTTCCACGCCCCACTGGCCTCCGCAGTGCGCAGCCACGAGCGCCAGACCCCGGCCCGATTCAGCCTGGTCACCCACGCTTCGGTTACGGGGGAGCGCCTGAGACTCATCCACCACCGCCACCCGCACGGACGTCGGGCCCTGCCTCGTCACGGTCACCCGGATCCGGGGCCCCGACGCGTGCACGAAAGCGTTCGCGACTAACTCCGACACCACCAACTGCGCCGCGTCGGCCGCGCCTTCCAAGCCCCAGGCGGTGAGCGCCGAGGACACGAGGCGTCGCGCGCTCCGCGCCGACTCAGGAACCCTCGGCAGAGTCTCCGTGAAGACGGGAGTGGCCGCGATCGCAGTGCCCGCGTGCCGTTCAGAGCCCGCCGACGCTACAGAATGACGGCCCTTCCCGGTCATGAGATGCCGCCTGGCGACACCATCTCGCGGGCCCGGGGGCTCAGAGGCAGGGCGCGGAGTGCTCGCCGCCTTCCTCTGGCCTCGGCCAGCAAGGGGCAGACGGGTTGGGCAGTGGAGTGTGGACGAGTAGTGAGGTCAACCGCGCTCTCCGGTGAGAACTGGACGACGTGGTCGAAACACGTGGTCTGACTAGGCGCTGAGAGTGCCACGAAGCTGTCTCTCCATCAGGTCTGGGCGAGGTCTGAAGGGCTGGCATCCCCGTGACCGACAGGCAGATTGAAGTAGTGGTCCTGGCCTCGAAGTCACGGTCGTTCACAAGTAGAAAACCGCCCAGACCCCCTCAAGAGACAGGCAATTCCGGCCCCAAGCCAGTACGGGCAACCGGTAATTTTTACCTGGAGAGGTCTACCGAAAGCGCACGCAGCGCTACGTTGGGTGAATGACGGAGAACGTCCTTCTTGCAGCTCACATGACGGCAGCAGGGTTGACGCAATGCGAGCTGGCACAGCGTCTGAACGCCCACGGTGAGCGGTTAACCGGCAAGCCTGCCCATGTCACCGACCGGCACATCCGCAACTGGCTGACCGGAAAAACTCGATGGCCGCAAGAGCGGCTGAGACTGGCTCTGGAGGCAGAGTTCGGAGTCCCCATCCTGGACCTGGGATTCGTGCCCCGCTCGTCGGGCACCACGAGTGAGGGAGGCACCTGTACGCCAGCATCGGAGGACTCAGTGAAGCGCCGTACCTTCACCACCGCCACTGCCTCGTTGACAGCAGCCATGCTGCCCGCGCCGATGGCTGTGGCTCGGCCGCGCGTAGGTATGCGTGACGTCAGGGAACTCGAAACAGCCTTCGGCCAGTTAGTTGCAGCAGACAACTCAGATGGTGGCACGATCAAGCTGGAGACTCGTGCCCTAGCGTTCGCCCAACACGCGCTGGAGCGGCAGACAGTCGGCTCGGCGACGGATCGAGTCCGGTCCCATCTGTACCGTCTCGCCGCGGCGTTCACCGGCACCGCACTGTGGGCAGCAGTGGATGACCGCCGCCCGGACCGGGCACAGCGCCACCTGGAGCGCGCGCTTACTCTCGCCGGACTCTCCGGGAACGAGGATGTCAAGCTACGGCTTTGGAGCCACGCATCGCTACTGGCCACCCAGCGGCCAGGGGGCCTCGCCGAGGCGATCGCCGCAGCTCAGGTAGCCCGCAGTTCCCCAGCCTGTCGCCGTGATCCCCTGTACGCCTCGCTCGCTGCGGCCCGCCTGGCCGGCGTCCACTCCCAATCAGGCGAGGAGAGGATCGCACTGCGAACTCTCGACCAGGCACGCGCAGCCTTCGACCGTGCCGACCTCGACCTGCCCCGCCCAGCGTGGATTGCCTTTTTTGACGAGGCTGAACTCCATGGGCTCTCGGGACTGATTACCTCGGAAGTCGGTCGGCACAGCGAGGCCGAGGCCCAGTTCCATCGCGCTCTTTCACGGCTGCGTCCCCAGTACCGGCGCAATAGGACGTACTACACCGTTCACCTTGCCCTCGCTCAGCTTCGTCAAGGTGCCGTCGATCAAGCGTGCACCACAGCCCTGACTGTCCTGCCTGGCCGCGACGGTGGTTCACTTACTGGGCGGATTGACCGGCTTTTCGCGCGCTTCGACCGCATCATCGAGACCAAACGGAGGCCCGCATCTGCCGCCGAATGGACGGAGCGCTATACAGAACGAGTGGGGCGACGAACGTGACTATCGAGTTTCGCCAGATCACCTCTGAGCACTTGTCCGTCATCCGTCAGTCGATTCTCGACATCCATGTAGAGGTTCGCCTGGGTGACTTCGGGCTAGCCGGGCCGTTCTACGACGTTGCGCGCTTCGACGAACGGCTGTCGGCCTATGCGTCCCGGCCCGGACCCGTTCCACCAGGGCCTGTTCCTCGTCGTCGTACTCGGTGGGAATGTTCATGGCCCACCGGATCAGTACCGTCTGGAGCTCGCTGCCTGAAGCGTTCTCGATCTCGTCCGTGAACTTCGCGCGCTCCGCTTCCGGTAGAGCCTCACGGACACCGCGGATCGTGGCAGGCACCTGCACGGCTCCGCCTGTCATATGCACGGTCAAGTGGTGCTCTGTTGCGGGCATCTGGTTCCCTTCAACGGATGAAACCCCCAGCCATCGTAGGAGGTGGCCAGCCCAGAGCCCGGGGTCTGGCAGACCGGCGCGTAGGGCAGACCAGGGGCGTGGGGACTGCCCCACGGCACGCCGGCGTGTCCTGCAAGGGGTGGTGGACGGTCCGGCCCACGATCGAGGTGTACCGATCTGAGGTCGTCTCGATCGACTCGTGGCCCGAACTCCGCTGGACGTAGGTGAGACCGTGTGAAGCCGAGAGCAGTGCATCGACGTGCGAGCGCCGGAGGTCGTACCGGGTGGGGAACCTCTCGTACGGCGGTGGTGCCCCGGAGGCCGGCCCTTCGCCCACCACGGGCGGAAGAGGTGTCCTGATGTGGTTCCGGATCGCCGGCGTTCCCCACCATGTACGCGTCGAGGGCTCAGGCCCGCTCTGTGTGCTCAGTGCCGGGCTCGGCCTCACCTGGTTCGACTGGGACCCCGTCGTCCCCCTGCTCGCCCCCCATCGCACGGTCGTGCGCTTCGACCGCCCCGGGCACGGGCTGAGCGCCCCCGCCCTCGTACCGCCGTCCGCCGTCGGTGAGGGCCACCGGATTGCGGCCGTCGTGCGCGCGCTCGGTCCGGCAGCAGACCTTGCCGCCGGTGCCGGGACCGGCGTGACCGTGGTCGGTCACTCCATCGCCGGGTTCCACGTCGAAGCCTTCGCCCGACTCCACCCGTCGATGACCGCAGGGGTGGTCCTGGTCGACTCCAGCGTGGAGGAGGACGCCCGAACCCCGGCCGCCCCCGCCCTGCGGACCGCGGCAGCCGCGGTCGCCGGCGGTGCCCTGGGAGCCGTCGGCGTCCCCGCCGCCGTCGGTCCCACCGCACGTCGACTGGCGGTGCGCTCGGCCCGTACCGGCGGCGGCGACCCGGCCCCGCGCGATCTCGTACGGCGCTGCTACGGCACCACCCGCGTACTGCGGGGCGCACTCCTGGAGAACGCCCACTACCGTGCGGTCGCCGCCGAACTCCTCGCCCTGCGCGAGCGCCGGCCCCTTCCCGCGGGCGTCCCCGTCACCGTTCTCGCGGCGTCGGCGGGCGGCCCGCGGTGGCTGGCGCGACAACAACGACTCGCCGCCGTGCTCGGAGCCCGGTTCCACGAGGTCCGGCCGGCCGGCCATCTGCTGATGCTGGACCGCCCGGACGCGGTGGCCCGGGCGGTGCTCGACGGGGGAAGCGCCGGCCGCGGTCAGCCCCTCGCGTAGACGCGCTCCGCCCATCCGGCGAGTTGCTCGTCCGAGAGGTGCTGGGCCAGATCCGCCTCGCTGATCATGCCCACCAGTCGCTTGCCCTCGATCACCGGCAG
The DNA here is from genome assembly GCF_040638655.1 of Streptomyces sp. NPDC005963. NCBI lineage: Bacteria > Bacillati > Actinomycetota > Actinomycetes > Kitasatosporales > Streptomycetaceae > Streptomyces > Streptomyces sp. NPDC005963. The sequence continues at coordinate 84,192 of NZ_JBEXVD010000015.1, read as the reverse complement.
CCGGCGGATCTGGTGGACCTCCATCTCCTGGAGTACGTCGTCCACGCCCCGGTCCGCTTCGATCCAGCGCGGCGTGCCCTTGGCGAGCTCCCCGGCGGTCACCTTGGCGGGATCGTGACCCAGAGCGACACAGCCGACCACGATGTCACGGTCGGTGAGGATGCCGCAGAGCCGTTCATTGGCATCGGCGATCGGAAGCGCCCCCACATGGTGGGCGCGCATCAACTGTGCGGCTCGGTCGAGGGTCTCGTGTGCGGGAATCCACTGCGCCCCGCTGTGCATGATGTCCTTGGCGGTGGTCATGAGTTCGCGCCTCCTGGTACGTCACAGGTGCCACTCGGGCAGCTGAAGGTCCGGGCCAACCCATCGTCATGGGGCCATTCGGAGTACGCGACTGCTGTAGGCCACATGGGTGAACATTGTTTCGACAAGGCTGACGAAGGGAACGCGATGGCACGGCTGACCTTGCAGATCAGGGGCCATGAACTCCCCGGTGGCTCCTGCGGTGAGTACCGCCATGTCCACGTGGGCACCCAACGGGGCAAGGACCCCGACCAACTGGTGCAGGCGGATGCGCCCGAGGCCGTCTTCCGCATCACCGTCGAGACGATCACCGGCACCGATGGCACCACCGACTTCAAGGGACCGCATGTCCAGGGGCGGCGGGGAGCCCGATTCATCTATCTGACCTGGGGCGAGCTACCACCGGACGGCGATTTCGCCATGTTCCGGCGGGCGAAGTTCTTCCTGGACGACCTCCCGCCCGAAGCGGCGGCCGGCGGCACCGTGCGCACCGACGTCGGCCTCACGGACGACCGGGGGCTACCCCTGTGCGCGGCGATCCGTCCGCCCCGGATCACCTGGAGGTTCTCCGGGGCGGACGAACGCGGTTGAACTCGGCGCTCAGGTACGCACCTGTGCGCCCCGCTCCTTCAGCAGGTCCACCATCAGCTCCACCTCGGAGCGCTGGGCGTCGACCATGCCCTGTGCCAACTGCTTCTCCGGCGCGACCGTGCACAGCCGGACACAGCCCTCGGCCATGGCCACCCCGCCGTTGTGGTGGACGATCATCAACTGGAGGAACTCGATCTCGGCGGCCTTCCCGCTGAGGGTTCCGAGCCGTTCCAGCTGCGCCTTCGTCGCCATCCCCGGCATCAACGAACCCTCGCCGGCCGACTGCTGCCCCATATGCCCGCTGTGGTCGCCGCCGCCCTGTGACATCCAGGTCATCGGCTCCGTACCCACCGTGGTGATCGGCAGCCCCCACAGGTCGAGCCAGCCCAGCATCATGCCGCGCTGGTTGGCCTGGGTGTTGGCGATGTCGTACGCCAGCCGGCGGATCTCCTCGTCCTCGGTGCGGTCGCGGATGATGAATGACATCTCCACCGCCTGCTGGTGGTGGACCGACATGTCACGCGCGAACCCCGCGTCCGCCGAGTCGGTCGCCGGCGTACGGGGTCGGTCGCCATCACCCGCGGAGGCCACCGTCGCGGCTCCCGCGAACAGCAGCGCCAGGACCACCGCCGCGATGGCGGCCCAGTGGGTGCGCGTCATAGCCATCACCGCCCGTTCACTTGCTCTTCAGGCCGCCCGTGCAGGCCGCGCCCTTCTCGGGGGTCTGCTCGCCCAGCACGTACTTGTTGAGGAACTGCTCCACCCGGGAGTCTGACGCGTTCTCCACCGTCAGCTGCTTGCCCCAGGCGCTCAGCATGATCGGGCCGGCCTGGTCCTTGACCGGGCTCATCAGCGTGTACTGGTTGCCCTTGACCCGCTTCTCCAGCTTCTCCACGTCGGCCTTGGCGGCCTTGTCGCTGTAGGTCACCCAGACGGCCCCGTGCTCCAGGGAGTGCACGGCGTTCTCGTTCGGGATGGACTCCTTGTAGACGTCGCCGTTGCAGTTCATCCACGCCTGGTGGTGGTCGCCGCCGACCGGGGGCTTCATGGGGTAGTTGACGGCCTTGTTGACGTGGGTGCGGCCGAGCTTCTTGGCGTCCCAGGTCTTCTCGTCCTTGATGGGTTCCTTGGCCTGGGCGACCTTCTGCTCCTGCTCGTCGTTCTCCTTCTCCAGCACATAGACGCCGAAGCCGATGAGCGAGGCGACGACGATGCCGCTGAGGCCGATGGTGAGGATGCGATTGCGGCGCTCGCGGGACTGGTCGGCCTTGCGCATGGCCTCTATTCGGGCGCGGCGGTCGTCGCTGGTCTTACGGGAAGCCATGGTGTGTCGTCCTTCTTCACTGGGTGATCGATGGGGGTGTGTGCGGAGCTGTGGGGGAGCGGACGCTTAGGGCCCTTCTTTCGGATCTTGCTGGGCTCGCGTGCCCTGGCACCGCGCCTCGCCGCGTTGTCGTCAATCACCAATGCTCCGCAGTGATTCATTCCTCCGCCTTGCGATCCACGGCACCAGACCCCGCTCCCTGATCCAGCCTGATCCAAAAGAAAGACCCTAGGTCCGCAGCACCTGAAGGACGTGCAGATCGGGAGCCCTGGCCAACGCTCCGGAGCGCGTCGGACGATCGACCCCGGGCAGCCCGCCGTGGCGGACGCCCTGCTCGCCGGCGTCGATGGGGTGGTCCGGCGGCGGCGAGGTCAGTACCGCGGCGCTGACCTCGGGCAACAGCCCGCAGGCCCCGCTCTCGTAGGGACACGAGAAGGTCGGCAGCACATCGCCGGCGGCCCGAGCGGGGGCGTGGTGATCGGTGAGCGGGCTCAGACAGATGGCGAGCGCGCCGAGGAGCGTCGCCACGGCACTCAGCAGTGCCGCGGGACGCGTGCCACGCGTGATGAGGCCGAGCCGCGAACCCCCCATGGCCGAGATCGTAGCGAGCGAGTCCGCCGAGCACCTCATACGGGGCGGCCAAAACAGCTTTGGCCAGGTGGCCGGAACCGTATGGGAACCGCCGGGGGAGCCCTCAAGGTCGTACGGCGGTGACCCCTGACCCACAATGGGGCTCAGCGCTGGTGCCGCGCAATGTGCCGGAAACCCATGGATGGGATGCTCGCGGGAGCGGACGGCTCGACCAGCAACGAGTGGGTGGAAGGATTGGGTGGCAATGGATAAGCAGCAGGAGTTCGTGCTCCGCACGCTGGAGGAGCGCGACATCCGCTTCGTGCGTCTGTGGTTCACCGACGTGCTCGGCTTCCTCAAGTCGGTCGCGGTGGCCCCCGCCGAGCTTGAGCAGGCGTTCGACGAAGGCATCGGCTTCGACGGTTCCGCCATCGAGGGCTTCGCCCGCGTATACGAATCCGACATGATCGCCAAGCCTGATCCGGGCACCTTCCAGATCCTGCCCTGGCGCGCCGAGGCCCCCGGAACGGCCCGGATGTTCTGCGACATCCTGATGCCCGACGGTTCCCCGTCCTTCGCCGACCCGCGCTACGTGCTCAAGCGGATGCTGGCCAAGACCTCCGATCTGGGCTTCACCTTCTACACCCACCCGGAGATCGAGTTCTTCCTGCTGAAGGACAAACCGCTCGACGGCAGCAGGCCCGTCCCCGCCGACAATTCCGGCTACTTCGACCACACACCCCAGAACGTGGGCATGGACTTCCGCCGGCAGGCGATCACCATGCTGGAGTCCATGGGCATCTCGGTGGAGTTCAGCCACCACGAGGGCGCCCCCGGCCAGCAGGAGATCGACCTCCGGTACGCCGACGCGCTCTCCACCGCCGACAACATCATGACCTTCCGGCTGGTGATGAAGCAGGTGGCGCTGGAACAGGGCGTCCAGGCGACCTTCATGCCGAAACCGTTCAGCGAGTACCCGGGTTCCGGGATGCACACCCACCTCTCCCTCTTCGAGGGCGACCGGAACGCCTTCTACGAATCCGGCGCGGAGTACCAACTCTCCAAGGTGGGACGGTCCTTCATCGCAGGTCTGCTGCGCCACGCGGCCGAGATCTCCGCCGTCACCAACCAGTGGGTCAACTCCTACAAGCGGATCTGGGGCGGCTCGGCCCGCAGCGCGGGCGCGGGAGGCGAAGCCCCCTCGTACATCTGTTGGGGCCACAACAACCGCTCTGCCCTGATCCGCGTCCCGATGTACAAGCCGGGCAAGACGGGCTCATCAAGAGTCGAGGTGCGCTCCATCGACTCGGGCGCGAACCCCTATCTGACCTACGCGGTGCTGCTGGCCGCGGGCCTCAAGGGCATCGAAGAGGGCTACGAGCTGCCGCCGGGCGCCGACGACGACGTCTGGGCGTTGTCGGACGGTGAGCGGCGGGCGATGGGCATCGAACCGCTGCCGCAGAACCTCGGTGAGGCGATCTCTCTGATGGAGCGCAGCGAACTGGTCGCCGAGACGCTCGGGGAGCACGTCTTCGACTTCTTCCTCCGCAACAAGAAGCAGGAGTGGGAGGAGTACCGCTCCGAGGTCACCGCCTTCGAGCTGCGGAAGATGATGCCGGTGCTGTAGGCGCTCGCCGCAGCCTCCCTCGTACGACGGGCCGCCCGGAACTGATCGATCGGTGGCCCGTCGTTTCCGTGCTCTGAGGGCTGCCGGGATGCGGAGCGAGGGTTGTGCGGTGACCCTGGAGTAGTGGGGGACGAGCGCAGAAGGGATGACCCCATGTCCGTGATGGACAAGCTCAAGAACATGCTCAAGGGCCACGAGTCCCAGGCCGACAAGGGCGTCGACCGCGCAGGCGACAAGGTCGACGACAAGACCCAGGGCAAGTACACCGGCCAGGTGGACACCGCACAGGACAAGATGAAGGGCCAGTACGGCTCCGGTGGCACCTCGGGGCAGGGGCAGCCCCCGCAGACCTGACGTACGGGAGTTACCCCGCCCTCGATCCCCGCGAGCCGCCGAGGCCATCTCGCGGGGCAAGGGTTGCAGCGCCCCGCGCCCGATGGTCCACGCAGGCCACCGGGCGCGATGCGTTCCCCTGGAGTGTGGTGCTGGTCAGCGGTCCGACAGGGGCGACGGAGCCTCCTGAATCGCCCAGCCGTTGCCGTCCGGGTCGCGGAAGAAGACGAAGGAGTTCCACTCCCCGCCGGGACCGGTCTCCCAGCCGGTGGCGCCCACGTGCTGGATCTCGCTGACGTCCACCGACCGCTCCACCAGTGCCGCCCGGGCCGCCGCGAGGTCCGTCACGCACAACTGGAGGCCCTGGAGCGCGCCCGGCGCCATCGTCTGCTGTCCCGGCGCCGGCGGGAATCCGCCCATCAGGGCGATCGAACAGCGCGAGCCCGGCGGAGTCAGCTGGACGATGCGCACCGTGGGCGCGACCTCCTGGTCCACGTCGAGGCGGAAACCGCAGCCCTCCTCGTAGAACTTCTTGGAGCGGTCCAGGTCGGTCACCGGGACGGTGACGACCTCAAGCGTCAACTCCATGAGCGGGACTTCCTTCCTCTAGATGCCGGTGGGGTCTGTCGATGCCGGTGGGGCGAACAGTGCCGCGGGGGCGGACGAACGCGACGGAGTGACGACTCAGCCCTGCCCGAACCGCCAGCGCGTCATTCCGTACGGTCCCTTGGTGAATCCGAACGCCGTGCGCGGCTCCACCCGGAACACCAGGGCCGGGCCGCCCTGTCCGACGAACACCCCCTCCTGCACCTCGAACGTCCACTCCGAGCCGTACTTGTCGCTGTACGCGCTGGCCAGCGAGCGCAGCCGGGTGTCGTCCCTCACCCGTTCCGCCGTGCCCTCGACCACCAGGTCACACCCCCCGTGGAGCGAGTTCACACCGGTGGTGAGCACCACTTCCGTGTTCTGGGCGATGTTCTTCGCCTTGCGCTCGTTCTCACCGGTGCAGAAGTTGAGCGCGTCCTCGTGCCACACCGCGATCAGCGGAGTGACGTGCGGACGGCCGTCGGGACGGACCGTCGACAACCAGAAGACCTCGGCCGCCGTCAACAGCTCCACCGCCTCCGACCAGTCCTCGGCCGCGGCCTCGTCCTCGCTGAAACGGGTGATCAACTGGGTCAATGGGGGAGGGGATGCGGAGTCGACCATGGAGTGCGGTCCTCTCGTACAGGTGCGGTGCAACGTTTCGTCGCGGTCGGAGGTCCCCGAGCGGGGCGCAAGGGAGACTGCCTCCGCGGCCCATACTCATCGCTCGGGCGTGGACCGCAGAGGACCGCCGCGCGAAGCTGCGGCTAGTCTCCCTAGCAGACCTTGATCGCAGCCCGGTACGAGCGCCGGGCACGGGGCGCGGGGCGAGCGCGAAAACGGAGGCGACGGGATGACGGCGGTGCCCGGGCGCAGGAGCAGTACCTTCACACGGCTGCTGCGGCACGGGTTCACGGACCCCGCCGCCGCCGAAAGACTGCTCGACCTGCCGGTTCTGGCCCCCGTGCGGGACGATTCCGTACTCCTGGACGCCCTCGGCTCCGCAGCCGACCCCGACCTCGCCCTGCGCAGCCTCGTCCGCCTGGCCGAAACGCAGGACCCGGACGAGCCCCGCGTGCTCCTCGACACCCTGATCACGGCCAAACCCCTGCGCGATCGACTCCTCGGGGTCCTGGGCGCGTCCGAGGCGCTCGGTGACCACCTGGTGCGCCATCCCGGCGACTGGCGGGCCCTCGCCACCTACGAGTCGACGGACCTCCACCCCGGCGTCGCCGACTTCGAACGCTGCCTCGCCGACGCCGATGACCCCGTCTCCCTACGCATCGCCTACCGGCGCTGTCTGCTGTCCATCGCCGCCCGGGACGTCTGCGGAACGACCGACGTCGCCCAGACCGCGGCCGAACTCGCCGACCTCGCCACCGCAACGCTCCGGGCCGCCCTGGCCATCGCCGAAGCCGCCGCCCCCGACGACGCCGCGAGTTGTCGACTGGCCGTCATCGCCCTCGGCAAGTGCGGCGGTCACGAACTCAACTACGTGTCCGACGTCGACGTCGTCTTCGTCGGCGAGCCCGCCATCGGCGTCGACGAGAACAAGGCGGTCCAGGCGGCCACGCGACTCGCGTCCCACCTGATGCGCATCTGCTCCGAAACCACCGTGGAGGGCACGATCTGGCCGGTGGACGCCAATCTGCGGCCCGAAGGGCGCAACGGCCCCCTGGTGCGGACCCTCTCCAGCCACCTGGCCTACTACCAGCGCTGGGCCAAGACCTGGGAGTTCCAGGCCCTCCTCAAGGCCCGACCCGTGGCCGGCGACCGGGCGCTCGGCCAGGACTACATCGACGCCGTCTCCCCCCTCGTCTGGCAGGCCGCCGAGCGGGAGAACTTCGTCGCCGATGTACAGAAGATGCGCCGACGTGTCATCGACAACATCCCCGCCGCCGAAGTGGAACGCGAACTGAAACTCGGCCCCGGCGGGCTGCGGGACGTGGAGTTCGCCGTACAACTCCTGCAACTCGTGCACGGCCGCGGCGACCACACCCTGCACAGCGGCAGCACCCTGGAAGCGCTCAAGGCCCTCGCCGAAGGCGGCTACGTCGGACGCGTCGACGCCGCCCAACTCGACGAGGCGTACCGCTTCCTGCGCGCCATGGAACACCGCATCCAGCTCTATCGGCTGCGCCGCACCCATCTGGTCCCGGAGGGCGACGCCGACCTGCGCCGGCTCGGCCGCTCCCTGGGGCTGCGCACCGACCCGATCGCCGAGCTCAACCGCTCCTGGCGGCGCCACGCGGCCGTGGTGCGACGACTGCACGAGAAGCTGTTCTACCGGCCCCTGCTCGACGCCGTCGCCCAACTCTCCCCGGTGGAGGCCCGACTCAGCACCAAGGCCGCCCGGGAACGACTCGAAGCCCTCGGCTACGCCGACCCGTCCGCCGCCCTGCGCCACCTGGAGGCACTGGCGTCCGGAGTGAGCCGCAAGGCCGCCATCCAACGGACGCTGCTGCCGGTGCTGCTCGGCTGGTTCGCCGACTCCGCCGACCCTGACGCGGGACTCCTCGGCTTCCGCAAGGTGTCCGACGCCCTCGGCAAGACGCCCTGGTACCTGCGGCTGCTGCGGGACGAGGGCGCGGCGGCCGAGAACCTCGCCCGGGTCCTGTCCGCCGGCCGGCTCGCCCCCGACCTGCTGCTGCGCGCCCCGGAGGCCGTGGCCATCCTCGGCGACCCCGGCGGCCTCAATCCGCGCCGCCGCGACCATCTGGAACCCGAGGTCCTGGCGGCCGTCGGACGTGCGACCAACGCCGAGGACGCGGTCGCCGTGGCCCGCGGGGTGCGCCGCCGCGAGTTGTTCCGTACCGCAGCCGCCGATCTCATCGGCTCCTACGGCACCGAGGACAGCCCCGCCGAGGCCGACCCCGGCGCACTCGTCGACCGGGTGGGCCTCGCCATCACCGACCTCAACGCCGCCACCATCGCCGGCGCGCTCCGCGCCGCCGTCCGCGACCACTGGGGCGACGTGCTGCCGACCCGGTTCGCCGTGATCGGGGTGGGGCGCTTCGGCGGACGGGAACTCGCCTACGGCTCGGACGCGGACGTGCTCTTCGTCCACGAGCCCCGCCCGGGCGAGGACGAACAGGAAGCGGCCCGCGCCGCGAACACCGTCGTCACCGAAATGCGCCGGCTCCTCCAACTTCCCACCGCCGATCCGCCGCTCCTCATCGACGCCGATCTGCGGCCCGAGGGCAAGAGCGGCCCCATGGTCAGGACGCTCGCGTCGTACGAGGCGTACTACCGGCGCTGGTCGCTGGTGTGGGAGAGCCAGGCCCTGCTGCGGGCCGAACCCATGGCGGGCGATCGGGACCTGGGCGCCCGCTTCATCGACCTCATCGACCCACTGCGCTACCCCATGGAAGGGCTCGGCGAGGACGCCGTACGGGAGATCCGCAGGCTCAAAGCGCGCATGGAGTCCGAGCGGCTGCCGCGCGGCGCCGACCCCACCCTCCACACCAAGTTGGGCCGCGGTGGGCTCAGTGACGTGGAGTGGACCGTCCAACTGATCCAGATGCAGCACGCCTGGGCCGAACCCGGACTGCGCACGACCCGCACGCGTCCGGCCCTGCGCGCCGCCCACCAGGCCGGACTGATCGGCACGGAGGAGGCCCAGATCCTGGACGAGGCATGGGTGCTGGCCACCCGGGTGCGCAATGGAGTGATGTTGGTACGCGGCCGGGCCGGGGACACCTTTCCCTCCGACGGCCGCGAACTGGCGGCCCTCGGCCGCTACATGGGCTACGACCCGGGTCACGTCGGCGACATGCTCGACGACTACCGCCGGACGACCCGCCGGGCGCGCGCGGTGATGGAGACCCTGTTCTACGGGGCCTGATGCGCGGGCCGTTGACCGTGTGAACACCCGGGGCGCACTGGGCCCGGTGGTCCCGACACGCGCCCCGCCCCGGGTCGTTCGGTCCGGCGCCCGCGATCCCTACGGTGAGGGGACGACGTCCGCCGTGCCGCTCGGCTGCCCGCGCACTGCCCGGCGTCGTCCCCCACCGCCCGACCGCGGCCCGACCACCGGAGGAGCCCATGCCGACCCGGATGAACCGGATCACCCTCGCGTCCGTGCTCGCCCTGCTGATCGCCGTCCTGCTGCCCCAGCCGTCCGCCGACGCGCGGGGGAACCGGGAGGCGGACCGGGCCCGTGTCGTCGAGGAACACCGCGTGGGCCCCCGGATCGTCGACCTCACCATCGACACACCGTCCCTGCACGACCCGGGGAAGGTGCGGCTGCTCACCCCGGACGGCTGGGACGAGCGCGACCCCCGCGACCGCTGGCCGGTGCTCTACCTGCTGAGCGGCGGCGACGGCGACCACGAGACGTGGACCCGGGAGTACCTCGTCCAGGACCGGCCGGAGTTGCACGACGTGCTGGTCGTGATGCCGTCGATGCCCCTGTACGGCTTCTACAGCGACTGGTGGAACCACGGCGAGGGCGGCCCGCCGGCCGTGGAGACCTTCCACCTCGACGAGGTGATGCCGATCCTGGAGCGCTCGTACGGGGCCGGAAAGCGGCGCGTCGCCGCCGGCGAGTCCCAGGGCGGCTTCGGTGCGCTGACCTACGCCGCGCACCGGCCGGGACTGTTCCGCGCGGTGGCCAGCTTCAGCGGTTTCGTCCACCCCTCGCAGAATCCGCGCGTGGTCCGGGCGGGCATGACGTACCTCGGTCTCGACTGGCTCGCCCTCTGGGGCGACCCGGTCAGCCAGCGCGCCCGCTGGCACGCACACGACCCCTACCACCTGGCGGAACGCCTCCGCGGCACCCGGGTCCACCTATCCAGCGGAGACGGTACGAAGGGCGAGTTGGACCCGCCTGACGTCCAGCCGGATCCGCACGTCCCCGGCCTTGAGGACCCCGACAACTTTTTCCCCGCCGAGGTGATCTCACCGTCCGAGGCCATCATGGAGGAGCAGTCGAAGCTGTTGGCGGGCCGTTTGGCGGACGTCGGAGTGCAGCTCAGCACCCACTTCTACGCGGGAACCCACTCCCCGCCCTACTGGTGGCGGGAACTGGACCGCACCCTGCCCGCACTCCTGGCGGAACTGGGGCCGACGGACCGGGGCGGTTCGCTCGCGTAGTTCGTTTGCCACAGTTTCCATCTGGTTCCATCTGGTTCTGTATGTTTCCGTATGGTTCCGTCTGTTTCTGTCTGTTACAGCTGGCCCCGGGCCAGCCCACGAGGACGACGGGGAGTCGGCCGTCCTCGCGGGGCATCGCACGACGACGGCCACTCAGTCCTGCGTGGAGATGCAGAACGGGTGCCCTGCCGGGTCCAGCAGGACCCTCCGCTGCTCGGGATGGGGTTGGACGGCGGGTTCCTCGGCGCCCAGGGCCAGCATCCGTGCATGGGCGGCGTCCAGGTCGTCGACGCCCAGTTCCATGTGTGCCTGCTTCCCCTGGGAGGGGTTAGGCCAGGTCGGACGCCGGTAGTCGGCGACCCGGATGAAACCCAGTCCCGGTGAACCCTCTCGGCCGAGCAGTACGAAGTCGTCGCTGGTGTAGACGGCGGGCAGGCCGAGGGCCTCGCCGTAGAAGCGGGACAGCTCCGCGGGGTCCGGGCAGTCGAAGTCGACGGACAGCAAGCGGATCGCCGGTGTGGTCGTGGTTCCAGTACTCATGGCAGGGACAGTAGGACGGGACCAGGACAGTTCCGGTCCTGGTCATGAGGAACACTTCGCGGTGTGATCGGTACTTCTGCCCGCCTGCTGCGACTGGTCTCGCTGCTGTCCACCCGACCGACCTGGACCTGTCGCGAGCTGGCGGAGCGGATGGGGGTCACCGGGCGCACGGTGCGGCGGGACATCGCCCGGCTGCGGGAACTCGGCTACGGCATCGAGTCCGACCCCGGCCCCTGGGGCGGCTACCGCCTCGGCGTCGCCACCCGGGTGCTGCCGCTGGTCCTCGACGATGAGGAGGCGCTCGCCGTGGCCGTCGCCCTGCGCGAGGCCGCGCTCAGCGGGGTCCTCGGCAGCGAGCAGGCCGCCCTGTCGGCACTCCTGAAGCTGCAACAGGTCCTCCCGCCCCGGATCGCGCACCGGCTCAGCGAGATGGACGCCACCTTCGTCCACACCCCCAGGTCCGAGGGGCCCCGGATCAACCCCGCAGTGCTGCTGGAACTGGCCGCAGCCTGCCGCCGCGGTGAGCGGAGCCGTCTGTCGTACCGCGACCACGCGGGCCAGGACAGCGTCCGGGACGTCGACCCCTACCGCCTGGTGCACACGGGCCTGCGCTGGTACTTCGTCGCCCGGGACGTGGCCCGGGACCAGTGGCGTACGTTCCGTGCCGACCGGGTGGTCCACGTACGGACGACGGGACAGCCGGTCGAACTCGTCGACCCGCCCGACCCGGCACTCCTCGTCTCCCGGGGCATCGCGAGCGTCGTGTACCCCCTCTACGGGAGGATCCGGCTTCCGCACCCCATGGACCGGGCCCGCGCGCTGGTGCCACCGACGATCGGCACCCACCACCCGGACGGGCCCGACGCCACCATCGTCGAGATCGGCGCCAACGACGCCGACCAACTCGCCCGCTACCTCCTCGCCCTGGGCACCCCGCTCCGGGTCCTCTCCCCGGACGAGGTCCGGGACGCCCTGCTGCGGCGCACCCGGGAACTCTTTGAGGAGAACGGGGGCCGGTCCGGGCGCCAGTGAGCGTGCGCGTCGGGGCACACGACCTAGGCGTGCGGGTTCTCCAGCCGGGTGGCCAGCAGTTGGCGGAAGCGCTCCATGCACGCGTCCAGGGCGAGCTCGAAGGCCGCGTCGGACTGACCGGCGGGCACCGCGGCCAGTGCGCTGGCCAGGGCCGGAGTGCTGCTGTCGTCCGGCAGTTCCCACATGGTCTCGGGCGCCGCCAGATCGAGGGCCGAGCCGAGCACCACGTTCTCCACGGCGGTGAGCACGGTCAGGACCGAGGAGAGGGCGAACCCCGCATCCAACAGGCTGCGCACGGCCTGTTCGTACCCCTCAAGCACGCGCGGCGCCCGGATCGGGGACGCCATCAGCAGGGGAATCACCCGGGGGTGGGCGGCGAAGGCGGCCCGATAGGAGCGGGCCCAGCCGACCAGGGCCTCGTCCCAGGGCGAGTGCTCCAACACCGAGGTGTCGATCGCCCCGGCGACGCGCTCTCGCATCAGCTCGACGATGCCGTCGCGGCCTTCCACGTGGTGGTACAGCGAGCCCGTCTGCACCCCGAGCTTCCGGGCGATCTGCGGCACGCTGAACTCGCCCTGTGCATCGACGAGCTCCAGGGCGGCGGTCGTGATGCGCTCCCGGTCGATCAGAGGTGTGCGCGGCCGTCCCATGTCTGTGATCTCCCCGTCTCTCTTCCCCGAACCCACGGCAGAGGCTACATTGCCAAAACCGAAAGGCTTTAGGTTTATGGTCTGACGTCCCACGACCTCCAGCGAAGGAGCGCCCCGTGCCCACAGCCGACATCGTCCTGACCGGCGCCCACATCCACACCCTGGACCCCGTCAGGCCCCGCGCCACCGCCGTGGCGATCAAGGACGGGACCATCACCGCGGTCGGTGACACGGCGGACGTGCGGGACTGGAAGGGTCCGGGCACCGAGACCGTCGACCTCACCGGCGCCACCCTCACCCCCGGACTGACCGACGCCCACAGCCACCCCGTGTGGGGCCTCGAACTGGCGACGGGCACCGACCTCAGCGCCATCGGCGATCTGGCGGCCCTCCGCGCCGCCCTCCGCAGCGCCCCCCGCGTCGACGGCTGGGTACTGGGCCATGGTCTCGACCACAACGCCTTCGAAGGCCGCCCCCTGCACCACGCCCTGATCCAGGACGCACTGCACGGCGCACACGCCTATATCCGGCTGTACGACGGCCACTCGGCCCTCCTGAGCGAAAGCGCGCTCGCGCTCGCCGGGATCGACGGGCCGCGCGCCTTCGACCAGCGCGCCGAAGTCGTCTGCGACGCCGAAGGACGCCCGACCGGCCATCTGATCGAGCACGCCGCCATGGACCTGGCCGACCCGGTCCTCCCCCGCACCCCCCAGGACGAACGCCGCACCCAACTGCTCGACCTCCTCTCCGCCATGGCCACCACCGGGCTCACCTCCGCCCATGTCATGGACCTCGGCGGAAACGCGCTGGAGTTGCTGATGGCGGTCGAGTCCACGACCGACCTTCCGCTGCGGCTACGGCTCGCACCCTGGTGCATGCCCGGAGTGACGGACGACGGCATCGCCGAACTGATCGCGCTCCAGCAGCACCGGGGCCGCAACTGGCGCGTCGGCGGGGTGAAGTTCTTCATGGACGGCACGGTCGAGGGCGGTACGGCCTGGCTGGAGCAGGCCGACTGCCACGGCCAGGGTACGGACGCCTTCTGGCCCGACCCCAAGGCGTACAGCAGGGCGGTCAGGCAACTGCACGAGGCAGGAGTGCCGACCGCCACCCATGCCATCGGCGATGCCGCCGTGCGCCATGTGCTGGACACGGTCGAATCGATCGGCGCAGGTGGCCCGCGCCATCGCATCGAACACATCGAAACCGTCCCGGACGATCAGCTTCCGCGCTTTGCCCGGCTCGGGGTGACCGCCTCCATGCAACCCCCGCACACCGCGTACACCCGTGCCGACCACACCGACGAGTGGTCACAGCGCCTGGGCGAAGAGCGCGCCTCCCGGGCCTGGCGCTGTCGGGACCTGCGCAACGCCGGCGCCGTACTGGCCCTCGGCTCCGACTGGCCGATCGCCCACTTCGACGCCCGCCAGGTCCTGGCCATGGGCCGCAGCCCCGGGGGAGCGGCCAGGGGCGCGGGGCTCACCGGCCTGATGGCGCTGGAGGGCATGACGACCCACGCCGCATTCGCGGCCGGTGAGGAGTCCGTGGCGGGCCGTGTCGCGGTGGGTCACCGCGCCGATCTGACCGCCTTCGGCCTCGACCCGGTCCAGGCCGCACCGGACGAGGTCGCCGAAGCCCCGGTCCTACTGACGATGACATCGGGCCGCATCACCCACCGCGGCTGACCGCCGCGCCCGACCACGAGGGCTACTCGCGGGCGGGGGCCGCCGCCGTGCTTCCGGAGCGCCGCCCCCGCGCCTGTGGAGCGCGGGCGCTCCGGGCCCTGTCGTTGACCGGGAGCTTCGGGAGTTGGTGGGGGAGTGCGCGGTACCAGGCGTAGGAGAGGGCGAAGCCGAAGGCCAGGCAGATGATCCCGCCGACCGCGTCCAACCAGAAGTGGTTGGCCGTCGCGACGATCACGACCAGCGTCGCCATCGGGTAGAGCGCACCGAGGACCTTCGCCCAGGGCGTCGACGCCAGCGCGAAGATGATCAAGCCGCACCAGAGAGACCAGCCGATGTGCATCGACGGCATGGCCGCGTACTGGTTCGACATGTTCTTCAGGTCGCCCGACGCCATCGATCCCCAGGTCTCGTGGACCAGGACGGTGTCGATGAAGTTCTGCCCGTTCATCAACCGAGGGGGAGCGAGCGGATACAGGTAGTAGCCGACCAGGGCCACGCCGGTGGTCGCGAAGAGGACCAGGCGAGCGGGCGCGTAGCGGCCCGGATGCCATCGGTAGAGCCACACCAGCACCCCGATGGTGACGATGAAGTGCAGCGTGGCGTAGTAGTAGTTCATGCCGACGATCAGCCATGTCACGGAGTTCACCGCGTGATTGACCGACTCCTCGAAAGCGAGGCCGATCGCCTTCTCCGCGTCCCAGATCCAGTCGGCGTTCTTCAGCGCCTGGGCCTTCTGCTCCGGGACCGCATTGCGGATCAGTGAGTACGTCCAGTAACTCACCGCGATCAGCAGGATTTCGAACCAGATGCGGGGACGGCGTGGAGAACGCAGCTCCTTGAAGCGGGCAAAACGGGAACGGGGCGCTTCGGCACCCTCGTCCACCATGGGTGACGGAGTGGCCGTCTGGTCTTCCAGAGTCTTCACGGTCGCTTCACCCATGGGACGAGAGTCTGCCAGATGTGCGCCCACCCATCGATCATCCCTCGGTCCCGTATGGGGCGCACCTGCTCCACCTTTTGGACGAGCTGACCGTGCCCCACAGGTCCGGGGCGAACCCGGGGTGGCCTTCGGATGCCCTTGCGTACGCATCCTCGAAGTGCCAGCTCAGACGGGTGGACTCGGACACGATACGTGGCCGTGGCCCTCGGGGACCACCAGGGGTGGGGTCCATCGGAAGTGCCGTCCGCCGTTCCGGCCACCCCGTGGTTCTCCCTGGCCGTCGGGCTCCCCGGGCAGCACGGGGGCGCCGGATCAAGCCGATCTCAGGGCGCGCACGCGATGCGGCTCCTCAGACGGTCCACCAAGCGCAACTCTCCCCGGGCAGCCGGACGACCTCCCCCATGGTGTCCAACTCCACCGAAGAGAGCGCGAGGCGCCCCGGCGTCGGGAGTTCGACCTCGTCGGCGAGCGCGTTGAGGGTGCAGACCACCCCGCCACCGACCCCGGACCGACGGAACACCAAGGTCCCCTCGGGTCCCTCCAGCCAGTCGATTTCGCCGTCTCCGAGACCGGGCAGTGAGTGGCGCAGGGCGATGGCCGAGCGGTAGAGCTCCAGGGTGGAGCCCGGTTCGCCGCTCTGAGCAGCAACCGAGAGCGCCTTCCAGTCGTCCGGCTGGGGCAGCCAACTCCCGCCGTGCCCGAAACCGTACGGAGTGCCGTCGCCCGACCACGGCAGCGGCACCCGACAGCCGTCCCGCAGCCCTTCCTGCCCGTCGCCCCGGAAGAACGCCGGGTCCTGGCGCACGGAGTCCGGTAGGTCGACCTCCGGCAGGCCGAGTTCCTCGCCCTGGTAGACATAGGCGGACCCGGGCAGCGCCAGGGTCAGCAGGGCCGCCGCCCTCGCCCGCCGCAGACCCTGTTCACCGCCTCCGTAGCGGGTGGTGTGGCGTACGACGTCGTGGTTGGAGAGGACCCATGTCGTGGTCGCACCCACCGAGGTCGTCGCCGCCAGGGACGCGTCGATCACCTCGCGCATGGCGGTCGCGTCCCAGGCGCAGGTCAGGAACTGGAAGTTGAACGCCTGGTGCAGCTCATCCGGGCGTACGTACAGGGCGAGCCGTTCCGCGGAGGGCGCCCACGCCTCCGCGACGCCGATGCGCTCCCCGTCGTAACTGTCCAGGAGCCTGCGCCAAGAGCGGTGGATCTCGTGCACGCCGTCCTGGTCGAAGAACGGCAGCACCTGGGCGCCGATCATCTTGGCCTGCTCTCGGCGGCCGATGTCCGGCATCCCCTCGGCCTTGATCATTCCGTGGGCGACATCGATGCGGAAGCCGTCGACGCCGAGGTCCAGCCAGAACCGCAGGATCGAATCGAACTCCTCGCGCACCGCGGGATGCTCCCAGTTGAGGTCGGGCTGTTCGGCCGCGAAGAGGTGGAGGTACCAGTCGCCCTCGGCCGTACGGGTCCAGGCGGGGCCGCCGAACACGGACTCCCAGTCGTTGGGCGGGAGTTCCCCCTCCGCGCCGCGACCCGGCCGGAAGTGGTAGCGGGCGCGCTCGTCCCCTCCGGCGAGCGCGGCCCGGAACCAGGCGTGCTGATCCGATGTGTGGTTCGGCACGATGTCCACGATCACCCGCAGCCCCAGCCGGTGGGCCTCGTGCACCAGGTCCTGTGCGTCCGTGAGGGTGCCGAAGAGCGGATCGACCACCCGGTAGTCGGCCACGTCATAGCCGCCGTCGGCCTGGGGCGAACCGTAGAAGGGGGTGAGCCACACGGCGTCGACGCCCAACTCCGCGAGGTGGGGGAGCCGGGCCCGGGCTCCGGGCAGATCGCCGATGCCGTCGCCGTCGCCGTCGGCGAAGGACCGTACGTACACCTGGTAGATGACGGCGTCCCGCCACCAGTTCGTGGGGCGGGGGGCGGGCTGGTCCGTGCGGGTGGGAGCGAGTTCCTGGGTCATGGACGTTCCCTCGTGAGGATGGGTACGGCGTCACAGCTGCCGTGGTGGCCGACACGCACGGGGGATGCTTTCCCCCCATCTGCGGGTCAACGCGCCTCCGCCTTCTCCGATGCGGGGGACCCGCTGCCTTCGGGGTCTTCCGCAGGGCGCGCGTACGGAGCGTTCAGCGCCGTCGAGTGCGGTCGTGAGCCGTTCCCGCTCCCGATCCACCCCGAACCTGCGGGTGTCGGGACGCCGGACGGGGAAGGGGTATCCGATTGCGGGGCGCCACCGGGACTCTCCAGGACCGCCGCGCAGGGCCGCTCAGGCGTTGCGGGGGGCGGGGATCGCGTCAGTCGGGTCGACGGCGACCGGACCGGACACGGCTCCCACCGTGACCGCCGCTGCGGGGGCGAACGCCAACAGGCGCTCCAGCAGATCCGCGAACGGCCCCTGCCCCGGCTCCTTGGCGAGCATGTCCACGATCACCCGCGCCATCTCGTCGTCGTACGCGGCGCTCACCGCGCACAGGGCGCCGAAGTCGTGCACCAACTGCAACTCCAACTCGGCGCGCGGAATCTTCCGCCCGTCCAGCCAGAGCAGCGCGGTCGATTCGGCGAGCGCCACCCACGAGCGCACCACCAGGGTCAGTCGCACCGGCGGGGACTCGATGCCCAGATGGGCCATGATCTGGTCGTACGCTGCCTGGCGCACCTCGTCGACCATGGCGTTGGTGGTGGTGGAACCGATGGCCGGGCCGCCGCGCATCAACGCGGAGAAGCCGGGTCCGTGGTGGTCGACGAAGTCGAAGAAGCGGGTCATGGCCCGCAGCAGCCGTGCCCCGAGGGGGCCTTCCTGCGGTTCCACGAATCGGCCGGCCAGGTCGTCCGCCGCGCGCCGTAGCGCCGCCTCGTACAGACTCTGCTTGCCGGGGAAGTAGTGGTAGACCAACGGTCGGGAGATGCCGGCCGCCGCGGCGATCTCGTCGATCGACACCTCGTCGGGCGAGCGGGCGCTGAACAGCTCCAACGCAACGCCGATCAGCTGTTGTCTGCGCTCCTCGACGCCCATCCTGCGGCGAACCCCGGTGGTCATGCGAACACCCTACCGATGTCATACGCGCATGTGTTCTATAGGTGGACCCAAGAGCGGGCGCGCGGGTCCGTGCCGGAAGCAACCGACGGCAAGGGCGTCCACCGACGGCGCACCGCTCACGTCCCGACGTTCTTCAGCCCAGGGCACCCGCCCGTACGCCGTTGAGCAGGACGCCCGTCAACTCCGCCCGCGCTCCCTGCCGGGCGCGGATCGCCAGGAGCCGCCCCGGCGCCCGCGCTGTGACCCCGCCCGTGGCGGCGAGCGAGGCGAACCGGTCGCTCCCCGCGGCCAGCACGTACCAATCGCCCGACGGCGACCGCCACACCACGCCCGCGAGCACCTTGGGGTCGCGCACTCCGCAGGCCGCGGAGTCGTCGGACCGTGCCACCACCGCGCTCATCGGCGCCCCGGGCGCCTGGAACTGGGCCAACGTCCGACTGCCCCGACCCCGCCAGGTCTCCGCCCGCAGACAGAGCCAGGACGCGGTGCCCGCCGAGTGGGGCAACGACTGCTGGGCGTAGCGCCAGAGGTTGACCGTGCGGACGCCGCGACCCCGGACCTCGGGCAACAGACATGCCGTCGACGCCCACACCGGCAGTGAAGCGCCGGGGCGCACGTCCTGAGGGGCGGCCGGCGGGCCGAAGGTGAGCCGGGCCGGTGTCAACTCGCCCAGATCGGTCAGGAACCGGTTCACCGTTCCGTCGGCGATCTCCAGCGTCTCCCACGTCCGGCAGGTGCCGGCCTGCGCCGGGCTGGGCATCGGCCGGGTCACCCCGTGCGCATCGCGCGGCAGCGGTCGGGCAGCCACGGTCGGGGTCAGCAGATCCCGTACGGACACCTTGCGCACCCACGGGGCCGTCAGATAGCGGACGTTCCCGTCCGTGCGCCCCACCACCAACGCGTCCGACGACAGGGCCTCGGCCCCGTCCGTCCGGGCGAAGTCCAGCGCCGCGTCCCGCGAGGAGCCGAACGGTTCGGCGTAGCGGACGATCCGCAGTCCGTCGTGCAGCAGCACCACCCGGACCTCGTCCACGACCCCCGCGTACAGCAACTGGGCCGGGCCCATCGGCGGCCCGGGGGGTGTGGTCGGGGTCGCCGACACCGTCACCGAACGGCCGGGGCGCGCCCATACGGTCAGGGCGCGGCGCAGCAGCGTGCGGTCCTTGACGAGTTCTCCGCGCGCCGGCCACACCGAGAAGTCCAGCCGGGACGATTGCCGCCATGCCGTGGGCGAGACCCGCACCAGCTGACCGGGGTCGAGGGCGCGCTCGGCCACGGGGTTGCGGGAGTACGGCGGGGCCGCCGCACCGGTGCGGCCCCATCCGTCACCCGGCATGCCGAGGAGCGCACCGCACACCGCGATCGCCGCTGCGCCCACCACGGCGGCCCGGGCGTGCTGTCGGCGGCGCATCAGATCGGGCGGCCGGACCTGGAGCGAGCAGGGATCGAACTCCGTCGACGACAGCAGGGCCCCGGCCCGTGGGTCGGCGCGATGGGCCTCGGCGGCATCGGCGATCGCCGCGTCCGTCTCCCGCGCCCCCGCGGTGTGCAGCACCTGCCGTACGCCGTCCTCGTCCAGCCCCTCCAGCTGCCGCAGTACGTATGCGGCGCGGGCCGGTCCGGAGAGTCTGGCCAGACGTCGGTCGAGGGCGAGTTCATCGGCGCCGCCCGCGCGCGGGAAGACCCGCAGCCCCCAGATCCGGGGGAGCAGCGGGGGGAGTTGGGCGCGGCGGGGGCGGGCGGACCAGGTGAGCGGCTGCCCGGCTGCCAGCGCCTGTTCGATCACGCGCGCCCGTAGGTACGCGGGGCCGGTGCCGCCGTCCTCGACCCGGCCGCGCGGCAGTGAGCGCTGTACCAGGGCGTGGGAGGTCAGGACGCGGCGGTTGCGGCTGAGCGAGGGCGGCAGCACGAGGTAGGCGATGCGTACGAGCCGGGGATAGTGCTCGACGAGGGCGGCCTCGGCGTGTTCGAGTTCGAGGGAGGTCCCGGGCGAGGGGATGGTGTCCTGTGAGCGCACGTTCAGCTGAACGAGCGAATCGTCGTATGGTCACCCACGGGTGGTGGCTGGCGAATCATCCGCCTCAGCAGCCCCATTGCATCGGCTGTCGGGAGGGACGCACGGTCCGGACGCCGCCCGGTGCGTTCGAGGGACGGCGTCCCCGTTGGGACGTACCGACATCCGGTGGTTCGTATGCCAGTGCGGGCCCGGGCCCGACCGTGCAGGGTCAGCCGGTGTTGACCTCCCAGCCGCTGAAGGCGACCGTCCCGCGGGCGCCGCTGCCTCCGTTCATGGCCGTCATGAAGAACCCCACGTCCGCACTGGGGGCCGCACCCGGTACCGAGACGGTCGCCACCGTCCGCCAGACGGTCCCTCCGTCCACCGAGCACGCCCCCGTGAACGAGGTCCCCGTCCCGCGCGTCAGCCGCAGCAGCACGGGCGCCCGCACCCCCGTGATCCGGCGGTAGGTGTCGAGGGTGCCGTCGCCGTTGGAGTCGTACGACAGCGCCACGCCCTGCCCCGGGGTCACCGCCAGATTGACGAATCCCAGGTCGCCAGGGGCGTTCAGTCGATTGCGGACGATGATTCCCGCCCGTGCCCAACTGGCCGTGCGGTCCTGTGAGTCCACCTGGAGCGTGACGCTCGTACCCGGGCGGAGCGCGCCCTCGCGGTAGGCGCTGCCGAAGTGGGCGGTGCCCCGCCAGAGGTCGTTGCCCGCGCCATTGATGGCGAAGCGCTCCCCGAACTGGCCGAAGACCGCCGCACTGTTGGTGAACGTGCGCCACTGGGCGTCCAAGGGCGACGCGATGTGGACCGCGCCCTGCTGGGTCACGGACACCCGCTCCTCGCCCTGCGGTCCGTACTGGGTCCGCAGGGCGTACGACAGCGGACGCAGGGGCGCGGTGAGCGGTTCGGCGGGTGCGGTGACCCGCCAGGAGACGCTCTCGGTTCCGCCCGCGGCCACCGAGGTCACCGTCGTGGAGCCCTCGGGTTCGGGCGCGGCACCCTCGACGGTCAGGGCGAAGTCGACCGCGCCGGTCGCGCGCAGCCCGTTGAGGTTGCGGAAGGAGGCCGTCACCGTGCCGGAGCTGCCCGGAGCGAACGCGGGCGGGTCCACGCTCACCGATGCGAAACCCTGGTAGGGCGCGGTGGTGAGGGTCTCCAGCACCCGCTCGGCCGTGCGGTGGGCATCACCCGTCGGACGGATGGGATAGGAGCGCCGGTCCTTGGTCCACGCCTCTTCGGTCGCGTACCAGTCGATGGCCTTCGGGGCGCGGTCCTCGGTCAGTGCGGCGACGAGTTCGGCGAGGTACGCCTCCCACTGCGGTACGTGGACATCGGCGAGCAGCCCTTGCCAGTCCCGGTTGGCGTAGTTGCTCAAGTGGCCGGCCACGACCCGGTCGCCCCAGGTGGTGACGAGTACGCGGGCGGTGCGCTCCAGCTCCACGGCCTCCTCGGGGCTGGTCGCGAACCGTTTGGCGTCCTCCAACCACGGCCCGAGGAGGAAGGAGCGGTGACAGCCGGCCATGGTGTCGCTGAGCCGCATCAGCTTCAACCACAGCGCCGACAGGGCCTTGAGTGTCTCCACGTCCTTGCCGGCGTAGGCGGCGCGCAGGGGGAGTTGGAGCGTACGGGAGCGGTTGGCGAGCGCCTGCCGGGCCACGTCGGTGAGGTCATGGCGGTAGGCGTCGTTGTCGCGCAGCGCGGGGCGGACCTTCAGCAACTGGTCCAGCGCCCGGTCGAAGGCGGCTGGGTCGAAGGCCGTCCCGATGGCGGAGGTGAGGTTGGGCCGGCGGCCGAAGTGGGAGTCGTAGGGTCGGCCATCGCTGCTGCTGAGTCGGTACGCGGTGGTGGCCAGCGCGGCGAAGGCGGCCTGCGCCGCCGGGTCCTCGCCGCCGTAGCGGACGGTGGCGTACTCGGCGAACCAGGCGGCCCGGTCGATCCGCTCGGTGCGCCACGCGAGCTCGCTGAAGAGTTCCAGTGCGGCCGGGTCCCGCTCGGCCGCCTCCGGCATGTAGGCGGTCCCGACCAGGGCACTGCCCGGCTTGTCGCGCCACTCGGTGAACTTCGCCGTCCACCGGTCGGTGTTCGCCCCGATGGTGGTCCGGCCGCCGAAGTTGGGGATCGTGCCGAAGGCGTAGGGCGCGCCGCCCCACTCCGTGTCCCGGTCCTTGACCGTGTCCAGGTCGGACAGTCCGTCGACGATCAGGACCCGGTCGGTGTCGATCGCGTCCAGCAGGGCCGGGCGGGGGTTGGACTGCCAGCCGAGGATCACCCAGATCGCCTCGGGGCGGGCGGCGCGCAGCGAGGTCTCGACCGCGCGGGCCGCGTCCGCCACGGGCACGTCACCCGCGGTGCCGCCCTCGTGCAGTAGATCCATCTTGAAGTGGTCGATCTCGCCGAACAGCTCCGCCTGGTGGCGGTAGTAGGCGGCGGCGATCTCCGGGAAGACGGGGGTCCGCGGATCGAGCCAGTCGGGGCGGCGCAGTCCGTTCCAGGTGCCCTGGGGGATGACACGGGCGCCGGGGTTGCGGGCGACGAAGCCGTCGGGGACCGTGCCGAAGTATCCGGGCACCACCGGATGCATCCCCAGCTGACGCAGTCGGTCCACGATCTTGCGTCCCAACTCCGTGCGGGCCGCCAGCAGCGCGGGGGAGACGGGTCCGCCGTACTCGCTCATGTTCTGGAGCAGCCACCACGGCTGGTGGGAGGGGGCCGGCAGCCAGGTGTCGGCCTCGGTCGCCGAGTAGCCGAAGTCCTTGAGGAGCCGGTGGTAGACGGCCTCCTGACCGGGGGTGACCAGGACCTCGTTGCAGCCGTGGAGGGCGAGGACGTCGATGAGGCGCTCCCAGCGCGCCCAGTCGGCGTAGGGGGCGGTGTAGCCGTCGTGGGTGTCGTTGTACGCGAAGCGATGGGGGACGGTCGCCCGCTGCTCCAGGGCCTTGCGGGGTGCGGGAAGCACCACGGGCAGATCGAGTTGGCTCCCCGACCAGGTGATCTGGGCCCGGCACACGTATTTGAGGTACCAGTGGACACCGGTGAGCAGGACGGCGGGGGAGGTACCGGTGACTTCGATGAGGCCGGCGATTCCGGTGACCTTGAACCGTTCGGCGCCGCCGACGGCCGTGAGCCGGAACTGGTCGGCGTGGTCCGGCAGGAGCCGCCGCAGGGCGGCTTGTGCCGGGGCGGTGTTGAAGACGGCCCGGCGGCCGGGGTGCTGGGTCAGGGCCGTGGCACCGGAGGCGGGGCCGGCGAGTGCCGCGCCCACGCCGATGGCTCCCGCGGTGCCCAGGACCGTACGTCTCGACAGCTCGGACATCAGGATTCCTCCGGGTACGCCCGTATCCGTGATTGCGCAGTGACAGTAGGTGCGCGCGTGGCGCACGTTACTCGGCGTTCGGCCACGGGAGAGCGCGCCGCACGGGCACGATGGCCGGATGCGGACCAGGACGAAGATCCGGCGCGGCCGTACGGCCCGTACGGCATGGGCAGTTGTGGCACTCGCGCTCGTCACGGCGTGTTCCTCGGGCGGTGACGGCGGTCGGCGTGGCGACGGTGATGCGGCGCCCTCGCGGAGCGCGAGCTCACCCGCCCCTGCCGTCGGCACCCTGGAGGAACTGGCCGCGCGGGCCCGCTGCACACCGAACATCCAGACGGACGCGGAGGAACTGAGGCAGGCGAACTGCACCACGTCCGACGGTAGGTATGTGCTGACGACCTTCGTCGACGACCGAGGACTGCACGAGTGGATCAGCGCGGCCAAGGACTACGGAGGCACCTACCTCGTGGGCCGGCGCTGGGTCGCCGTGGGCGACGAGAAGGTGATCGCGGCGCTGCGCGGTCGGCTCGGGGGCACGGTCGAGAGCGGCTCGCTCCACCACTCAGGGGGAAGTGGGGGGAGTGGTGGTGGGGGGAGCGAGGACCATTCGGACCATGGCAGCTGACCGCGCAGGACCAGGGGCGCCGCCGGGCGGCGGCGCGGGGTGGGCCGCGAGGTGCACGGGACCGGGCGGAGGTGCCGCGGTCCGGTCATGCTTGATGGCCGGATCGGCCCCCGCGCCAAGAGGGGCCGATCCGACCTGCTCAGATCACCGGCACTGCTCACCCCGGTTGATGCAGCTGACCATCCGGTCCATCAGCCTCCGGTCGAAGACGTTGATGAAGTCCCCGTGGTCGGTGACGGGCTTGTGCAGCTGCTCCGGGAAGGAGTCCACGGCGAAGCCGGGGCCCGGCGGGACCTTGTAGACGACCCGCTGGACGAGCTGCGGGATGGCTTTGAAGCCCTGGCCGCACCGACCGTTGCGGTCGGCGAAGGCCACATGGGTGCGGTGGTTCGCACTGTCGGTGTTGCGACCGTCCCAGCAGCTCTGGAAGTTGAAGGTCCGCACCACCTGGCTGCCGCGCGGGCAGATCGGGTACTTGTCCTTCAGCTGTCGGTCCTCGAAGCCGGTGCAGCTCCAGGAGGCGTTGGCGTTGCCAGGACCGTTGACGAACGCCTTGGCGTCGCCGGTGATGATGCGCAGGAACCGCGGCATCGCGGTGACCTTGCCGACCGGGCTGCCCCGGAAGTTCAGGGTCACCTGGGTCGGCGTCTGGATCTCGCCGACGTTCTTGTCCCTGCCGCCGCCGTCCTGGTTGGCGTCGCTCTCGGCCCGACCGTTCTGCACGCGCAGGACGGGCCAGTAGTAGGAGGACCTGTCGCCGCGGTTGCTACAGGTCGTGCGGGCCCTCGCCAGGTCCTCGTCGCTCGCGAAGGCGTCGTTGCCCTGGTTGCCGATGTAGTCGTGCATATGGTGCGCTCCGTTGGAGACGCCCGGTGCGACGATCACATTGTCGGAGTTGAATAGTCCGGCCGCGTTCACCCCACAGCTGGAGGAGAAGGTTCCGCGGGAGGCGCCCCGGCGCTGTTGCGCGCTCTGCACATTGGGGCGTACGGAACGGATGTCGATGAAGTCGGAGCGCACGGGTCCGTTGCCGGCCTGGCCGCTGCTGTTCCCGTTGCCGTTTCCGTTACCCGGAGGGCGGTTCGGGGGACGGTTGCCGTTGCCCTTCCCGGGGCGGTTGCCCTTCACCTCGTTGTCGTTGTCGTCATCTTCGTCGCCGTCGTCGCCGTCGTCATCGGCTGCCGTACGCATCGTGCACGCGGCCATGCCCTGCATACCGCGAGGCTCTGCGCCGTTGCGTTCGATGGCGGCGACGATGCGGTCGATGCTCGCCCGGCGGTCGTCCTGCAACGGGTTGAGGATCGCCTCGTCAGCGAGCTCGGGGTCGCTCTGGACCTGCTCCCTGCGCTCGTCGAACCGCTGGTAGGCATCCGCGATCTGCGTGTCCATCGCCGCCATCTCGCGGTCCACCTCGGCGCGGGCCGGAGGCGGCATCTCACGCGGCAGTCCATCAGCGACCTCGGGGCAGTCGATCGTCGACACCTGCCGTCCGGCGTACGGGCTCTGCTGCTCCTGTCCGGAGCGGCCTTCGCCCGCCGACGCGTTCACATTGACGGCTACCAGCCCACCTCCGCCCAGGACCAGCGCCAGCGTCGAAACGATCGCACGGTTCGCCAGCTTCGAGCGTTTTCTCGTCTTGCGTCCCACGGGAACTCCTCTGCTTCGTCGCCGGGGAGATGGTCGTTTGAGGGTTGTCGAGGGTTCCCCGGCAGAGGGAGAAGCGCGCCGTTCCATACGGGCCCGGGTGCGGAGGCGTTCAATCCGGGGTGGAATTCGGAGGAAGGTCCAGTATCGAAGCCGTCATAGCCTGACAAAAGGCCCGTCTGGCATTCGGGGTAGCGGGCCTACCCCTCCCGGGCGCGGTCCTGATCGGGCGGTACGGAACCGGTGGAGTCAGCCCCGGTCCAGATACGCCAGCACCGCCAGCACCCGACGGTTGTCGTCATCCGACACCGGAAGCCCCAGCTTCCCGAAGATGTTGGACGTGTGCTTGGCCACCGCCCGCTCGGTGACCACCAACTGGGAGGCGATCGCCGCATTGGAACGCCCCTGGGCCATCAGCTCCATGACGTCCAACTCCCGCGGGGTCAACCCGCCCAGCGGCCGGTCCTGGGAACGCCGGCTGAGCAGTTGGGAGATCACCTGCGGATCCATGGCCGTCCCCCCGGCCGCCACCCGGCGGACGGCGTCGATGAACTGGTCGGCGTCGAAGACCCGGTCCTTGAGCAGATAACCGACCCCGCCCACCCCGTCCGCCAGCAGCTCCCGTGCGTACAACTGCTCCACGTGCTGGGACAGGACCAGCACCGGCAGTCCAGGCCGGGCCCGGCGCGCCGCCAGCGCGCACTGGAGACCCTCGTCGGTGTGCGAGGGCGGCAGCCGGACGTCGACGACGGCGACGTCCGGTTCCCCCTCCGCCAGGGCGGCGGTCAGCTCCGGGCCGCTCTCGACGGCGGCCACGATGTCGAAGCCGTACGCCTCCAGCAACCGCACCAGGCCGTCCCGCAGCAGGAACAGGTCCTCGGCTAGGACAACGCGCACGGGATCTCCATCGTGATCATCGTGGGCCCGCCCACGGGGGAGCTCACGGCCAGGATCCCGTCGAAGGTGCCGAGCCTGCGCTCCACCCCGCTCAGCCCCGACCCGGAGTCCGCCGAGGCACCGCCCTTGCCGTTGTCGGTGACCGCGATCCGCAGGGCGTCCCCCCGGTGGCTGATGTCGACCCAGACCCGTTCCGCGCCCGAGTGCTTCACTGCATTGGCGAGCGCCTCGCTGACCGCGAAGTAGGCGGCCGATTCCACCGGCGCCTCCGCGCGGCCCGTCAGCTCCACGTCCACGTCGGTCCGCAGCGGCAGCCGCAGCGCCAGGGCCTTCACGGCGTCCCCGAGGCCGCGCTCCGCCAGTACGGGCGGATGGATGCCGCGGACCAGGTCCCGCAGCTCCGCCAGCGCCTCGGCGGAGGTCGCCCGGGCCCGGCCGATCAACTCCTTCGCCTGCGCCGGATCGCGTTCGATCAGCGCCTCCACCGTGCTCAGGTTCATCCCCACCGCCACCAACCTGGCCTGGGCGCCGTCGTGGAGATCACGTTCGATGCGGCGCAACTCCGCCGCCGACGTGTCCAACGCATCGTGCCTGGTCTCGGTCAGACGCCCGATGCGCTGCTCCAGGGCAGCACGGCTCGGCGCCGCCAACAGTCCGGCGACCTTGAAGTGGGTACGGACGAGGAGCGGGTTGACCTTGAGCCCGATGCCGATCAGCGCACAGCCCACCAGGGCCGCGGCCACCGCCGTGCCCGCCCCGCTGACCGGGACGAACGTGTACCAGAAGGTGTGCTGCGCGGACACCAGCGGTCCCCACAGCCCCAGCGGCAGCAGCAGCCCGAAGACACCGTGGGCCAACAGGCCCGGGGCCAGGACCGCGATGATCGCACCGGCCGTGAAGTCCACGAACAGCCACTGCACGTCCCGCCAGGTCGCCGGGTCCCGCAACAGATGGCCACAGCGCTCCACCTGACCCGTCAGACCACGCCGCATATCCTGCGGCAGCGGCCGGTAGCCGGCCGGGATGCGTACGCCGCCCCAACTGGGCGCGAGCCGCCGGCGGAGGTTGGCATGGGCACGCACCAGGGCCAGCA
Source organism: Streptomyces sp. NPDC005963 (assembly GCF_040638655.1). Taxonomy (NCBI): domain Bacteria; kingdom Bacillati; phylum Actinomycetota; class Actinomycetes; order Kitasatosporales; family Streptomycetaceae; genus Streptomyces; species Streptomyces sp. NPDC005963. The sequence continues at coordinate 56,307 of NZ_JBEXVD010000015.1, read as the reverse complement.
CCGCGGGGGTCATCAGCACCCCGATCCCCACCACCGACAGGGCCAGGGACACCACCGTCAGCACGAACAGGGTGATCGAGCCGATCAGTGCCATCAACGTCAGGGCCAGTCCCCTGGCACCGGCGAGCAGTGATGTGCGCACCGTCGTGGCGTCCATGGCCGTTCCCCTCTTCGTACCGGTGTGAGCCCTCGTACCGGTGTGAGCCCTCGTACCGGTAGGAGTCCTCGTACCGGTGTGAGCAGTCTCGCCCGCCCGTCCGCTCAGGTCACTGGGTCCTGCCCCCGGCCGTGGGGTGGTGCTGGCACCACCTCGAACCCTCGCCTTCCGGCTCCGTGAACGGGGGGTTCGACGGCTGGGGGAGACACCGTTGCCTTCCTAACGTCGTCCCCGAAACGTCGTCGGCGAACGGCACGGCCCCTGGGCCCGTCGCCCCGGCCGGCGCCCATCTCGGCCCGACCCCTGGGGGAACGAACGTCATGAGACGCAATCTCGCGGCTCGCATCGGTGTGTGGAGCGCGCACCACCGCACGGCGGCCATCGTCGGCTGGCTGCTCTTCGTCGTCCTGACCGCCGTGGCCGGCGGCGCGGCCGGCATGGTGGAGATGACCGACTCCGAACAGGGGGCCGGCGACTCCGCACGCGCCCAGAAGATCCTGGAGGACGCGGGCCTGGACCGGCCGGCCGGTGAACTCGTCCTGGTCAGCGCCGATGCGGCCGAAGGATGGCGGACGGCGGTGACCGAGGTGACCACCGCGCTGCGGGGCACGGGCGAGGTCAAGAAGGTGCAACCGCCGCTGGTCTCCGAGGACCGAAGGGAAGCGCTGGTCCGGCTGGAGATGGCGGGCGATCCCACCACGGCGGGGGACCGGGTCCAGCCCCTGCTCGACGCCGTCCGCGAGGTCGACGACGACCACCGGGGCGTCGAACTCCACCAGTTCGGCGACGCCAGCGCGGACAAGTGGCTCGGCGATCTGCTCAGCGACGACTTCCAGCGGGCCGAACTCACCGCCATTCCCCTGGCCCTGGGCATCCTGCTGGTGGCGTTCGGAGCGGTCGTCGCCGCACTCCTGCCGGTCTCTCTCGCGCTCACCGCCTGCCTGGCCGCCTTCGGACTGCTCTCCCTGGCCAGCCACCAACTGCACCTCTTCCAGACGACCTACTCCGTGATGTTCCTGATGGGGCTGGCCGTCGGTGTCGACTACTGCCTCTTCTACCTGCGCAGGGAACGCGACGAGCGCGCCGCGGGACGCGACGCGGAGACCGCGCTGCGGATCGCCGCCGCCACCAGCGGCCGGGCCGTACTGATCTCCGGCGTCACCGTGATGCTGGCGATGGCCGGTATGTTCCTGTCCGGTCTGATGCTGTTCGAGGGGTTTGCGCTCGCCACCATCCTCGTCGTCCTCATCGCGATGCTCGGTTCGGTCACCGTCCTGCCCGCCCTGCTGTCCTGGCTGGGGGACCGCGTCGACGCCGGCCGCATACCGCTGCCGGGCCGTCGACGCACACGGTCACACCGGGGCGGCGGCGCCTTCGCGGGAGCCGTCCTCACCCCCGTACTGGCGCGGCCCAAGCTCTTCGCCGCCCTCGGGGCGCTCGCGCTGTTGGTGCTCGCCGCCCCCGCGGTCGGGATGAAGACCGAGCAGCTCGGCATGGAGAAGCAGTTCGGCTCCGACGCGGCGCTCTCCGTCGCCCACCAGCGCATCACCGAAGCCTTCCCCGGCGGCCCCGAGCCCGCCCGGGTCGTGGTGCGCGCCAAGGACATCACCGCCCCGCCGATACGGGACGCCCTGGCCGGCTTCGACACGGTCACCGTGGACCGGGCCCATCACGTGGCCCAGATCGACGTGCCGCTCGCCGGCAACGGCAGCGACGCGCGCTCCCGGAAGGCACTGACCGAACTCCGCGAGGAACGGCTGCCCGAGGCGTTCGACGGGACGGGCGCGGAAGCCTACGTCACCGGCTCCCTCGCCGAGTCGGTCGACTTCAACGACCAGTTGCAGCGCGGCATCGTCCCCGTTTTCGCCTTCATCACCGCCGTGACCTTCCTGCTGATGCTGTTCTGCTTCCGCTCCTACGTCATCGCCCTGACCTCGATCGTGCTCAACCTGCTCTCGGTGGCCGCCGCCTACGGAGTGATGGTCGCCGTCTTCCAACACGGCTGGGGAGCGTCCCTGCTGGGTACGGAGGCGGTGGGCGCGATCCAGAGTTGGCTGCCGCTGTTCGTCCTGGTGGTGCTGTTCGGCCTGTCGATGGACTACCACGTCTTCGTGGTCTCCCGGATCCGGGAGGCGTGGGACCGCGGGGCGGACACCCCGGCCGCGATCGACGAGGGTGTCCGCAGCACCGCGGGCGCGGTGACGGGAGCCGCAGCCATCATGGTCGCCGTGTTCGCCGTGTTCGGCACGCTCTCCATGCAGGACATGAAGCAGATGGGTGTCGGGCTGGCCGTCGCGGTGCTGCTGGACGCCACCGTGGTCCGCATGGTCCTGCTGCCGTCCGTGATGGCCCTGCTGGGCGAGCGCAACTGGCGTACGCCCCGGCTGCTGCGACGCCTACCGGTGCTGGAACACGGGGAGCCTCCCGCCCCCGCCCCCAAGGAGCGAGTGCGCTCACGGTGATTCGACGGCGCTCACCCGGTACTTGTGCACATCGGCCGCCAGGATCGCCGCGGACTGTTCCGGGTCGGGCCCCGAGCCCCGGAACGCCGCCAGGTCCGCGTCCGACGCCCACCGCTCGTACACGGTGATCCGATCGCCCTCCAACGGGTCGGCCGCCAACACGAAGTCCAAACAGCCGGGTGCGGTGCGGGCCGCGGCCACGATCCGATGGCAGCCGGCGACATAACCATCCCGGACCTGCGGGTCGACCCTGATCCAGCCGGACACGATCAGCATGGGAATCCCTCTCCTGGACCGTGCTCACACGGTGCGCGAACGGCCGGGCAGCCCCGGCCACGGAGAGGAGACCGTACGGGAAGGGGGAACTCATCGGTGGGACGTGCCACCGACCCCGGATCCGCCCCGTGCAGGACCCCGAGCGCTGACCGGACCACAGGTCCCGTCAGCGCTCGTCTGGCACCTCACGGGCCCACACCTCACGGGCCGGCACTTCACAGACCCAGGATCTCCGCCTCCACCGACGGGTCGATGCCCACCGCCGGCCGATCGGGCCGCAGCGGTGCGCTCCCGCCGACCGACTGCAACCACGCCCAGGTGTCCGCGACCGTCTCCGCCGCAGGCCGACAGGACAAGTCGCTGGCCAACGCCTTCGCCACCCCCAGCCCGTACACGGCCCGGTGGAGTTCGGCGGCCTCCGCCTGCGGCACCCAGATCGGCAGCCCGCTCCACGGCACGACACCCGCCGCCAAGATCGGCGCGGGGTCCGTCCACCGCAGTTCGGCCGTCGCCCCCGTGACCCGTACGCACTCCGTCAGGAGCTCCTCCATCGTCGAGTGCCCGGGCGGGCTCACCAGGTTGTACGGGCCGTGGAGCCCGGCGGTGGCCGCCGACAGCGTCCATTCGGCGAAGTCGCGCACATCGATGAACTGCAAGGGCGTCTCCCGTGGGCCCGGGGCGAGCACCGCACCGCCCCGGGCGATCCGCTCCAGCCACCACGGCAGCCGGCCCACGTTCTCCCGCGGACCCAGCAGCAACCCCAGCCGGACCAGCAGCGTGCGGTCCGCGCCGAACGCGTCCAGCGCGGCCAACTCCCCGCCGCGCTTGGCCTGTTCGTACGGGACGTCCACCGCGCCACGCGCGGCGGACGGTGCCTCCAGCAGTGGCGCCTCCACCAGGGGTGCCGACTCATCGGGTGCGGCCACCGGAGGCCAGGCGTACACCGAGCAACTCGACACATAGACATAGCGGCCCACCCGATCGGCCAACAGTCGGGCCGAGTCCCGCACCGCCGAGGGCGCGGCCGACCAGGTGTCGACCACCACGTCCCAGGTGCCTTCGGCGAGGGCGGCCAACCCGTCCGGTTCGGTACGGTCGCCCAGCAACTCCACCACCCCGGGCGGAGCCCCGTGCCGACCCCGGTGGAAGACGGTCACTTCCCAGCCACGCGCCAGAGCCGCATCCACCACCGCCCGCCCGGCGAACTCCGTACCACCCAAAATCAGAAGTCTCATGGGGCGACTCTGCCCCTCCGTCCCCACGGTGAACAGGGATTCTGCTGCAAGAAGAGCCCATCCGCCCGCTTTAGCCTGCGTCTTCGCCGGGATCGGACCACTCCCACCTCTCCCGCACCCGCCCGGAGGATGGCAGCATGTGCGCACCATGACGGATGTCCGGTCGCCCCTGCGCGCCCTGCGAGCCGCACTCTTCGCGGCGATCTGCAGCTCCTTGGCCGCCATGGGGCATTCGTTCACATCTGGCCATGACCTACCGCTCCTGGTGCTCCTTCCGGCCGTCCCCGTGACCGCCGGCTGCGCCTGGCTCGCCGCCGGCCGCCGCCGCGGCGCACTCTCCATCGGCCTCGGCCTGCTGGCCATGCAGGGCGCGCTGCACCTGTTCTTCGGACTCGCCCAGACCCACCGGACGACAGCCACAACCCCCACCCACCACATGGCCTCCGTGGACCACACGGCCACGGCGGTGCCGGTCGAGGTCGGGGCGACGGGCCAGTCATCCGCCACCATGCTCGCGGCCCACCTGGCCGCAGCAGCCTTCTGCGCACTGTGGCTCGCCCACGGCGAATCCGCGTTCTTCCGACTGGCCCGCACCGCCGCCGCGTTCGCCTTCACTCCGCTCCGGTTGTTGCTGGCCGTCGTCCTCCTGCCGGAACGTCCACGGCCCGCACCGGTCCGAAGGGCCCCGCTCGTCCGCCGGCCGACCCTCCTGCTCGGTCACACCGTGGTGCGCCGCGGCCCGCCCCACTCCTGGCTGTCCCGCGCCACGGCCCCCGGAGCCTTCGTCTGACCTGGGGCCTATTCCCCCATGTCACACCAACTCCCCAGGATCACCATGGCCATTGACGCCCCTGTCCAGGGCAGCACCGAGACCGAGCAGGAGACCGCAGCCGGCACCTCCACCTGGAGTGCACTGCGACCCCTCGTCCTGCGCATCCACTTCTACGCCGGTCTGCTGATCGCCCCGCTGCTGCTGATAGCCGCCGCCAGCGGACTGCTGTACGCCCTCTCCTTCCAAGCCGAGAAGATCATCTACAGCCATGAGCTGGAGGTCCCGGTCGGTGACCGCACGCTTCCGCTCGCCGACCAGGTCAAGGCGGCCCAAGCCGCCCGCCCCGACGGCACGGTGACCGCCGTCTGGCCCAGCCCCGAAGACGGAGCCACCACCCGGGTGCTGATGAGCAGCCCCCAGGTCGAGGAGGGCAAGTCCCTCGCCGTCTTCGTCGATCCGTACACCGCCGAGGTACGCGGATCACTCGCGTCCTACGGCAGTTCGGGTGCCCTCCCGGTGCGCACCTGGATCGATGAACTGCACCGCGACCTCCACCTCGGCGACCTCGGCCGCCACTACAGCGAACTCGCGGCGAGCTGGCTGTGGGTGGTGGCGCTCGGCGGACTGCTGCTCTGGCTGGGCCGGCGCCGGCGCAACAAGCGCGCGCTGCTGGTGCCGGAACGCGGTGCCAAGGGCCGTCGCCGTACCCTCTCCTGGCACGGCACCGTCGGTCTGTGGGCGACCATCGGCCTGGTCATGCTCTCCGCAACCGGACTGACTTGGTCCCGGTACGCGGGCGAGAACATCGGTGCCGTCCAGGACCAACTGGGCGGCGCCACCCCCGCCGTCTCCGCGGAGATCACCCCGGGTGCCGGTGGTGGCGGCGACCACGACGGGCACGGCGCCGGGCACGGCGGTGCACACCACGGGGCGGACGTCGGCATCGACAAGGCGCTGGAGTCGGCGCGTGCCGCGGGGATCGCCGGCAAGATGACGATCGTGCTCCCCGGCGAGGGCACCGGCTACGTCATCAGGGAGACCGACGCCACCTTCCCCGTCCATCTGGACTCGGTGGCCGTCGACCCGGCCGACGGCAAGGTCATCGACGAGCTGCGGTTCGCGGACTATCCGGTCCTCGCACAGCTGACGCGCTTCGGCATCGACGCGCACATGGGCGTCTTCCTGGGTCTCGCCAACCAGTTGGCGTTGGCCGTGCTGATGGTGGCGGTGATCCTGCTCACCTTCTGGGGCTACCGCATGTGGTGGTTGCGCCGCCCCACCAAGGACCGCAAGCTCGGCGTCGGTCGGGCGATCCCGCGCGGTACCTGGCGGCGGGTGCCGCTCGTCGTCCTGCTGCCGCTCATCGCGGTCACCGCACTGGTCGGCTGGTTCGTTCCGCTGCTCGGCATCACCCTGGTCGCCTTCCTGGTGCTGGACCTGGCCGTCGGCTGGGCGCAGAAGCTCCGCACCCCGGCCTGACCCCCACGATGAGGCACTGCTAGCACCGATGGGTCGACGCCCGGGTACTCCTCGGGACGTCGACCCATCGGCTTGCAACGGTGTGCGCTGGGCGGCCTTCGACCGGAAAGAAGGGCCCGGCCCGTGGAGTCCCCACCACGGGCCGGGCCCTCGGGCTCAGGGGGCGTACTTGTATCCCACCCGGCGCACGGTCTTGATGGTGCGTCGGTGCTCCACGCCCAACTTGCGCCGCAGTCGGGCGACGTGGACGTCGACCGTCCGCCCGTCGCCGACGTGTCCGTAGCCCCAGACGGTCGTCACCAGCTGATCGCGGGTGTGCACCCGATGGGGGTAGGTCACCAAGTGGGCCAGGAGCTCGAACTCCAGATACGTCAGATCCAGCGCCTTCCCGGCCACCAGGGCGACCCGTTCCACCGGGTCGATCCGTACCGGACCCGACTCGGTGACGGCCGCTTCGTTCGCGGCCGACGGGTACGGGGGAGGGGGTGACGCGGGCGCCAGCGGGGTGTGCAGCGGAACCTGCTGGTCGGCGGGGACGAGGACGAGATAGCCGACCATCGGCGGATGGCCGGGCAGGCTGGGCACGCTGTGCTGGGGCGCGGGCAGCCAGGTCGCGCCGGGCGGCAGATAGTCCGCCACGTTGCGCAGCCCGCCGAGTGCACCGGCCGGTACCACCTCGTCGCGGTCGACGGCGCGCAATCGATGACGGGCGGGGTTCAGGGCGCCGGCAGCGGCGGCAGCGGTCGCGGGGCCGGCCGGTACGGAGGAGAAGGAACGAGGGTTCGCCATGAGAGGTCAGCTCTCTTTCGCGCGGAGGATTCGTCGAGCCGTGTGGGACGGGACGTACGTCATGCGCGCTGGCCGAAGGCCGGGGGAACGGCTTTAGAGGGCCCGCGCGTTCACCGCGCGGCAACACACCCGGTCAAAGTCATGGTCCTGCCGGGACGGCCAGAAGGGCTCAAGGTCGCTGCGACCCATCGCGAGGTTCTCAAGGCTGGCCATGGAGCTCATTGAATCAGATGAACACGATGCGAACGAGGGTCCCTCTCACGGATCGAGACGCGAGTCTCATCACATTCAATCGGCCCTGATTGCAGGGGTGATAGGGGAGTTCCCCGCCGTCAGTGCCCCCAGCGCCGTGTCCATCGGGGGCGCACGCCCCTCCCCGGGGCTGCCCCTGGTCGCGCTCCGCCGTACCGCCGTGCGACCCGCCCGCCGGCCTGACCGCCGACCGTCCCGGCCTCCACCACCGCCACCCGACAACGACGACGGGGGTGCCCGCCGATATGGCGGACACCCCGGGGCGTCATACGTGGATCAGACCTGTCCGGCCTTCTCCAACGCGGTGCAGCAGGTGTCCACCATCAGCCGCGTCACCAGGTACGGGTCGACGTTGGCGTTCGGCCGCCGGTCCTCGATGTACCCCTTGCCGTCCTTCTCCACCTGCCACGGAATGCGGACCGACGCACCCCGGTCCGACACGCCGTAGCTGTACTCGTTCCAAGGAGCGGTCTCGTGCAGACCGGTGAGCCGGTCGTCGATGCCCGCGCCGTAGTTCTTGACGTGGTCGAGCGGCTTCGAGCCCTCGCCCAGCGACTCGCAGGCGGTGATGATCGCCGCGTACCCGCCGTCCTCGCGCATCGCCTTGGTGGAGAAGTTGGTGTGCGCACCCGCGCCGTTCCAGTCACCGCGTACGGGCTTGGGCGCCAGGGTCGCCGAGACGTTGAAGTCCTCGGCCGTGCGGTAGAGCAGCCAGCGGGCGATCCACAGCTGGTCCGCGACGACGACCGGGTTCAGCGGGCCGACCTGGAACTCCCACTGCCCCGGCATCACCTCGGCGTTGATCCCCGAGATGCCCAGGCCCGCGGTGAGGCAGTTCTCCAGGTGGGCCTCGACCACGTCACGGCCGTGGATCTCGTCCACGCCGACACCGCAGTAGTAGCCGCCCTGCGGCGCGGGGAAACCGCCCACGGGGAAGCCGAGCGGACGGTCCCCCTCGAAGAAGGTGTACTCCTGCTCGATGCCGAAGATCGGCTCCTGCGCGGCGAACCGCTCCGCCGTCTCCACGAGCTCCGCCCGGGTGTTGGAGCGGTGCGGGCTCAGATCCGTGTTCAGCACCTCGCACAGCACCAGGACGTCATCGCCGCCGCGGATCGGGTCCGGACAGGTGTAGACGGGCTTCAGCACACAGTCCGACGAGCTGCCCTCGGCCTGGTTGGTGCTGGAACCGTCGAAGCCCCACAGGGGCAGTTCGGCGCCGGTGGCCAGGATCCTCGTCTTGGAGCGGAGCTTGGCGGTGGGCTCGGTGCCGTCGATCCAGATGTACTCAGCCTTGAAGGTCACGGGTCCCATCCTTTGCGGGTGCTGCTGTATGCCCTGGAGCCTGGCAAGGGGCGATTTCCCGACCATTGCCCGATGATGAACCCCGTGTTACGGATGTGACCTCCGGGTGACCAGAGGTGTTGCTCTGATCACCCGGAGTCGAGGTGGCCGCCGTCCGCCACGATCCGTCATCGGCCGGTCGCCCGCCGCTCCGCCCCGTGCTTCAGCAGCGAACCGAAACCGGCGTCTTTGATGCGACTCACCAGCTGCGCCCGGTCGACACCCATCGCCTCCGCCGTCCGGTCCAGGTGCCAGTCGTGGTCGTGCAGCCGATCGAGCAGATGCCCCCGTCTGATCTGTGCGTCCGAGAGCCGGAACGACTTCAGATAGGCGACCTGCCCCCGGTGGTCGCAGATCGCCTCCCCGATGTGCTGCTCGGGCTCGCCCCGGGCGAAGGACGGCAGGAACCGCCACAGCGCGAAGCGATCCATCCGGTACACCCGGTCGAAGCGGTACGAGGCACCCAGGAGCCGTGCGGACATCAGCGCGTCATGGCCCTCGGCCCAGCTCCTCTCCTGCGCCCGCGCGGCCATCCGTAGATCGGCCAGCGTGCGGATGTGGCGCTCCCCGCCGATCCGCACCTCGAAGTCCGGTACAAAACCCCCGAAGAATGCGTACTGGTACACCAACTCGCCGTACAGGTCCTCGACCAGCGAAGGATGCAGAGCGCGGTAGTCGTCCGGATGCGGCACGACGAACGCGGCAGCCAGCGAATCGGCCGTGTACACCAGCACACCGCACTGACCCGGATGGATCTCGAAGATCCTCAGCGCCTGCCCGAGCCCGGGCACCCGCCACCCTGCATACGCCGCCTCCGCCCGCGGCGAGAGCCCCTGCCGCACCGCCCGCTGCGACCACTCCTCCCAGACCACCGAGGGCCCGCCGAAGTGCAGCGACAGATAGCCCTCCAACGCCAGGTGCAGGGGCAGGAACCGAAGCCGCCGCTCGCTGACGCCCTTGTCCCGTCGACGCTTGGCCAGCCGGTGGTGCACCCGTACCGGAACGCAGTCGACACCACCGTCCGCCGCAGCCGCCAACCTGCTGCCGTACGCGGCGGCCTGCTGACCACCGTCCCCCGACCAGTCCGCGATGAAGCCGTGCGGCACGTACGACAGGTAGTGCGCCCGCGGACCCACCTCCACCACGCCGTGCGAACGGTCGTAGACCTCGTGGTGCAGCCGCAGCCCCGGCACGGGCTCCGCCCGCACCAGGGGCACCAGCCGCACACCGCCCCAGACCTGGGACGGCATCACCGTCAGCCCGGTCAGATCCAGCCCGTTCACCGCTGCTCCCCTCCCCGTACGGCCAAGAAGTCCTCCGTGCGCCGGTCCAGGTACGCCAACAACTCCGGTAGCCCCGTACGCCCCTCCGCGAACTGTGCGACCTCCACCAACGCCGCCAGGTCCTCCGCGTCCCGCACCCCGGCCGTCGGCACGCTCGGTGCCAATCGGCGCACGTCGAAGGCGTCCGCGTCGTACACCGGATTCAGATGGACGATGCTGGTGCTGCGCTCCCGATCGAGCCGGGTGCGCCAGATCCGCAGCACCTCGCCCGCCAGCCCCGGCGGGGCGTTGTCCCAACCGTCCGAGACGATCACCAACCGCTCCGGGGAATCCTCCAACGCGTCCAGCACGCGATTGCCGAGCGGACTCGGACCCCACGGACGCACCAACAGCGCATCCCGGCCGCCCGAGAGCCAGTGCGCACGGTAGGAGTCGGCCAACGCCTCCAGCAGAAAGTGCGCCCCCAGGGCGACCGCGAGCGGTCGACGCCGCTTCACACCCGAACCCGAGGACGAGTAGCTGTCGTCCAGCACGGCCGACACCCGCCCCCAACTGCCCGCGTGCCGTCCCGCGACCCGTGCCGCCGCAGCCCGCAGCGCACCCGTCAACTCCGCCCGACGGGCCGCGCGCTCCTGCCGCGGCACCGACAGGACGAAGAGGGCGAGCCGGGTGAGCGGCATACCGGCCAGATCCGCGGACACCCCGGTCGAGCGCTGGGTGCGCAACCGCTCCAGACGCGTCATCCGCGGAGCGATTCGCTCCAGGAAAACGTCGCGCGGTACGCCGTGCTTCGCAGCGAAGCCCTCGGCGACCGTGAACGGCAGTTCGTAGATCGCCCCCTGCTCGTAACGGGCCCGACGGTAGGCGTCGAGACGCGCATCCGCGTAACGGGCGCTCTTGCCGGGACGGAAGAGGAAGTCGCCCAGTTCATCGCCGAGCGCGTGGTGGCCGTGGCGGGCGACCGTCTTCAGACCGCTGCGGTACTTCACCGCGTCATGGCCCAGATCCGGACGCGCGGCCAGCCAGTCCCGCTGGATCGCCCGGGTGCGGCGGTTGTTGACCTTGGCGGCGCGCAGCGCACGGAACGCCCGGTAGACGCGCTGCGGCGGCAGGGCCGCCAACCGGGCGGCGATCAGACGCCCCTCGGTCCGCTTCTGCTGCGCGGTGGCCTCATCCGCGGTGCGCAGCAGATCGACGACGATACGCACGGCATTGTGGTCGTTGATGTCCAGCGCCAACACCGCCGCGTACAGGGTGCGGTAGTTGACCCGTACGTACGCGTGCAGGAACGACAGCGACAGCCGCTGCTCACCCGCTCCTGAGTGGAACTCCCGCTGGCCGGTGGAGGTGACCGCGGCGTTCACGAAGAGGAGCACGTCCTCGGCCGCGACCAGATCTGCGGTGCACTCCTCAGTGGCTGCCATGCGTCTCCCCCTGCTTCCGTTGCCGTACGTCTCGGTCCCCGGCCGTGGCGCCCCCGGGTGACGGTCACATCGGCGGTCGGGTCGGGCGCCCGGGCCACAGTGGGACATGCGGTGCGCAGGCTCTTCCGGACAGCGGAAGCCGGCCGGGGAGTGAGGGCGTGATCAGCGAAATCACTGCTTTACAGGCAAGTCCCGGAAGTCACACCGGAGTCCCGCGGCCGGCTCGCCGAACCTACAACACGTTATCCACAGGGCTCCACGGGAATTCGGGCCGGCGGGCACACTGGGGCCATGACGGATCACGAGCCCACGCGGAAACCGCGCTTCGGACTGATGGGTGCCGGCCCCTGGGCCGAGCGCACCCAGGCCCCCGCACTCGCCGCCCACCCCGGGATCGAGTTCGCGGGCATCTGGGCCCGGCGCCCCGAGGCCGCCGCCGCGCTGGCCGCCGCACACGGCACCCGCGCCCTCAGCGGGGAATCGGGCGCCGAGGAGTTGTTCGCCGACTGTGACGCGGTCGCCTTCGCGCTGCCACCCGACGTACAGACGCCGTGGGCGGTGCGCGCCGCTGAAGCGGGCTGCCACCTCCTGCTCGACAAACCGGTCGCGACGACGGTGGCGGGCGCCCGCTCGGTGGTCGAGGCGGCAGAGCGCGCGAAGGTCGCGTCGGTGGTGTTCTGCACCTTGCGGTTCGCGGCGCAGACCCGCCCGTGGATCGAGCAGCAGGCCGCGGTCGGCGGCTGGTTCACGGCACAGGCCCAGTGGCTCGGTTCGCTGTATGCCGCCGACGGGGCCGCCTCCGAAGCCTCCGCGTACGCCGCGGCCCGCTGGCGCCGGGAGAAGGGCGGCCTCTGGGACGTCGGACCGCACGTCCTGTCGGTGTTGATACCGGTGCTCGGGGAGGTCACCGGTGTGACGGCGGCCCGCGGTCCCCTGGACACCGTCCATCTGGTGCTGCGCCATGCATCGGGTGCGTCGAGCACGGTCACCGTGGGGCTCAGCGCGCCGCCGAAGGCAGCAGGGGCCGGCGTCGAACTCGTCGGGGACCAGGGCCGGGTGCAGATGCCGCAGTGGTCCGATGCGATCGCCTCCTTCGGCAGTGCGATCGACGGACTGCTGGAGGCTTCTCGCACGGGCGGGGCGCACGACTGTGATGTGAGGTGGGGGATGCGTCTGACGGAGATCCTGGCCGAAGCGGAGTCCCAGTTGCGCTGAGCGGGTCGCGTCCTGTCGTGCAACCGCGGCCGAGGCGTTCCGTTGTTCAACCGCGGCTGATGGCGTCCCGTACGGCCTCGTCGGTGCGGGCCACCACGGCCGTGCCGTCGTCCGCCGTGATGATCGGGCGCTGGATGAGCCGCGGATGACGGGCGAGCGCGGCGATCCAACGGTCGCGCGACTCGTCCGTGCGCGGCCACCCGGCCAACGCCAACTCCTTTGCCTCGGGCTCCTGGGTGCGGGTGATGTCCCAGGGGGCGAGCGCCAGTCGCTTTAGCACCGCGCGGATCTCGTCCTCGCTCGGCACGTCCTCCAGATAGCGGCGCACGGTGTACCGGGCGCCCTCTTCGTCGAGGAGCCCGATGGCGCTGCGGCACTTCGAACAGGCGGGATTGATCCAGATCTCCATGGGGCGAACCGTACCGCCGAAGCCGTCGCTCGGGGCTCGCCACGGGTGGCCCGCCGGGCTGCTCGCAGACCCCGGCCAAGTGCCGTCAAATACCGTCTGAGCAGGGGTGATTGTCAGTGGCGGGCAGTAGAATGGAGGTAGTTCGGGATGGTCCCGCCAGCACGTCTGGAGGTTGCCGATGACCGTGGTCAAGCTCATGAGGAAGCCGACACAGACCGACTCGGGCGCAGAGCCCGCGGCGAAGCAAGTTCCCCTTGAGAACCTGAAGAAGCCGCTGCCAGCCGGGCAGCCGCGCGACTGGTACGTGACGCACAACCGCCGGTTGAAGGCGATGCGCCTCGCCATAGCCCTGCTCGACTCCGGCGTCTACCATCCGGCCACCGCTGACAACCGCCGGATCAGGGCCATGGCGGACCAGGTCGGTATCCACCCCCCGTCGGACACGACCTGCCGCATGGTGCGCGCGCTGATCCGCTACGGGCGCTGAGCAGCAGGACCGCCTGCCGTCCACAACCGGACGGCGGGCGGCCATCCGAGCGCACTTCCTCGCAATGTCCGTCCGTGCAGGGTCCGGTGCGTGGAAAACCGGGCATCCTGATGCCAATCGGTTTGCGCCACGCCTTGGGGGACTCGTATGTGGCATCCGCACCGCACCCTGTACCGAGCACTACACCGACTACTCACCCTTCAGCGACCTCTCCACCGGGCTGCACCCAGCAGACAGCACCCGAAGGGAGCCCGACCGTCCGGCGGCCGGATCACCGGGGCACGCCTTCGGTCGACGCCCGTGGCTTCACGCACCTTTGGGCCGCGCGCCCCGCGCAGGCGCCCGTCGCACACGGTCGCGCTCCTCTCGGCGGCCGGAGCGCTGAGCGCCACGGCCGTGTTGGCCTTCGCACCGCCCGCCGCCGCCGAACCGGCCACTCCGATCGCCTACGGGGCCGGGGCGAACTCCACCCGCTTCGCGGGGCTCGCCTTCGACACCTGTACCGCGCCGCCGCTCGCCGCCATGCGCGCCTGGACGGCCTCGCCGTACCGAGCGGTCGGGGTGTACTTCGGCGGGGTCAACCGCACCTGCGCCCAACCGGAACTCACCCCGTCCTGGGTCGCTTCCGTCGGGGCACTGAAGTGGCGCCTGCTGCCGATCTACAAGGGACTGCAACCCCCGTGCGGGGCGAGGCCCATCGACGCCAAGATCAGCCTCGTACCCGCGACCGCCCGATCGCAGGGCACCGCAGCCGCCACCGACGCCATCGCCAAGGCAAAGGCCCTCGGCATGCAGCCGGGCAGCGCGTTCTACAACGACATCGAGCACTACTCCCAGACGGATGCCGCCTGCCGCACCGCGGTGCTGAGCTACGTCTCAGCGTGGACCAAGGAACTGCACCGACTCGGCTATGTGTCCGGGGTCTACATGAACCTCAACCTCGGGGCGAAGCAGCTCTCCGACGTCTACACCTCCACGGCCTACGCGCGCCCCGACGCGCTGTGGATCGCACGGTACGACGAGATCGACTCGCTCAAGGGGTGGACCAACATCCCCGACTCCCGATGGGCTTCGCACCAGCGGGCCAAGCAGTTCCGCGGCAGCCACAACGAGACCCACGGCGGCACCACCATCTGGATCGACAGCAACCGTCTCGACACCCCGGTGGCGACCCTCGCCTACTCCTACAAGGTCACCAGCAGCACCGCCCTGAACGCCCGTACCGGCCCCTCGTCGACATACGCGGTCAGCCGCTCGTACGCATCCGGGGCGGCACTGAAGGTGGTGTGCCAGACACCGGGACAGACCGTCGGCGGGACCGCCGTGTGGAACAAGCTCTCCGACGGCTCGTACGTCACCGACCGCCATGTGAGCACCCCGTCCGCGACCGGCTACAGCGCCCCCGTACCCCGCTGTCTCCACCCGTACCAGGTCACCCCGGCCAGCGGTCTCTCGGAGCGCACCGGTCCAGGCGCTTCCTACGCCGCTCGGGCGGTCCTTCCCCAGGGCGCGTTGGCCTGGGTGTACTGCCAGCGGTCCGGTTCGACGGTCGGCACCAGCAAGGTCTGGAACCGTCTGGAGAACGGCCGGTACGTGTCCGACTACTACGTGGCCAACGCCAGCAACACGACCTACAGCAAACCGGTTCCCCGCTGCTGAACCGGCGAGAGACCGAAGGAGAACGGGGAGCGCACGTCACCCGGCGGTCGTCGCCGACACGGGGTCGCCGACGGACAGCGAGCCCCGACGCACGACCGCGGCCTTCATCCCGAAGCTGACCCTGTTGTCGAACTGCGGCTCCCGTCGATAGGTGGCGAGGGTGCGGATGGGTTCGGGACCGGACCGGGCCCCGGTGCGCTGGTCGACCATCGGCACGGCGCACCGGGTCGCCCGTACCGCATAGGCGAGTCCTACGGTCCCGATGTCGAGACGGCGCATCGCGTCCTCGGCATGGGCGTCGGTGCATCCGTCGAGGACGATGTTCGGCCGGAACCGGTCCATGGGGACGGGTGCCGCGCCCCGCGCGGTGATGAGCGCATTGAGGTGGTCCAACGACGCCTGGGACACCACCAGAACGGCATGGGCGTCCGCGAACCCGACCTTGCCCGGGGTCTCGCCCCACCCGTCCCGGTCGAAGTCGTTCGGTACGCGGACGAGTCGGGACGCAGCTCCCAGCACCTCGGAGAACCAGGCGGCGACCTCGTCCCCCTGGTCCACGCCCTCCCCGACGGGCCGGCCGAACATGCTCACTGCCCGACGGCTGCCTTCCGGCACCACCCGGAGCAGCAGATCGTCCACGTTCGACGCCGAGAGGCGCAGTGTGCTGCCGTCGTCCGCGATCGTCGGTCGGATCGCGGCCATGGCGGGCTCGGTGCGCTGGCTCCGGAAGGAACCGTCCGCCGCGTCGACGACCATGAACGTGCGGTCGTGCGCCAGGCCGATCGTCGTCACGGCCGCCGATGCGGTGTCCGTTCCCGCACAACCCTTGACGGGGTAGTACGTGAGCCGCTGTACGGACGGCAGCCCGGGCCCGGTCATGAGTGCCCCATCGGAGCGAGGGCCGACCGCAGACGCGCCTTGGCCGCCGGCCATTCGTCCGCCAGCAGCGAGTAGTACACGGTGTCCCGCCACGTGCCGTCGTGGCGCATCCGATGGCGGCGCAGCACACCTTCGCGTCGTGCCCCGAGCCGGGCGATCGCTGCTTGGGAACGCTCGTTGCGGTGGTCGGTCTTCAACTGGACGCGGCCCATGCCGAGATCCTCAAAGGCGTGCGTCAGCAGCAGGAGCTTGGCTTCTGAGTTGACCGCGGTGCGCCAGTGCTCCCGTCCGTACCAGGTCCAGCCGATCTCCAGCCGCTCATCGCGGACCTCGATGTCCAGATAGGTCGTCCAGCCGATCGCGCGACCGGTGGCGAGGAGGATGACGGCGAACGGAACGAGCGCCCCTCGCTCCGCCTCGTCGAGCACCTCGCGCAGCGTGGCTCCGAGGTGCTCCTGTCGGGTGGGTGTGGGACCGCCCTGCCAGCGCCACACCTCGTCATCACCCCCACCCGCGACGAAGAGGTCCGGGAGGTGTGCCGTGGTGAGGGGTTCGAGGCGGATGTGCCGACCGGTGAGGGTGGTCGGCGACGGTGTCTTCGCGGGCATACCGCGACGGTAGCCGCTCTCTGTATTAGCTGCAAACTATTTTTGTACTAGTGTGAAATTCAGTGAGAGATCTCGTCGATCAACTCACGTGCCCCCTGCCGCAGGAGGGCCACCGCCACCGAGGTGCCGAGCGTCGCCGGATCGAGCGGGCCCGCCCACTCATGGGCGTTCAACACCCGCTTGCCGTCCGGGGTGAAGACCTTCGCCCGCAGGGACAGGTCCCCGCTGCGCTCCGAACGGGCGAAGCCGGCGATGGGGGAGTTGCAGTGCCCCTGGAGGACATGGAGGAACATCCGCTCTGCGGTGGCTTCGCGATGGGCCGCCGGATCACCGAGCCCGCTCACCGCGTCGATCGTCGTGGTGTCGTCCTCCCGGCACTGGAGGGCGAGGATGCCCGCCCCGATCGGCGGACACATCGTCTCCACCGACAGCACCTCGCTGATCACGTCCGTACGCTCGATGCGCTCCAGTCCGGACACGGCGAGCAGCAGCGCATCGGCCTCCCCGTCGGCGAGCTTCTCCAGCCGACGGTTGGCGTTCCCCCGCATCGGTACGCACTCCAGCTGCGGATGGGAGGCGGCGAGTTGGGCGACCCTCCGCACGGACGAGGTTCCGATCCGCGTGCCCACGGGAAGCTCGTCGAGGCGCAGACCCCGGGGGTGGACGAGCGCGTCCCGGACGTCATCGCGACGCAGGAACGCGGCGAAGGTGGTCCCGGCCGGGAGCGGCCGGTCGGCGGGCACGTCCTTCACGCAGTGCACCGCGAGATCGGCTTCCCCGGCGACCAGCGCCGCGTCCACCTCCTTGGTGAACGCCCCCTTGCCGCCCAACTGGGCGAGATCCCCCATCCAGCGGTCGCCCGAGGTGGTGACGGGCACCACCTCGGTCCGAATCCCCGGATGCAGAGCAGCCAACTCGTCCTGTACGCGGGCGACTTGGGCCAGAGCCATGGGGGAGGAACGGGAGACGATGCGAATCAGCTCAGGGGCAGACATGCGCAACACCATAGGGCGTCCCGCTAGAACGCCGGTTCACTCCGCGGCACTCGCACCCCGTAGCCCCACCCGCTCTCCAGCGCCCGCCCAGTCGAAGCCCAGGCCAGACGCCCACCACCGTCCCCCCACGGCACCGGGAGCACCTTCGACGACCACCCTCGGACCGCGCCCAATCGGGCGAAAGCACCATTCCGCGGACTGCCCGGAGGCATCTCCCGTGCCCATCACACGGTGATCGCTCACGAAACCCCCGGCCCGAGGGCCCGGAAGGACGGTACGGACGGACGGTCGTGCATCCGGGGGACCGCAACCCCGCCGTGCGTGTGTCGACCGGCGACGGTGTGGCCGCCCGCCCCACAGTGAGTAGCCACATCCACCAGCGCACCCAGGGGTGTACTCACATGCCACACGCAAACCGGGGGATCGGCCGCCGCGACATGCTGCTGCTGGCAGGGGGCGCTGCCGCCGCGGCGACCGTCACCGACGGCCACCGGGCGTACGCCGCGCCGGGAGGCGACAGCCCCCTGCCGCACGGCCGCCCCGCCGGTGACGCCCGCGGTGCGCGCATCGACGTCCACCACCACTACACGGCATCCAGCTGGGTGACGTGGGCGGCCGGTAAAGGGCTTGTCGAACCCGCCCAACTCCCCTGGTGGACACGGTGGAACCTCGCCGACACGCTCGCCCTGATGGACGACGCGGGCATCGCCACCAGCGTGCTCAGCCTGGCCATGCCCGTACGCAGGTTCACCGGCCCCGCCCAGTTGCAGGAGAGCGTGACCGTCGCCTTCGAAGCGGTCACCGAACTGAAGGACAGCAACCCCGACCGCTTCGCGTTCTTCGCGCCGATCTTCACCGACGACCTGGAGAGCTCACGCCGCTCCTTCACCCGGGGCCTCGACGAACTCGGCGCACTCGGCGTCCAGACCAGGGCGAGCACCAACGGCGTCTACCTCGGTGACCCCTCGCACTCCACCCTGCTGGCCGAGCTCAACGAGCGCTCCGCAGTGATCAACACCCATCCGCTGGAGCTGCCCGGCTCGGACCCCACCCGCCCGGCGGTCCCGGGCGTGCCGAGCTTCCTGTGCGACTTCCCGCTGGACACCACCCGTGCGGCGATCAATCTGATCCTCAACGGAACGCTCGACCGCTACCCCGACCTCTCCTTCATCCTGCCGCACGGCGGCGGCTTCCTCCCATACATCGCCACCCGCGCGGAAGCCTTCGCCGGCTTCCTCACCCCACCCGTCGACCCGTCGCGCGTGCGCGACTACCTCCACCGCTTCTACTACGACACGGCCGCCCCCCTGGGCCCGTCCTCGGTCGCGACCCTGCTCACGGTCACCGACCCCAGCCGCCTCCTCTACGGCAGCGACTGGCCGGCCAGCCCCGCCGCAACCATCACCGACATCGCCCTCCCGGCCCTGGACGACGACCCCACGCTCACCACCCGCCAACGCCGCCACATCAACCGCGACAACGCCGTACGCCTGCTGCCCGCACTCGACCGCAGACCGACGACGCCCCGCTGAGTCCCTGCAACTCCGGCTCCCACCCACTCGCTGACGGCCCTCGTGGAGCACGTCAGCGACGGCTCCTTCCGCCCTCGTCGTCATCGGGCGGAAGGAGCTCACCCGTGACGGGGGGTGGGGTGGAACCCGGGACGCTTCGCCTCCTTAGAGTGCGCCGTTTGCAACGCGTCCCACTGTGGGAGGAACAGGGGCTCAGCCCTGATGGTGCCGGGCCGCGGCCAGCGTTGCCAGGAGTGCGTCCTGGCCTCCGGTGTGGACGATGACTTCCTCGTCTTCGGACGGAACATCGAAGCGGGCGAAGAAGTCGTCCAACGCTTCGGGGGTGACGGTGAGGGCGTTGGCGTCCTCGCGCTGGTTGCGTTCGGCCAGGCGCCGGAGCAATTCGTCGCGGCCGGCGGGGAGGTAGACGAGGACGGGATGGCTGCCTGCTTCACGGGCGGCTTCCCGCCAGGCGTCCCGGTCGGAGCGGCGCCACAGCCCGTGGTCGAGGACGACATCGCCGCCGGCCTGGAGTTCCTTGATGAAGCGCTCCCGGATCGCCTCGATGGCGGGTCGTTCGCGCTCGAAGTAGGCGTGCTCGGGATAGTCCACGCCGTACCGGCCGTGGAGGCGGTGCACTTCTTCGTCCACGGACAGCCGGATGTAGCCGTGGCCAGTGAGGAACCGGGCGATGGTGGTCTTGCCAGAGCCGGTGAGGCCGACGAGGAGAACGGCGAGGGGCACGGAGAGATCCCTTTCGCGACTTACGTGGGGCGAGCGCGGTCATTCTCCCCGATCCCGGGTAGAGCGGGCGGTAGGTCGCCAGGCGGTGACGATGCTGCGGGCCTCGGCGCGCCAGGTGCCCGGCATCCGGTCCAGGCTCACCTGCCGGAACGCGAACCGTTGATCGTTGGTGTCGATCGTCCCGTTGTGTTGGCCGATGTGAGCCAAGAGACAGGCGGCTTCGTCGCGTACGGCCGGGGTCTGCTCCTGCCAGATGCCCGTCGAGAAGTGCTGGGCCCTGCGACGGAGGTCTTCCAGCACGCCGGAGCGCCACTTGAAGTGGTGAACGACGCAGATGCGGTCCGGGTCTGGCTGGTGCCCGGGGGATCGGTGGTTGCCGGAGGAGACGGGGATGCCGTGGCGGGCCAGGACGATCTTGCGTGGATCCCCGTGAAGGAGTTGGTGGGTGAGATGGCCTCCGAGGGGATAGCTCTGGTCAAGCCCGTTTTCAGGATGCCAGACGGTTAGGCGCCCGGTCGTGGCGACGCGGTCGAGCATCAGTCCGCCTACGACACGGTGTCCGGAGTCTCCGGCCTGGTCGATCACTTCGGAGAGTGGGACGGCGTACTGCTGGAACTCGTCAGCGTCGGCGAACAGATGCCAGCCACGTCCGGCGTGGTGCCGCAGGGCATCACGGAGTTGACTGTTCGTGTGCTCGTGCCAAGGGCCGGTCGAGGTAACGGTGGGAACGATGCCCAGCTCCCGACAGGCCGCCTTGAGCTGGTGCTGCTGGGCATCGGGAACATGCTCGGGGAAGTGGAAGGCGATCAAGAAGCGTTCGACGTCAAGCTTTCGGTAGTGGTGGACCCATGCCTCGAACAGAGAGGGCTCGACGGGCCCTACGACGGCGATCAGAGCCGGAGGCGTGCTCAACATCAGGACTCCTCTGCTGTGAGCGCGGTGAACGTCCGGGTGAGGAAGTCAGCCTGGTCTGCGGCGGTTGGCATCCCCAGAAGGCCAGGAACTTCGGGGCCGGGTGGTTCGGGCGGCTGGCGGATGACGCTGTGTAGAGCGTGGGCGAGGCCGCTCGCGTCGCCCGCAGGAAACGTCAGAACCCACGGCTGGCCCTGGAGCCGGCCGGTGAGCGTGGGGTCGTGATCGGAGACGATCAGTGGAATGCCGAGCCGGGCGGCGTCCATCACCAGGCCGGACTCCTTGCCGACACCGGGGCGCCGGGCAACCAGGGCGGCGTCGGCCGCGCCGTAGACCAGCCGCAGCACGCACTCCGCGACGGGGCCCGGGACCACGTGCAGGCGGAGGAAGGGCAGGCTCCGCCATCGTGCGAGCACCGACTCGTCCAGCGGATCGCCCGTGACCAGGAGGTGCAGCGGTTCCCTCAGCCGGGCCCAGGCTGCGTCGATGACGTCGAGGTCCTTGTACGGCCACCAGCCGCCGACCAGACACACCGTGGGATCGGTGGCCGGGATCCCGAAGGCCGTTCGTCCGCTTTCGCGTTCGGTGTCGGTCAGACGGAGACCGTCGTCGACCGCGAAGGCTCGGACCATGGCCGGCAGGTCGGGGAAGTCCTCGGCGAACTGGTCTCCGACCGTCTGGGTCGGGTACAAGGCGATCACTCGCTGCTCGCTCCGGCGGGTCAAACGGCCGATGAACCGTACGAAGGGGCTCTCAGCCGTCACAGCCTCATGGACGAATCGCAGATGTGGTTGGCCGCCCAGCAGGGCGGCCGTCCCGTGAAGGGCTTCGCTGGCGGTGAGGATCACGACCGTGTCGGCGTCGGTCTGGAGTCGACGGGCGGTCCGCAGCGCGGAGGCTTCAACCAGACAGCGGGCGATGAGGGTGATCTGATGTGGTAGCCGCCGTAGCCGGTCGGGCCAGTGACGGGAGTGAAGGACGCGCCGGACGAGCGTCGAGACCCGGGCAACCCGCCGTGATGCGGTGAGGACAATGACGGAGACGAGCCCCACGGGCCTGGTCACCAGCCGAGCCGTGACCCCCCGGAGTGTTGCCACCGCATCGGGGGCGATTCCGTTCAGGGCGATGACCAGGGTGCCGGGCCGTGCCTGGGCAAGCGCCACCAGAGTGCGCTGATGGTGTCCGCCGAGCAGGCCGGCGTACGGCTCGATCAGCACAAGTTGCTTGGTCATCCGGAGACCGCCTGGTCCCCGTGGGCCGTGGTGAACCTGGCCCGCAGCCACGACGGGTCATTGAGACGTTCGAACTGGTCCGGGCGGGAGGCTTCGCGAGCGAAGGCGACGCCCTCTCGTGCCCCCGACGCCGCGTAGTCGGCGAACTCACCATCACTGCTGCGCTGCCAAGCGTCCACCCGCCAGCGGGCGTCGCCGTCAGCCATGCCGTACTCGCTGCCGCAGGTGAGCATCACGCACTCCCTGAAGCCAGCCTTCCAGGAGTGGAAGGGGCTCTGGTTGAAGCGCGTGACTCCGGCGGTCCGTTCGGCGAACTCGACGCGTCCGGGCAGTGCGGCGAGCACGTCCACCGCCTCGCCCATCTCCCGCAGAGCGCTGCGGCGGATCAGCTTGAGCCCGCCGTAGCCGTAGGTCAGACCGTTGACGGGGTTGACTGCGCGCCACACGCGCATGGAAACGCCCTCGTCCAAAGGTTCCACGGCAGCCAGATCGAAGTCAGTGTCGATGGCGAAATCGCCGTCGGCGAGGAAGAACTGCTCATGGTCGACGGCCTCGGCGCACAGCCGGTAGGCCCGGCGCATCCCGTGCACACCGTGCAGACGCTTCACGGCGCCCCCGAGCGTGCGTTGGAGACGCGAGTGGAGGGAGTCGGCCATCGGTTCGTCGTACGAGAGGAAGACGGCGTCGAACCCGGTCACGAGATCGCCTCCAGGTAGCGGGCTGCGACCAGTTCGGGGGTGAAGTCGGCCGTGGAGGCATGGGCGCGCTTGGCGTGCAGGGCGTGGAAAGCGTCGTCGGAGACCAGCCTCTCTGCGAGGGCGACCGCCTCGGACATGGTGGTGAAGCACAGTTCGGGGTCGATGTGCTCGGCGAGCCAGCCCAGTCGCGGCGAGATCACAGGCAGGCCCATGCCCTGGCAGTCGATCACGCTCATCGACCACGGGCAGCCGGGCCGGAAGGGGGCGATGCCGAAGCGCGCCCCGGCCAGCAGATCCCGATAGCGGACGCGGTCACCCCGGTCCGAGACGATCTGCACATGAGGCAGCGCGGCAAGTTTCTCCCGCATCCGCTCGGGACTGTCGTTCAGCCCGGTCCGAGCGGCACTGCGCTGCCCGAACAGGTCCATCACCCGAAGCCGCACCGAGCCGGAGGCCGCAAGATCACGCGCCAGGTCCACGAACTGTTGGGCGCCGTAGTGCGCGTACAGCCTGTGGTTGTAGACCCCGATCGGCTCGGCTCCGTCGCCGCTCGGGGTGGTGACGGGCGCGCGGACCAGGCGTTCGTCGCGTGGGGCCGGAACCACTCGCAGCCTTTCGCCCAGATCCACGGTCATCCGTTCAGCTGCGGCCGAGACCCAGGAAGCGGCCGTGGAGGAGTGCACCATCACCCGGTCGCAGACAGCCAGGCCGGCGGCGAACGCCAGCAGCACCGGCCGCCCGAGCCCGCCATCGTCGAGGGATGGGTCGACCAGGAGCCGCCCGCCGTCGTCGAAGGAGTACGGCAGATAGTGGCAATACCCGGCCAAGAGCGCGCCGGAGCCCGCTTCCAGCAGGGCCGTACGGATCGCGGGGGCCTCCTCGATCTGGTTGGCCACCACGACATCCGGCTTCTCGGCCCGGATGAGTGCCACCAGCTCGTCGATATCTGCCGAGAAGCGGGCGCGATACTTCGTTCCGGGCAGCTTCGTCTGCCGGAAGCCGCACCGGTCGTCCCCGGCCGGTGCCGGCGCGGCGACGGTCACCTCGGCTCCGGCGTCCGCCAGCGCCGGGGCAAGGAGGTCGGCGAAGATCCAGCCGGAGTCCGAGGACAGCCGGTCGGGGTTGGAGATGTTCAGCAGGTACAGCACGCGCATGATGCGTCGCCTCCGTCATCCGCCCGGGAATCGGTCCGGGCCGCTGAGGGAAGGAAAGCGTCGACGCGGACCGTGACGGGATGATGAACTGGGATCACTCACGGTTCATTCATGCTCACTGAAGATGACACGGGGCGATGGTTCGATGGACACCCAGGGCGAGGAGATCACCGCCGAGCAGGCAGCCGAGGACTTCGCGGCCGAGGTGGCCCGCTGGCGTGAGGTACGGGGTCTGTCCAAGCGAGCGTTAGCACAGGCCATGGGCTTCGACCCGTCGTACGTCAGCCACATGGAGTCCGGTCGCCACAAGCCCAGCGCGGAGTTCGCCCGGCTCGCCGACGAGGTTATGAACTCCGGGAAGGCCATCTGGCGGCGCTGGCTCGACTACGAGCAGGCGAAGGCCAGAGAGTCCCGAGCACGGCGCCCACCCGCAGCCCCGCCGGCCCCGCGCAGGCCCGAGCAGCCTTACGCCGCAGGCTCCGCCCTCGTCGTCGAACACGACGCCGCCCATCTCCGCTACGACGGTCGCGCTTACCGGCTCACGATGCGACGACGGCTCCGGAACACCGGAACGGAACCGGTCACCCGGTATCTGATCCGCATCTCGGTCGACCGCTACCCCGGCGACCCGGAACAGTCCAACGCCCACTACCGAGCCCACCCGCTGACGTGGGACGAACTCGATCTCACCGCCACCTGCCGGGGCGAGTCAATGCGCTGGCAGGCCAAGCACGACCGCGACGCCTTCAAGGAGATCTGGCTGCTGTTCGACAACGAACACGGCCGCTTCCCGCTCTACCCCGGCGAATCCGTCTGGATCGAGTACGCCTACACCGTCGGCGACGACAAATGGGGCAACTGGTTCCAGCGTGCCGTTCGCCTGCCCACTGAACAGCTCGAAGTCCAGCTTGTCTTCCCCGCCGCTCTCGACCCGGTGGTCTGGGGCACCGAGACCTCCATGACCGCCGAAGCCTCCCCGCTCCGCACCCCACCCGTCCGCCGTGACGACGGTGAACAGCGGGCTTTCACGTGGATCACGACCACACCCGCACTGCACGCTCGGTACCGTTTGGAGTGGCGGTTCCGGGCGCAACCCGAATACGAGACGGACCAAGGGGAGTTCAGTTGACGGACGTTCGGCCCAGCCAGCAGATGCGCGACCTCGGCGTCGTCCAGGAGGGCGCCGCCATCCTCACCACACCTGCCCGCCCCTTCAACCTGCCCAGCGAGCGCAACGAGGCCGAGCGCATCGTGGATGAACTGTTCGCCGCCCTCAATCGCATCAGCCAGGTGCACCCCTTCGCCAAGGGCATGGGCATCGCGGCCCCGCAGATCGGCATCGGCCGCGCCGCCGCCGTCGTCCAGCCGCCGGGGGACGCGCCAGCAATCATCCTGCTCAACCCACGGATCACAGCGCGCGTGGACGCGAGCGACGAGCAGTACGAGGGCTGCCTGAGCTTCTTCGACGTCCGGGGCCTTGTCCCCCGCCCCCTGGAGATCACGGTGGCGACCACGACCCTCGCCGGCGAGACCGTGGCCACCGTGTACGAACACGGCCTCGCCCGACTCATCCACCACGAGATCGACCACCTCGACGGCCTCCTGTACACCGCCCGCATGCGTTCCGGAGCATCGCCGATTCCCGTGGAGCAGTACCGACAGAGTGGTCAGGCTTGGGCGTACGACCGGTCATGACCTACGAGGGCGGAACCCGTCTGCTGGAACCCGCGGTGGCGAATCGTCGTTTCATGGCGGCAACGAGGGCCGCTGCCCTCGTACGGGGTAGCGGCCCTCGTGGTGTGCTGGCGTGACATCAGGGAATCGGCCGGGCGGTGCTTACTCGGTGCACAAGGGGGCGGATCTCCCGCGCCCGGCCCAGCCCCTTAGAGGTCGAAGTACAGCTCGAACTCGTGCGGGTGCGGGCGCAGCTGGATCGGGGCGATCTCGTTGGTGCGCTTGTAGTCGATCCACGTCTCGATCAGGTCGGACGTGAACACGCCACCCGCCTGGAGGTACTCGTTGTCCGCCTCCAGCGCTTCCAGGACCGCCGGCAGCGAGGTCGGGACCTGGGGCACGCTCGCGTGCTCCTCCGGAGCGAGCTCGTAGAGGTCCTTGTCGATCGGCTCCGCCGGCTCGATCTTGTTCTTGACGCCGTCGAGGCCCGCCAGCAGCAGCGCGGAGAACGCCAGGTACGGGTTGGACGACGGGTCCGGGGCGCGGAACTCGACGCGCTTGGCCTTCGGGTTCGACCCCGTGATCGGGATCCGCATCGCGGCCGAGCGGTTGCGCTGCGAGTACACCAGGTTCACCGGGGCCTCGAAGCCGGGCACCAGACGGTGGTACGAGTTCACCGTCGGGTTGGTGAACGCCAGCAGCGACGGGGCGTGCTTGAGGATGCCGCCGATGTAGTAGCGGGCGGTGTCCGACAGACCCGCGTAACCCTGCTCGTCGTAGAACAGCGGGACGCCACCCTGCCAGAGCGACTGGTGGACGTGCATGCCCGAACCGTTGTCACCGAAGATCGGCTTCGGCATGAAGGTCGCGGTCTTGCCGTTGCGCCAGGCGACGTTCTTCACGATGTACTTGAAGAGCATCAGGTCGTCGGCCGCGGCCAGCAGCGTGTTGAACTTGTAGTTGATCTCGGCCTGACCGGCCGTGCCCACCTCGTGGTGCTGACGCTCGACCTGGAGGCCCTGACGGTCCAGCTCCAGCGAGATCTCGGCACGCAGGTCGGCGAAGTGGTCCACCGGCGGGGCGGGGAAGTAGCCGCCCTTGTAGCGGACCTTGTAGCCGCGGTTGTCCTCGACCGCACCCGTGTTCCAGGCGCCGGCCTCGGAGTCGATGTGGTAGAAGCCCTCGTTGGCAGAGGTGTTGAAGCGCACCGAGTCGAAGACGTAGAACTCCGCCTCCGGGCCGAAGTACGCCGTGTCCGCGATCCCGGTGGAGGCCAGGTACGCCTCGGCCTTCTTGGCGATGTTGCGGGGGTCACGGCTGTACTGCTCGCCCGTGATCGGGTCGTGGATGAAGAAGTTGATGTTGACCGTCTTGTCGCGACGGAAGGGGTCCAGCCGCGCAGTCGACAGATCGGCGCGCAGCGCCATGTCGGACTCGTGGATCGCCTGGAAGCCGCGGATCGAGGAGCCGTCGAAGGCCAGTTCCTCGGTCGGGTCGAACACCGCCGCCGGGATCGTGAAGTGCTGCATCACTCCTGGCAGGTCACAGAACCGGACATCGATGAACTTGACGTCCTCGTCGGCGATGTACTTCTTCGCGTCGTCGGCGTTCTGGAACATCCAACTCCTCCTACTCCCGGCCCGGGAGGGCGGGGGTTGCAACTCGGTCGTGAGGCCAGTGCGGTGGCACACGCAAGACCCGACCATAGGTAGACGGGATTTCTCCAGCGTGACCCGTTTGTTTCGCACAAGTTAACCGGGTGGGGAGCGGAGGGTCTCGATCCGTCGGTGCGCCATGGGCATGTCGGCTCGCTGTGGGCTGCGCCACAGGGCCGTACGGAGGCAAGCACCTGCCGGCTGCTCACCACTGCGGGGCCGCCCCGGCCGCCCGCAGCAAGGGCACCAGCCGTGAGCTCGCCGAGCCGAGCACAGTACCGTGGACGGGTGGACAACAGGCAAGTAATCGGATCGTGGCTCTCCGGGCCCCGCGCGGCGGCCGAACAGATGGGGGCCGACTTCGGGCACCGCGGTCAGCGGCTCGGCCTGCCGGAGTCGGGGCCCGGCGCCATCGCCCCGCTCGGGAGGCGCTTCGGCGCACTCTTCGTCGACTGGGGGCTCTGCCTGCTCATCGCCTACGGCCTCTTCGCCGCCGGCGACCAGCAGGCCGCCGGCAACTGGGCGCTCGGCATCTTCCTCGTGCTGAGCGTGCTCACCGTCGGCACGGTCGGCTCCACCCCCGGCAAACGACTCTTCAAGCTCCGCGTCATCTCCGTGGACGGAGGGCGGCTGAGCATCCCCCGTGTGGTCGTACGCAGTGTGCTGCTCGGCCTCGCCCTCCCGGCCCTCATCTGGGACCGCGACGGCCGGGGGCTCCACGACCGCCTCGCCCGCGCCGTCCAGGTGCGGATGTAGCTCCGGCGTCCCGAGGGCGCTGGCAGTTTCCGGGAACACAACGCGAAACACCTGCGGTCTCCGCATCGGGCAGCGGCATGTTGCTCAGCAGCCCGCCCGGGGCGCGCAGTCAGTCACTCGTCGGACATGCGGAAGGGGCGGTACGGACTCTCGTGTCCGGCCGCCCCTTCGTGGTGTGTACGAGGCGCCGCGCTAGCGCATCTTCGGGCCGCCCCGGGGCATCCGCATCCCCTTGGGCATCGGACCCTTCGGCAGCGGCATGTTGCTCATCAGGTCGCCCATGGCGCGCAGCCGGTCATTGGTCACCGTGACCTGCGGGCCGGTGAGGACGCGAGGCAGCTTCAGCATGGTCGTACGGACCTTCTTCAAGGGCACCTGGCCCTCGCCCGTACCCACCACGATGTCGTGCACCGGCACGTCCACCACGATGCGTGCCATCTTCTTCTTCTCAGCGGCCAGCAGGGACTTCAGCCGGTTCGGGTTGCCCTCGGCCACCAGCACGATGCCCGACCTGCCGACGGCCCTGTGCACCACGTCCTGGCTGCGGTTCATCGCCACGGCCGGTGTGGTTGTCCAGCCCCGGCCGATGTTCTGGAGCACCGCGGCAGCCGCGCCCGGCTGGCCCTCCATCTGACCGAACGCCGCCCGCTCGGCCCGGCGCCCGAAAACGATCGCCATCGCGATGAAAGCGATCAGGAAGCCGAGGATCCCGAGATAGATCGGGTAGTCGATCCAGAATCCGATCGCGAGGAAGACACCGAAGGTGACGATTCCCACAGCCGCGAGGACGAGACCGACCTTGGAGTCGGCCTTCCTGGTCATCTTGTAGGTCAGAGCGATCTGCTTCAGTCGCCCCGGGTTCGCAGCAGCGTCAGTGCTGTCGGATTTTGCCTTCCTCGCCATAACGGGAAGTTTACGTGGCCTGGGAAGCGCGACCAGCCACGGCCTCCAGTACGTGTTGGGTCTCGACACGGTCCTTGGCCCGACGACGGTCCTCCAGGACCGATGTCCAGGCATTTCGACGCGCCGTGCGATGCCCGCGACCCAGGAGCAGCGACTCCACGGTGCGCAGCGCGTCGGTGACGGACGGAAGGGCTGTAGCGCGTACGGGACGTACCGGCGCGGCCTGCATGATGCGGTCCCCTCGGAATGAACGGGCAGGAAGGTGCGGGGGGTGTGGTGCTGGAAAACCAGGGTTACCGATTGGTGTTACCAGTGGGTGACCGACCGGTCAAACACTGATGAAACCTCTACGTGTCTGCCCTAAAGCCCCGGAAAACGCCGAAGCGGCCCCCGTACCGCCCCCACCTGCGGGGAACGCGCGGACCGCTGTCGACCTGGCAGTACTTGCCGGTAGCTGCTTGTGCCTGAATTCACAGGAGCTGGGGCGCCATCTGCCGACCCCCCACCTACACCGCCGCTCGACTCCGCCGTGCGGTTGGTTGGTCGCGCTGCGTCTCGCCTTGGTTTCGGCGGCGGGCCGGCCTCGTTCCTCGGCCGACCCCCCACCTACACCGCCGCTCGACTCCGCCGTGCGGTTGGTTGGTCGCGCTGCGTCTCGCCTTGGTTTCGGCGGCGGGCCGGCCTCGTTCCTCGGCCGACCCCCCACCTACACCGCCGCTCGACTCCGCCGCTCCATGGCCTGGGCGAAGAGCCTGCCCGCCCGGTACGACGAGCGCACCAGCGGACCCGACATCACGCCCGAGAAGCCGATCTCCTCGGCCTCGTCCTTCAGCTCCACGAACTCGTGCGGCTTCACCCAGCGCTCCACCGGGTGGTGGCGCACCGAAGGCCGCAGGTACTGCGTGATCGTTATCAGCTCGCAGCCGGCCGCGTGCAGCTGGCGCAGCGCCTCGCTGACCTCGGCACGCTCCTCGCCCATGCCCAGGATCAGGTTGGACTTGGTCACCAAGCCCGCCTCACGGGCACGTGTGATGACGTCGAGCGAGCGCTCGTAACGGAAACCGGGACGGATGCGCTTGAAGATCCGCGGCACGGTCTCGACGTTGTGGGCGAGCACCTCGGGGCGGGAGGAGAAGACCTCGGCCAATTGCTCGGGGACCGCGTTGAAGTCGGGAATCAGCAGCTCGACCTTGGTCTGGCCGCTCTCGCGCTCCGCCGTCATCGCATGGATCTGGCGCACGGTCTCGGCGTACAGCCAAGCTCCGCCGTCCTCCAGGTCGTCGCGGGCGACACCGGTGATCGTCGCGTAGTTCAAGTCCATCGTGACGACGGACTCACCCACGCGTCGCGGCTCGTCGCGGTCGAGCGCCTGCGGCTTGCCCGTGTCGATCTGACAGAAGTCGCAACGTCGGGTGCACTGGTCGCCACCGATGAGGAAAGTCGCCTCACGGTCCTCCCAGCACTCATAGATATTGGGACAGCCGGCCTCCTGGCACACCGTGTGCAGACCCTCGCTTTTGACGAGCTGCTGCATCTTCGTGTACTCGGGACCCATCTTCGCCCGGGTCTTGATCCACTCGGGCTTGCGCTCGATGGGGGTCTGGCTGTTCCGGACCTCCAGGCGCAGCATCTTGCGTCCGTCGGGTGCGACAGCGGACACGTCGGCGCCCCTTTCTGCTATCGCGGCATGTGATTCTGCGGCGCACACCAGGGTACGCCCGTCATTCGTGTGGCCTACTTCCAGCCAACCCTGGGGCGGCGGGGTCCATTCCCCTTCCGTCAGGAATCCTCGGAGCTCACGCTTCGCTCCCGACCGTCCGTGGGAGCGGCTCGGCCGCCTCCAAAACCGCCCTCAGATGCCGCTCCACCACCGGAACCACTTCGGCGACGGTGATGTCCCGGCCGAGTTCCGTCGCGAGCGACGCGACCCCCGCGTCCCGGATGCCACACGGCACGATCCGGTCGAACCAGGTGTTGTCCGGATTCACATTGAGTGCGAAGCCGTGCATGGAGACGCCCTTGGCGATGCGGATGCCGATGGCGGCCAGCTTGCGGTCCTCGCGGCGCTGACCCGCGTTGGACGGGGCGTACTCGGGGCCGTTCAGCCGCGGGTCGAACTCGTCGTCGTGCAGGCGCGGGTCGAAGTCGAGCGACAGGCCGCCGATCGCCGGACGGTCCTCGACGGGATCGCCGAGCACCCACACGCCGCTCCGGCCCTCCACCCGACTGGTCGGGACGCCGAACTCCGCACAGGTGCGGATCAGCGCGTCCTCAAGCCGGCGCACATGGGCCACGACATCCACCGGCCTGGGCAGCTTCATGATCGGGTAGCCCACCAACTGGCCCGGTCCGTGCCAGGTGATCTTTCCGCCGCGATCGACGTCGATCACCGGAGTGCCGTCCAAGGGGCGTTCGCTGTCGAGCGTGCGGCGCCCCGCGGTGTAGACCGGGGGGTGCTCCAGCAGCAGACATGTGTCGGGGATCTGGTCGTCGAAGCGTTGGGCGTGCACCTCGCGCTGCTTCTGCCACGCCTCCTGGTACTCCACCGCCTCGGCGCCGAAGCCCAGCCGGACGAACCGCAGCTCACTCACGGCACTGCCTTTCCCTTGGACTCTCCGTTGAAGCGCATGGACTGCATGGACTGTATGGACCACACGGACCGCATCGCCGGCACTGCCTGCGTGGTTTGCGTCACCTGCATCTCCAGCACTTCCTACGCCTCAGCCACTGTACGGCGGCCCATCGGGGCCCGACGGGGGCGGTACGACCGTCAGCGTCACCTTGAATCCTCACACGATCGAATGAATTTGGGGCGAAGGCGGCGGTACTCACGGTAAGGGCCGCTACATTCACGCCGTTCCATGAGGGCTGGACCGGCCCGGAAGGCAGGAGACCGCACAGCTGATGACGGAACGACCCTCGCAGCGCATCCCCAATCGCCAGCTTGCCGCACTCATCGCAGAAGCCGGATTCTCCAATGCGGGACTCGCCCGCCGAGTGGATCAGTTAGGTCTTGAGCACGGCCTCGACCTCCGCTACGACAAGACGTCCGTCACCCGATGGCTCCGCGGCCAGCAGCCGCGCGGCACCACCCCCGCTCTCATCGCCGAGGTCTTCACCCGGCGGCTCGGCAGGCGACTGTCCGCCCAGGACCTCGGGCTCGACGCCTGCGCACCCGTCTACGCGGGACTTGAGTTCGCGGCCACCCCCGAAGAGGCCGTGGACATCGTCAGCGGGCTGTGGCGCAAGGACTCGGGCAGCCACGGCGAACTGCGCAAGATCGCTTTCACTCCGGCCGGGCTCGTGGTGCCGAGCCGGGACTGGCTCATCGGGCGGCCGGACGAACGGGTCGGGCGACCCGACAGCGGGCCCATCGGCTCGCGGGTGCCGCATCAGGCGGGCCCCGGCACCCTCCCCCGACAGCGCCCCTTCGACCGCACCGACCGCGGCCCGGGACAGCGGGTCTCCAGCGGCGACATCGCGGCACTGCGCTCGGTGGGGGAGCTGTTCCGCACCCTCGACCACGCCTACGGCGGCGGGCACGCCCGACAGGCCCTGGTGCGCTACCTGGAGCACGAGGCCGAGCCGATGCTCCGCGGCAGCTACGGCGAGGCGACCGGCCGCAGGCTCTTCGGCGCAGTGGCCGATCTCACTCGGCTCGCCGGCTGGACGTCGTACGACATCGCCGCCCACGGCCTCGCCCAGCGGTACTTCGTCCAGGCCCTGCGCCTCGCCCAGGCAGCAGGGGACCGGGCGTACGGCGCCTATGTGCTGGTGGCCATGAGTCGGCAGGCGATCTACCTCGGCCACGGGCGCGAGGCCGTCCAGCTCACGCGAGTAGCCCAGCAGGGAGTGGGCCATGCGGCGCCGCCCGCAGTCCAGGCGCTACTGCATGCCGTGGAGGCGCGCGGTCACGGCGTGCTCGGCGACGGGCGGGCCTGTGCCGCCTCGCTCGTCCGGGCCGAGAGGGCGTTGGAAGCGGCGCGGTCGGGGGACGAGGTGCCGCACTGGGCGCGGTTCTTCGACGAGGCGCAGTTGGCCGATGAGTTCGGGCACTGTCACCGCGACCTCCAGCAGTACCGGCAGGCCGTGCAGCACGCGGAGCGCTCCCTGCAACTGCGTCCGCCGGGCCTGGCCCGCAGCCGGCTGTTCTGCCGGGTCGTGCTGGCGTCCGCCCGGCTGGGGCTCGGCGAACTGGACCAGGCCTGTGCGCTGGGTGCGGAGGCGGCCCAGCAGGCGTCGGAGATGAGGTCCGCGCGGGCGACGGAGTACGTGCGGGACTTCGAGCGGCGGTTGGAGCCCTACCGGGACGCCGCGGCGGTACGGAACTACCGCGACCGGGTGGCCGCCTACGGATGAAGGGCCCGTCCGTTGCCGACGGGGCGACACCGGACGTGAACCACGGCCGGCGGCCCCTCCCGTACGCCCGAACCCGGGAGTACGGGAGGGGCCGTCGCGCTGTCAGGCGGCGGCCGGCAGGGGTGGCGTTCCCGGACGGCGTACGGCGAAGTCCTGGACGATCGCGTCCGTCACCCGCCGCGCCGAGTGCATCGCCCCCCGGACCGTGCTGGTGGTGCGGTGGTCGCCGCAGACGTACAACCCCGCCAGCACCCGTACCGGCCGATGGAGGTCGTGTGGAGGGGCCATCGCGGGCACCGCATCCCGGGTGTGGTGCACGGCGAGCGTCTCCCAGCCGTCGGTGGGGACGCCGTAGAGGCGGCTCAGCTGCGCCCGTGCGCGCGCTTCCAGCTGCGGCGGGGGCGGCCCCAGTACGGTCGAGGTGATCAGCGTGCGTCCCTCGGGGGCACGAGAGGGGTCGACCTGGCTCATCACCGCCGTATGGGCGATCGGCCCGAGCCGTTCTGCGTCGAGGACCAGGGACGCACCCGTCGGTGGCGGCGAGGGTGCCGTGTGGTGCACCACCGTCACGGGGTGGAACGGGGGGACCCGCAGCCCCGGCAGCAGTTCGGCCGCCTCCCGTGCACCGGTGGCCACCACGAGGGCACGACAGGTGAGTTCGCCGTACTCCTCCGTGCTGACCCGGTTGATGGACGCCTCCTTGACCCGTACGCCCGTCAGGACCGTGCCCGGGGGCAGCGTCGCCGCAAGGTGCTCCGGCAGGGTCACCGCGCCGCCGGCGGGGACGGCGAGCCGGCCGCGGGCGAAGTCCCGCAGCACCAGATCGGCACTTCGGCTCGATGTGGTCAGCTCCGGATCGCAGAGCAGGGCCGACAGCAAGGGCCGGAGGAATCCATCGAGGGTACGGGTCGGAAGCCCGCGGCTCGACAGCGAGGCGAGGGCGGTCCGCTCCGGCCGGGCGGCCAGCCGTGCGGTCGAGGTGCCGGCGAGTCTGGTCAGCCAGGCGGCGAGCCGCGCTTCGTCCAAGGGCCTGGGGGCGCTCGCGAGGGCTCTCGCCACCGTCAGAGCGCCCCGTGCGCTCCCCGGTTGACCTGGTCTGCGGACGGTCTCGCCCATGCGGTGGAGCCGCCCCGCAGCATGGACCAACACCCCGGGGGCGAAGGGCCGTAGCTCCACGTCCACCGTGCTGATGTCGTCCGGCAGCCCCGGGTGCGAAGTGCTGACGAACGGTCCGACGCGGTCGAGGCGGTAGCCGTCGACCTCTTCCGTGGCCATGCGTCCCCCCGGCCGCGGCGCGGCTTCGAGAACACTGACACTGAGTCCTGCGCTGATCAGCCGATGGGCGGCCGAGAGTCCAGCGACCCCGGCTCCGACGATGATGACGTCCGCATGGTCCTTGTGGTGAGCGGTGCTGATGAGCACGTGCCCCTCCCCGAGGTCGCACGGCCGGCGGGAGGATCTCGCCCCCACCAAGCCCCTGGAATACCCGAGTTCAGTACGAGGGTAGGCAGGGCCCCCGGCCAGCGGTGCGCGCGTGTGGCGGGGCACCGGAGCGCAGGGGGCGCACGCGCCCGGCGCGGGACCCGTCTCAACCGCCCCCGGCCCGGCGCCGCCCCGGTTCAGGAGTCGTCCGACGTACCCTCCCCGTTCCGCCGATCGCGTACCGCCCGCCACACCAGCCCCAACCCCAGGGCAGCTGCCCCGAACTGGAGCACCGCAGCACCCAGTTCGGCCATCACCTTCACCATCTCCACCTGATCCACTTCCCCTTCCGTCGTGATTCGTCCCGTCCTCTCGCACATCGACGTTCGCGGGGCCGTCAATCTTGCGCCAGAAGCAACAAAAGATCTTCCCGTCGTCCGGGAAGATTGGTCGACTGGCAGCGCTGGAAGGGGAGTTGTTGCGGGGGATGCAAGAAGCACGCCGAGGACGGCCGCTCAAGAAGCTGGACCCGGAGCTCAAGCCGGAGATCGCCGCCTGGGCGATCAGACTGCGCGAGTTCTACACGATCCTGAACATGACACTGGTCGAGCTGGAACAGCACCTGGGCGTGACACCGGCGACCCTGTCGCGCTACCTGAACGGCGAACGGCTCCCCGAAATCACCTTCCTGGCCCGCCTGGACGCCGCAGTGGAGAGCAAGACCGGCCGGGCGCTGCGGCCGGAGGTCGTCTGTTCCGTACGGGAGCAGTACTACGCGGCCTGCGCGGTGCGGGAACCGCAGCGACACCAGGTGTACGTACTCCAGGACGCGCTCAAGGAGGCCGAGGGCAGGGCCGCGGAAGCCGAGCGGACCGTGTGGGAACTGCGCACCGAGCTCCAGGTCGAGAAGAAGCTCAGGGGTGCGGCGGAGACGAGCCTGCGGGCGCTGAGGGAGCGCACCGACCGGGCCGCCGAGATCGGGGCCGTGCGCAGGGAGCTCAAAGAAGCAGCCGCCGAGCGCGACCGGCTCGGCGCACTCGTCCAGCTCCATCTGGAGGAGTTGGCGCACGCACTCAAGTCACAGCAGCTCATCGAAGACGCGCGGGTTCGAACGGAGTTCGCGTTACGGAAGGCCGAACTCGAACTGGAGGCGGAGTTGGAGCGGCGCTGGGCAGCGGTACAGGCGGAACGGACCGATCGAACCCCCTCGGCACCCGGACCGGCGCACGGCTGGTGGCGTCGGTTCAGGCCCAAGCCGGGGGGCGACCCGCAGGAGGAGCGGAGGGCACAGGGGCGAGGGCGGCCGGCCCCCGCGGAGCCCCCCGTGCTGGAGCCCGACCCGCCCGACGCGCGGGAACTCATGAACGACCTGTTCGTCAACCTCTCCCGCCGCAATCAGCTGCTGATCAAACGCCAGCTCTCCCTGATCTCCACGCTGGAGTCGAGGGAAGCCGACCCGGACCAGTTGTCGTCGCTGTTCACACTGGACCACCTGGCCACCCGGATCCGTCGCAACGGCGAGAACCTCCTCGTCCTCGCAGGCGCGGAGGCGGGCCGCGAGATGGTCGGCCCGGTGCCCCTGGTGGACGTGCTCAGGGACGCGGCGTCCGCGGTCGAGGAGTACGAGCGCATCGAATTGGAATCGGTGCCCACGGCAGAGGTGACGGGCCGGGCCGTCAACGACCTCGTGCACCTCTTCGGCGAACTGCTGGAGAACGCCACCTCGTTCTCGTCCCCGCAACACCGGGTCCGGGTCACCGGTCACGATCTGCCCGACGGACGGCTCCTGGTCCAGATCCAGGACAAGGGGGTCGGGATCGCCCTCGCGGACCTCGCCCAGATCAACGAACGGCTGGCCGCGCCCCCGACGGTGGACGTCTCGGTCTCCCGCCGCCTCGGCCTCCTGGTGGTCGGCCGGCTCTCCGTGCGCCACGGTACGAGCGTTCGGCTGCGCCCATCCGAAACCGGTGGGACGACCGCACTCGTCATGCTGCCCGGGCATGCGCTGGAGGGCCGCGACGGGTTCGCGAACACCCCGCCGCCCTTCGCACCGGGCCAGTGACCCCGTGCACACCCTTCGGACACTCCCTAGCGCAGCGCCGCCCCGATGGCCGCGTCGATCCCCGGGAAGGCGAAGGAGAACCCCGAGTCCAACAACTTCGCCGGCACGGCACGCTGACTGCCGAGCACATCGCCCGCCATGTCCCCGAGGGCGGCCTTCAGCGCCACCGCGGGCACCGCGAACAGGGTCGGTCGGTGCAGTACGCGCCCCATGGCCGCAGTGATCTCCCGATTGGTCAGCGGGTCCGGGGCCGTGCAGTTCACCGGCCCCGACAGCGACTCCGTGTCCAGGATGTGGCGCAGCGCCGCCACTTCGTCGTGCAGGGAGATGAAGCTCCAGTACTGGCGTCCGTCGCCGAGCCGGCCGCCGAGCCCGGCTTTGAACAGCGGGAACATCCGTCCCCAGGCGCCGCCCTCCCGGGCGACCACCAGGCCCGTGCGGGCGAACGCCGTCCGCACCCCTGCCTCCTCGGCCGGGGCCGTGGCCTCCTCCCACTCCACGCACACCTCGGGCAGGAATCCCCCACCGGGCGGGGCCTTCTCGTCCACCGCCCGGTCGCCCGTGTCGCCGTAGTAGCCGACCGCACTGCCGTTGAGCAGGACCCGCGGCGGTCTGTCCAGGGAGGCGACCGCCTCGGCCAGTGCCGCCGTGCCCAGCACCCGGCTGTCCCTGATCTCCTTGCGGTAGGCGTCGGTCCATCGGTGGTCGCCGATGCCCGCGCCCGCCAGGTTCACCACGGCCTCGCACCCCACGAGGCCGGCCACGTCCACGTACTGGCGTTTGGGTTGCCACTCCACCTCGTCCCCGGAGCGGGAGGGGCGGCGCACCACGCGCACCACCTCGTGCCCGTCCGCGCGCAGTGAGCGCACCAGGGCGCCGCCGATGAGTCCGGATGAGCCGGTGACCGCGATCCGCATGAGCCCATCCTGCCCTCCGAAACCCCCATGACACAGTTGCCGTCATGCCCGAGTCGCACATACGCCCCGCCCTGCTCGCCGATGACGCCCTGCTCACCGCCCTCGACGTGGAGACCTGGTCGACCCTGCACGCGGTGACCCCACGCCCCCTGCCCCCGTACGACGCCTTCTTCGACTCGAACCACCGCCCGCAGGACTACCTCGTGGCGGAAGAGGCGGCGAAGCCGGCCGAAGGGGTCGGTGCCGGGGAAATCGAAGGTGTGCCGCCGTCGGCCGGTGGTGCCGGCGGTCCGGTGATCGGCTACATCCGACTCGTTCCGCCGACCTCGCTCGCGTCCAACCAGCACGTGCGGCAGATCCAGGGGCTCGCCGTCGCTCCGAGGGCCCGGGGGCGTGGCGTGGCGCGTGCGCTGTTGCGGGCGGCCTGTCGGGAGGCGAGAAGCCAGGGCGCTGTGCGGATCACCCTGCGGGTGCTGGGGCACAACACGCCCGCCCGCGCGCTCTACGAGTCCGAGGGGTTCGCGGTGGAGGGGGTGCTGCCCGAGGAGTTCTTCCTCGGCGGGCGGTACGTCGACGACGTGATCATGGGCCGGAGCCTGCGCTAGCCGAGCGCCCCGCCCGCAGCCGCTCAGTCCGTGCCGAAACGCTCCCACAAGCGGGGGAAGCGGCGGGCCAGCCCGGCATCGTCGTCGAAGTCGAACGGGCTACCCAGCGGCTCCGCCGGCTGTGGCGGAATCCCCAGGTCCGGTGCGACGACGCCGGTCAGCTGTTCGTACGCTTCGTCCGCCGCGTACCCCAGCTCCTCGCCATCCCCGTCGATGTCGTCGTCGAAGTCTTCGAGGAGTTCGGCCAGCGCGTCCGGCTCGTGCACCCCGCCCTCGAAGATCTCCCTGCCCTGTCCGATCAACCAGCAGCGGAAGTAGTCGAAGGCGTCGTCGCTGGCTCCGCCGAGCAGTACGGCTGCCGCTCCCCACAGGTCCCAGGTGTAGGCACGGTTGTAGCGGGCCTCGAAATGACGGGCGAAGTCCAGCACAGAGTCGGGGTCGAGCTGCATCAGCCGTTCCACCAGCAGGTCGGCATGGTCTTCGGGGTCGCCCTCGGCGGCCTCGCGGGTGCTGTCGACGATCTCCCAGAACTCCGTCTCGTCCATCACGGGTCCAGCATCGTGGTTGGCGGGGGGCGGCGCACGCCGAGCCACCGAAGTGATGAGGATTTCGAAGGGTTGTTTCGAGGGAGGGCTGTGCTCCGGAGGGCGTGTTCTTGCGAAGAAGCCTTTCGGGGGAGCCTTTCGAAGGAGATTGACCGCCCGTTGTTCAAGCGGGCGCAATCGGCGACAGGAGATGTCCGGTATTCGTGCGA
Source organism: Streptomyces sp. NPDC005963 (assembly GCF_040638655.1). Taxonomy (NCBI): domain Bacteria; kingdom Bacillati; phylum Actinomycetota; class Actinomycetes; order Kitasatosporales; family Streptomycetaceae; genus Streptomyces; species Streptomyces sp. NPDC005963. Next base: position 17,227 of record NZ_JBEXVD010000015.1, on the reverse strand, counting down.
CGGTCGTCCTCATGACCACCAAGAACACAGCAGCGGACGCACCCCCGCTCGCCGGGCGGATCGCTCTCGTCGCCGGGGCCACCCGGGGTGCGGGACGGGCCATCGCCGTACAGCTCGGACAGCAGGGCGCGACCGTCTACGTCACCGGTCGCACGACCCGCGAACGGGTCAGCGAGATGGGCCGACCGACGGAAACCATCGAGGAGACGGCCGAACTGGTGTCCGCCGCGGGCGGCACGGGAATCGCCGTGCCCACCGATCATCTCCAGGTCGCGCAGGTCAGGGACCTCGTCACCAGGATCGAACGCGAGCAGGGCCGGCTCGACATCCTCGTCAACGACATCTGGGGCGGCAATGCGCTCCTCGACTTCGACACCCGGATGTGGGACATCGACCTCGACCGTGGACTGCGGATGATCGACCTCGGGGTACGCAGCCACATCATCACCAGTAGCGTGGCGCTGCCCCTGTTGGTCCGCAGGCCGGGCGGGCTCGTCATCGAGGTCACCGACGGGACCTCCCGGACCAACGAGGGCTTCCGCGAGAACTTCTACTACGACCTGGCCAAGAACACGCCCATCCGCATGGCCTTTGTCCTCGGTGAAGAACTGAAGGCCGTGGGCGGTACGGCCGTGGCCGTCACCCCGGGGTTCATCCGCTCCGAGGAGATGCTGGACACCTTCGGCCTCACCGAGGAGAACTGGCGCGAGGGCACCGAGGCACAGCCGCACTGGTCGCTCTCCGAATCCCCCCTCTACCTCGGCCGCGGAGTCGCCGCGCTGGCCGCGGACCCCGAGCGTGCCCGTTGGAACGGACAGTCGGTGGACAGCGGGCGGCTCGCCCAGGAGTACGACCTCACGGACACCGATGGCAGCAGGCCGGATGTCTGGGGCTTCATCCTCGCCGAGCGCGCCGGCGAGTCGCCGGACCCGGTGGACTACCGGTAGCCGTCAGCGTTGTCGAGGGGGCCACGGGAGGGCCGCCGAGTCCGTATCCCTGAGACCGGTCGTGGACACCCCTCAGGAGCGGTCGTAGAGATCGGCCGTTCGACGCGCCGCCGTCGCGAACCTCTCGCGCAACTCCACCGGCTCCAACACCTCCATGTCCGGCCCCAGCGCGAACAACTGCGCGTACGCCACATCGGGGGACTCCACCGGCAGTCTGACGGTCGTCCACCCCTCCCGATCGGCGGGGGCCGACACGGCCAGGGCCTCCCGGGCGGCGGCGCGATCCGTGACGTAGGGCAATCGGTGAACGCCCTGCTCGGTGAGGCGCACCACGATCTCCGTCCGCAGGATGGAGCGGGCGAACTGCGTCGCCCGCTCCGCCCAGAACTCCGGCAGGTCGAATGCTTCGTCGCGGACGAAGACCCCGCTGTCCGGCGGCTCGTCGACGGACTCGAAGCGATCGATCCGATACACCCGAAAGGAACCCGCCACCCGCGCACAGAGGTACCAGACCCCCGCCTTGAGCACGAGACCGTACGGTTCCAACTCCCGCCGCACCTCGACGCCCTTGCGGTTGCGGTACACCACCGCGACCGGGCGGTCGTCCCACACCGCCTCGGCGACCGTGGGCAGCAGGGGCGGGGTCTTCGGCTCCTGGTACCAGCCGGGGGCATCGAGGTGGAAGCGCTGTGCGGCACTCCGTGAGGCGTCGCTGAGCGAGGGCAGCAGGGCCGCGGACACCTTCAGCCGCGCCGCTGAGGCCGCGTCCGCAAGCCCCATCTCCCGCAGCGCCCCCGGCAGCCCCGACAGGAACAGTGCCTCGGCCTCGCTGCGGCCCAAGCCGGTCAATCCGGTGCGGTAGCCGCCGACCAGTCGGTACCCGCCGGCCCGACCGCGATCCGCGTACACCGGGACACCCGCCTCCGACAGGGCCAGGGCATCCCGGGTCACCGTCCGCTCCGACACCTCCAACTCACGGGCCAGTTCGGCACCCGTCATGGACGGCCGGGACTGGAGGAGCAGCACCATCTTGATCAGCCGAGCAGCGCGCATGGCCCCATCATCGCCCGGGCCCACACGGACTACGCCAACGGCTCCTGGAGCTCGGTGACCCACTGGTCCGGGTCGGGCGGGCACTCCAGGCTGACCTCGCGCGCATAGCCGGCCGACCGGTGGCCGCCCGCGTCGATCCAGCGGGCGAGCGTCTGTGCCGACGGCATCACCGACTGCATCGGGCCGCGGTGCACGAGCGTCGCCGCCCGTTCGACCGCGGGCAGTTCGACGATCTCGAAGTCCGACCCGGGCCGGGGGGACGCCGAGACCGTCACGCCGGCGTGGACCACGATCGAGCCGTCGCCCTGGGGCCCGTCCTCGTAGTGGGCGATGCCCGGACCGGTCGGCGTGACGTCCGACGCCTCCAGCCGTCGGAACAGCTCCGTGTAGAGGGGGCCGATGACCGGGCCGATGTGCTCCGGTGCATAGCTCTTGGCCACCGCCGTCAGCTCGGCGACCCGGACGGCCGGAAGGGACTTGATGACGACGTCGTCGGTGGGCATGTGCCCCTCGCTCTCGATCGTTCGGAGCCTCGCCTCGACCTGACCCAGCGTCGCCGCAGCCGCGGTCATCGCCGCCTCCAGCTCTGCCCGCCGCAGGACGAGCATCCCGCGCAACTCCTCCGTACTCACCTTCTCCTCCAGGATCCGCCCCACCTGGTCCAGGGTGAAACCGAGGTCCTTGAGGGCGACGATCCGGTTGAGTCGGGCGAGCTGGGCCGCCGCGTAGTGGCGGTAGCCCGTGAACGGGTCGGTGCGCTCCGGGCGCAGCAGCCCGATCGCGTCGTAGTGGCGCAGCATCCGGGCCGATACCCGGCCGTGCCTGGCGAAGTCTCCGATGGTGAACATGACTCCCTCAGTGCACGGGTTCACACGGTGTCAAGGTCAAGGGGCGCCCCCTCGGGAGACCACGGTCTCCGGGGACGCCCCTCAATTTTTACTCTCCGTGCCACATCCCCCGACGAATGGGGGCGTTAATCACAGGCCGTAGCGCTCGCGCGCCTCCTTGACCACGGAAGCCGGAATCTCACCGCGCCGCGCCAGCTGGGCCAGCGCCGCGACCGTCACCGACTGGGCGTCGACACCGAAGTGCCGTCGGGCCGCCGGCCGGGTGTCCGACAGACCGAAGCCGTCCGTGCCGAGCGAGGACCAGTCCTGCTCGACCCACTGGCTGATCTGGTCCGGCACCTGACGCATCCAGTCGCTGACCGCCAGCACCGGGCCCGGAGCACCGCTGAGCGCCTGCGTGACGTACGGGGTGCGCTGCTCGCCGCGGAGCAGGGCCGCATCGGCCTCCAGCGCGTCCCGACGCAGCTCGCCCCAGGAGGTAGCCGACCAGACGTCGGCCGTGACGCCCCACTCGGCCGCGAGCAGTTCCTGTGCCTCCAGGGCCCAGTGGATCGCCGTTCCCGAGCCGAGCAGCTGGAGCCGCGGCGAGTCGGGGGAGGCGGCCACGCCCTCCTTGAAGCGGTAGAGGCCGCGGATGATGCCCTCTGTCACGCCCTCGGGCATGGCGGGCTGCGGCTTGGGCTCGTTGTAGACGGTCAGGTAGTAGAAGACGTTGGGGTCCTCGCCGGGGAGGTTCTCCCCGTACATCCGGCGCAGACCCTCCTTGACGATCACCGCGATCTCGTACGCGAACGCAGGGTCGTAGTTGAGCGACGCCGGGTTGGTGGCCGCGATCAGGTGCGAATGGCCGTCGGCGTGCTGGAGGCCCTCGCCGGTCAGCGTCGTGCGGCCCGCGGTCGCACCGACGATGAAGCCCTTGCCGAGCTGGTCGGCGAGCTGCCACATCTGGTCACCGGTGCGCTGCCAGCCGAACATCGAGTAGAAGATGTAGAACGGGATCATCGGCTCGCCGTGCGTCGCGTACGACGTGGCGGCGGCGATGAAGTCCGCCATGGAACCGGCCTCGGTGATCCCCTCGTTGAGGATCTGGCCGTCCTTGGCCTCCCGGTAGTACATCAGCTGGTCGCGGTCGACCGGCTCGTACGTCTGGCCCAGCGGCGAGTAGATGCCGGCCGAGGGGAACAGCGACTCCATGCCGAAGGTGCGGGCCTCGTCGGGCACGATCGGCACCCAGCGGCGACCGGTCTCCTTGTCCCGCATCAGGTCCTTGACCAGCCGGACGAAGGCCATGGTGGTGGCCATCTCCTGCTTGCCGGAACCCTTCTCCAGGGTCGCGAACGCGCGCTCCTCGGGGGCCGGCAGGGCCACGGAGTGCACTCGGCGCGCAGGGGCCGGTCCGCCGAGTGCCGCACGGCGCTCGTGGAGGTAGCGCACCTCGGGGGCGTCCTCGCCGGGGTGGCCGTAGGGCACCAGACCGTCGTCGAAGGCACGGTCGGGGATCGGCAGTTCCAGCAGGTCCCGCATGCACTTGAACTCGTCCACCGTCAGCTTCTTCATCTGGTGGTTGGCGTTCTTCGACGCGAAGCCCTTGCCGAGGGTGTGGCCCTTGACGGTCTGCGCGAGGATCACGGTCGGCGCGCCCTTGTGGGAGAGCGCCGCCCGGTACGCGGCGTACACCTTGCGGGCCTCGTGGCCGCCGCGGGAGGTGTAGAAGCACTCCGCGATCTTGGCGTCCCCAATGACCCGCGCCAGCTCGCTCAGAGCGGGCTCGGTGCCGAAGAAGTGCTCACGGATGTACGCGACGTCGCGAGTGGCGTACGTCTGGAACTGGGCGTCCGGCACCTCGCGCAGCCGGCGCAGCAGGGCGCCCGTGGTGTCGAGCTGGAACAGCTCGTCCCAGGCGGAGCCCCAGAGGGACTTGACGACGTTCCAGCCGGCGCCACGGAACTGGGCCTCCAGCTCCTGCACGATCTTGAAGTTGGCGCGCACCGGTCCGTCGAGGCGCTGGAGGTTGCAGTTGATGACGAACGTCAGGTTGTCCAACTGCTCCCGGGCCGCGAGGGCGAGGGCCGCGGTCGACTCGGGCTCGTCCATCTCGCCGTCACCGAGGAAGGCCCACACATGGGAGGCGGAGGTGTCCTTGATCTTGCGATTGTGGAGATAACGGTTGAAACGCGCTTGATAGATGGCCGAGAGCGGCCCGAGACCCATGGAAACGGTGGGGAACTCCCACAGCCAGGGCAGTCGGCGCGGATGCGGGTACGAGGGCAGGCCCTCGCCACCGGCCTCCTGGCGGAATCTGTCCAGGTGCGCCTCGCTCAACCGGCCGTCGAGGAAGGCGCGGGCGTAGATGCCGGGGGAGGCGTGGCCCTGGACGTAGATCTGGTCGCCGCTGCCATCACGCTCCTTGCCCTGGAAGAAGTGGTTGAAGCCCGTCTCGTAGAGCCAGGCGGCAGAGGCGAACGTGGCTATGTGGCCGCCCACGCCGAGGCGGGAGCCCCGGGTGACCATCGCGGCTGCGTTCCAGCGGTTCCACGCGGTGATCCGTGCTTCCAACGCCTCGTCGCCGTCGAAGGCGGGCTCGGCGGCGGTCGGGATGGTGTTCACGTAGTCCGTCTCCAGCAACCGGGGCACCGGGATGCCGGCGGCCTCGGCGTGCTGGAGGGTGCGGCGCATCAGATACGCGGCGCGATGCGGGCCGGCATGCTGCGTAACGGCATCGAGGGAGGCCGCCCATTCGGCGGTCTCCTCACTGTCACGATCCGGGAGCTGGTCGAGCTCGCTCGGAAGCTTGCCTACGGGGTCGGTCATGATCGCCGCCTTCCGGACTGGGAGGTGGTGTAACAGGGGGTGATGGGGCTGCCTCGTCTGGCAGGACAGGGCGGTGGGGGCTGACCCCGAAAGCGACTGTAAGCCTCTGATCGATGATCGATCAAAGTATTCGGAGATAAAAATACTCTGCGGGGCGAAATTGGCATTCCGTGCCCCGAGGGGCGGCACCCGGTGCCGCAAATCCCCGCCCTGAGCAGGGCTTTGTTACTGGCCCGACAGCAGAGGGTCATGGGGATTCTGCGCTCTGTGGGAGCGTACTGGCTGGGCGTGATGACCGGGGGGCGTTCGCGCGGACGGCCGTCAGGACGGCCGCCGGCGGTTACCAGCCAGGGCGCACGTCCCGGCCGTGGTGGCCGTACGGCACCGGTGCGGAGACCGGCGGCGCAGCCGGCCTGCCGAGTGACACGGACCATGCGCGCAGCCTGCGACAGAAACGTTGGGCGCGCCTAAAACGACAGGCGAGGACACCGGGCCGGTACGGGCGCGGACCGGAGCAGCGGCCTCCAAGGGGGCGCCGTCGTGCCCCGGGATCGGGGCTATGCCCGCGGTGCGCACCCCAGGACATGTGCCTTCACCAGGAGGCCGATGTCCGGATCGCGTCGGAGGAACGCCTCCACCAGCGCCTCGTGCTCCTCCGCGTACGACTGCTGGACCGTCCCCAGCCATCGGATCGACAGGGCGGTGAAGACCTCGATGCCCAGCCCCTCCCAGGTGTGGAGCAGCACGGCATTGTCCGCGGCGCGCACCAGCTCCCGGTGGAAGGCGACCGTGTGCCGGACCTGGCCCGCCGAGTCCCCGGCCTGGTCAGCGGCGTACAGGGCGGTCACATGGGGCTGGAGCGTGGAGCAGTCCTTGGCGAGTTGCTCGGCCGCGAGCTCCGCCGCGATCTGTTCCAGCCCCGCCCGGACGGGATAGCTCTCCTCCAGGTCGGCCGCGGTCAGATTGCGCACCCGGACGCCCTTGTTGGGCGCGGACTCGATCAGTCGGAGGCTCTCCAGCTCGCGGAGCGCCTCACGGACGGGGGTCTGCGAGACCTGGAGCTCGGTGGCGATGCCGCGCTCGACGATCCGCTCGCCCGGCTTCCAGCGGCCACTGACGATCCCCTCCACGATGTGCGCGCGGATCTGCTCCCGCAGCGACTGGACGACGGGCGGGGTCATGGGGGGCTCCTTCAGGAATGGGCATAGCTCACCGATTATGCCCCTCGGCCGGCGGGGGACAGCGGACGCACGGCGCCCCCGCCCGGGAGGACCCGGACGGGGGCGCCGTAGTGCACTGTCGGTAGACACCTGCCGACGGGCCTTAAAGGCCCAGCTCAACCTCGAACTCGCCGGCTTCCAAGATCGCCTTGACGGCGGTCAGGTAGCGGGCGGCGTCCGCGCCGTCCACCAGGCGGTGGTCGTACGAGAGCGAGAGATACGTCATGTCACGGACGCCGATCACGGTGCCGTCCGGCGTCTCGATGACGGCCGGGCGCTTCACCGTGGCACCGATGCCCAGGATGGCTGCCTGGGTCGGCGGCACGATGACCGTGTCGAAGAGCGCACCGCGCGAACCGGTGTTGCTGATGGTGAAGGTCGCGCCCGCCAGGTCGTCCGGCCGGATCTTGTTGGAGCGGACGGCTCCGGCGAGTTCGGCGGTCTTCTTGGCGATGCCGGCGATGTTGAGGTCGCCAGCGCCCTTGATGACCGGCGTCATCAGACCCTTCTCGGAGTCCACGGCGATGCCGATGTTCTCCGAGTCGAAGTACGTGACGGTGCCTTCGTCCTCGTTGATCCGGGCGTTGATGATCGGGTGGGCCTTGAGCGCCTGGGCCGCGGCCTTCACGAAGAACGGCATCGGGGAGAGCTTGACGCCCTCGCGGGCCGCGAAGCTCTCCTTGGCCTGGTTGCGCAGCCGCATCAGCTTGGTGACGTCGACCTCGACGACCGAGGTCAGCTGGGCCTGACCGTGCAGCGCCTTCATCATGTTGTCGCCGATGAGCTTGCGCATCCGGGTCATCTTGACCGTCTGGCCGCGCAGCGGGGACACCTCAAGGGAGGGGGCCTTCGCCGACGGCGCGGCAGCCGCGGGTGCGGCGGCCGGAGCAGGTGCGGCGGCCTTGCTGGCCTCCGCCGCTGCGATGACGTCCTGCTTGCGGATGCGTCCGCCGACGCCCGAGCCCTTGACCGCGGACAGGTCCACGCTGTTCTCGGAGGCGAGCTTGCGGACCAGCGGGGTCACGTACACATCGCTGCCGACGGGCGCCGTGGGCTGGGCCGGGGCGGCGGGTGCCGCCGGTGCCTGCTGGGCGGGTGCCGGAGCGGGAGCCGCGGGCTGAGCCGGCGCCGGAGCGGGCGCGGGAGCCTGGGCGGCGGGTGCCGGGGCTGCGGGCTGGGCCGGCGCCGCGGGTGCTGCCGGCGCAGGAGCGGGTGCCGGAGCGGGTGCCGGTGCCTGCTGGGCGGGTGCGGGAGCCGGCGCCGCGGGCTGGGCCGGGGCGGCCGGAGCAGCACCGGGAGCACCGATGACGGCCAGCTTGGCGCCGACCTCGGCGGTCTCGTCCTCGCCGACCACGATCTCCAGCAGGACGCCGGCCGTGGGGGCGGGGATCTCGGTGTCGACCTTGTCGGTCGAGACCTCCAGCAGCGGCTCGTCGGCCTCGACGGAGTCGCCGACCTCCTTCAGCCAGCGGGTGACCGTGCCCTCGGTGACGCTCTCACCGAGCGCGGGCAGCACCACGTCGGTGCCGCTCGCACCGCCGGCCGGAGCCTCCTGCGCGGGAGCCGGGGCGGGGGCCTCGGCGACCGGAGCGGGAGCTTCCTGCACCGGGGCAGGGGCCGGAGCCTCCTGGGCGGGAGCGGGAGCTTCCTGGGCGGGAGCCGGCGCAGGCGCCTGTGCGGCAGCCGGGGCCGGAGCCTCGGCCGGCGCACCGGAACCGTCGTCGATGATGGCCAGCTCGGCGCCGACCTCGACCGTCTCGTCCTCGGCGACCTTGATGGAGGCCAGCACACCGGACGCGGGCGCGGGGATCTCGGTGTCGACCTTGTCGGTCGAGACCTCAAGCAACGGCTCGTCGGCCTCGACGCGCTCGCCCTCGGCCTTCAGCCAGCGGGTGACAGTGCCCTCGGTGACGCTCTCACCGAGCGCCGGAAGGGTTACGGAAACCGACATGGTTTCAGTTGCTCCTAACGGTGGGGTCTCCCCAGCTCAAGCGAAGCGCGAGCGTAGGGGAAATGCGGAAGTGGTCGTCTGGCCCGAGGGACTCAGTCAGCGCGAGCTGCGGGAACGGCTCGGTCAGCTCAGTCATGCGCGTGCAGCGGCTTGCCCGCGAGCGCGAGGTGGGCCTCGCCGAGCGCCTCGTTCTGGGTGGGGTGCGCGTGGATGAGCTGCGCCACCTCGGACGGCAGAGCCTCCCAGTTGTAGATCAGCTGGGCCTCGCCGATCTGCTCGCCCATCCGGTCACCCACCATGTGGACACCGACCACGGCACCGTCCTTGACCTGGACGAGCTTGATCTCGCCCTGGGTCTTGAGGATCTTGCTCTTGCCGTTGCCACCGAGGTTGTACTTCAGCGCGACGACCTTGTCCGCACCGTAGATCTCCTTGGCCTTGGCCTCGGTGATGCCGACGGACGCGACCTCCGGGTGGCAGTACGTCACCCGGGGCACACCGTCGTAGTCGACCGGGACGGGGTTCAGACCGGCGAGCCGTTCCGCCACCAGGATGCCCTCGGCGAAGCCGACGTGCGCGAGCTGGAGCGTCGGGACCAGGTCGCCGACCGCGGAGATCGTGGGCACGTTGGTGCGCATGTACTCGTCGGCGAGGACGTAACCGCGGTCCATCGCGACGCCCTGCTCCTCGTAACCGATACCGGCCGAGACCGGGCCGCGACCGACGGCGACCAGCAGCACCTCGGCCTCGAAGGTCTTGCCGTCCGCGAGGGTCACCCGGACGCCGTCCTGCGTGTACTCGGCCTTCTCGAAGAAGGTGCCGAGGTTGAACTTGATGCCGCGCTTGCGGAAGGCGCGCTCAAGAAGCTTGGAGCTGTTCTCGTCCTCGACGGGCACCAGGTGCTTGAGGCCCTCGATGACCGTGACGTCCGCGCCGAAGGACTTCCACGCGGAGGCGAACTCCACGCCGATCACACCGCCGCCGAGCACGATCGCGGACTGCGGAACGCGGTCCAGCTTCAGTGCGTGGTCGGAGGAGATGATGCGGTTGCCGTCGATCTCCAGGCCGGGTAGCGACTTCGGTACGGAACCGGTCGCGAGGAGGATGTGCCGGCCCTGGATGCGCTGGCCGTTGACGTCGACCGACGTCGGCGAGGACAGTCGGCCCTCACCCTCGAAGGTGGTGACCTTGCGCGAGGCGATCAGGCCCTGGAGTCCCTTGTACAGGCCGGAGATCACCTCGTCCTTGTACTTGTGCACGGCTGCGACGTCGATGCCCTCGAACGTCGCCCGGACACCGAACTGCTCGGATTCACGGGCCTGGTCGGCGATCTCGCCGGCGTGCAGCAGAGCCTTGGTGGGGATGCAGCCGTAGTGCAGGCAGGTGCCGCCGACCTTGTCCTTCTCGATCAGGGCGACGTCCAGGCCCAGCTGGGCTCCGCGCAGCGCCGCAGCGTAACCGCCGCTACCGCCGCCGAGGATCACTAGGTCGAAAACGGTGCTGGCGTCGTTCGCCACGTCACGTCCTCCATGCATGTGCGCCGGTCGCCGGGGTCCCCTTCCCGGGGACGACCGGTCTCTCGGCTGGTGTGCGGCCGCTGTTTCTTCGGCCCTGTCGTGGGGCCCTGTCCTGCCGAGCCCATCTTCGCACTTGTTGGGGGAAGACGGGACGCGGGGCGGGTGTCTTCCGGCGTCTGATCGATCACCTCAAACATTACCGGGGCGTAACAACCCCGGTAGAGCCGAAACGATTCCGCCCGTGGCGAGATTTCGTCGAGAGCGAACGCGCTCCGAGGGGTGGCGACGGTGCGGAACCGTCCGCCGCCACCCCTGCGGGACGTCGTCAGCCGAGCTCGCCCGCGCCGATCCGCTCGGCCAGCTTCACCAGGGTGCGCACGGACGAGCCGGTGCCGCCCTTGGGGGTGTAGCCGTACGGGGCCCCCTCGTGGAACGCCGGGCCGGCGATGTCCAGGTGCGCCCAGGTGATGCCCTCGCCCACGAACTCCTGGAGGAACAGACCGGCCACCAGGCCGCTGCCCATCCGCTCACCCATGTTCGCGATGTCCGCGGTGGGGGAGTCCATGCCCTTGCGCAGCTCGCTCGGCAGCGGCATCGGCCAGGACTGCTCGCCGGCCTCCTCCGCGGTCTCGTAGATGGCGGTACGGAACGCGTCGTCGTTGGCCATGATGCCGAAGGTGCGGTTGCCGAGCGCGACCATCATGGCGCCGGTCAGCGTGGCCACGTCCACGATCGCGTCGGGCTTCTCCTCCGACGCCTTCCACAGCGCGTCCGCCAGCACCAGCCGGCCCTCGGCGTCGGTGTTGAGCACCTCGACCGTCTTGCCGCTGTACATACGCAGTACGTCGCCGGGGCGCACGGCGGAACCGGACGGCATGTTCTCCGCCAGGGCGAGCCAGCCGGTGACGTTGACCGGCAGCCCGAGCCGGGCGGCGGCGATGACGGCGGCGAACACCGCGGCGGCGCCGGCCATGTCGCACTTCATCGTCTCGTTGTGGCCGGCCGGCTTGAGGGAGATGCCGCCCGAGTCATAGGTGATGCCCTTGCCCACGAGCGCCAGCGTCTTGGCGTCCTTGGAGTGGGTGTAGGTGAGCTTCACCAACCGCGGCGGGTTCTGCGAGCCCTGGCCGACGCCGAGGATGCCGCCGTACCCGCCCTTGATCAGGGCCTTGTCGTCCAGGACCTGCACCTTGACGCCGTGCTCCTTGCCCGCGGCGGTGACCACTGCGGCGAAGGACTCGGGGTAGAGGTCGTTGGGCGGGGTGTTGACCAGGTCCCGGGCCCGGTTCAGTTCCTCGGTGACGGTCAGCGCGCGCTCGGCCGCAGCCTTGTGCGCCTTGTCCCGCGGCTTCGCACCCAGCACGGCGATCTCGGCGAGCGGCGCCTTCGGACCCTTGTTGCCCTCGCCGCCCTGGTAGGCGGTGAAGGCGTACGCGCCCAGCAGCGCGCCTTCGGCGATCGCCTCGACGTCCTCCGACGCCTCGATCGGCAGCGCGTAGGCCGCCTTCTTCGACCCGGCGAGCGCACGGGCGGCGGTGCCGGCGGCCCGGCGCAGGGACTCGGCCCCGTACGCCTCGTCCTCGTTCGGTACGGACCCGAGCCCGACCGCGATGATCAGCGGCGCCTTGACGCCCGCGGGCGCGGGGAGCTTGGTCACCTCGCCCTCGGAGCCACCGGCGCCGAGGGTCTCCAGTACGGAGGCGAGCTTGCCGTCGAACGCCTTGTCCACGGCCTCTGCGCCCGGTGCGACCACCGGGCCCTTGTCGCCCTTTGCGACCCCGATGACCAGGGCGTCGGCGCGCAGCGTTGCGGCACCGGCAGTGCTGAGAGTGAGAGCAGTCACGGTGGTGAAATCTCGCTTCCGTTGAGTTCGAGGGCCATTTCGGGGCCGTTGGGGGGATAGGTCGACACCCCGCCCGGCAAGAGCCTACGCGCGGTCCTACGGGTCTCTCACGGCGGCAGTCGTTCGCTTTGCCCGTGGCGTCCGGCCTGCTTGGGGGCGCCCGGGGGCGCAGTGCGGGGTGATGCTCATGTGACAGGAGCGAGGCGGTGGACGTACTCCCTTGAGCGGGAGGGAACTTGGGACGCAGGCTCCATCGGCCGTGGACAGCGGTGTGCGGCGGTCGGCCCGCCGCGTCGGTCGTGCTCCGTTCACCATGGGCGCACCGGTCACCGCCCGATGGGGCGACGGCCCGTGCGCTCACCTCCGGTCTCCGGTGAGGGTGCATGGGGGTCAGCCCAGGACGAGCGCCACCAGGCAGACCGTCGCGGACGTTTCGGCGACGGCGCCGAACACGTCCCCTGTGACCCCGCCGAAGCGCCTTACACAGTGCCGCAACAGCAACTGGGCGACCACCAGTCCGCTCACCACGGCCAGTGCGACGTGCAGGGCGCCGAGCGGACCCGGCGCCTCGCCAGGGCCGTACGACAACCAACCGGCAGCGGCGCAGAGCAGGGTGACCCCGCCGGTGATCGCCAGCGCGGACCGTACGGAGAGCACCTCCGCCACCACAGCGCCCAGACCGTTGGGACGGGCGGCCGGTACTCCTGCGCGGGCGGCGAGGGTGAGGGCCAGCCGGGCGGCGACCTGGTAGACGATCGCGCCCAGGGCTCCGTGGCCCCAGCCCTGCGCATACAACTCGGACAGGGCGGCGATCTGCGCCACCAGCGTGAACAGCAGCGTCAGCACGCCGAAGGGGCCGATGTCCGACCTCTTCATGATCTTCAGGGCGTCTTCGGCGGGACGGGCGCTGCCGAGTCCGTCGGCGGTGTCGGCGAGGCCGTCCAGATGCAGGGCACGGGTGAGGACGGCAGGCACGGCCGCGGTCGCGATGGCGACGAGCAGCGGTCCGGCGTCCAGCAGGACGAACACCCCGCCCGCCCCGGCCGCGAGCAGACCGACCACGAGCCCCACCAATGGTGCACACGCCATGCCCGCCCGAGCAGCCTCGCGGTCCCAGCGCGTGATCCGCACGGGCAGGATGCTGAGGGTGCCGAAGGCGAAACGTACGCCGGTCAGGGCCGCGGAGACGGGTGCTTCACTCACCGCCGAAGGGTAGCCCGGTCCGCTCCCCGGGCGATCCGAACGCCGTCTCACCACAGTTCGGCCCGCTGGTGCCGCCCGTGGCCCCACCCCCGGCGGTAAATTGCGCATATCGCGCAAAATGGGAGGACGCACTATGGGCAGCTGGTTCTCCACCAACATCGTCGAGCCGGGAAAGCTCCCGATGTTCCTCGCCCTCGCCTCCTTCGTGCTGACCTTCCTCATCACCCGCGTCATCACCCGCATGATCCGCGCGGGCCGCGGACCCTTCCGCAACATCACCCCGGGCGGGGTGCACATCCACCACGTCGTACCGGGGGTCATCCTCACCCTCGTCGGCGGCTTCGGCGCCGTCGGCAGCGGACAGCACGGCGTCACCGCCTCCGTCTGCGCAGTGATCTTCGGGATCGGGGCGGGTCTCGTCCTGGACGAGTTCGCGCTCATCGTCCACATCGACGACGTGTACTGGACCGAAGAGGGCCGGCAGAGCGTCGAGGCCGTCATCGTCGCCACCGCACTCGCCATGCTCGTGCTCAGCGGCTTCTCACCCCTCGGCGTGGACAGCCTCACCCCAGACGAACGACAGAACCGCGCCACCCTGATCAGCACCCTCGTACTGAACTTCCTGCTGGTGATCGTCACCCTGTTCAAGGGCAAACCACAACTGGCCCTGATGGGCACCCTCGTGCCCTTCGTGGCGATCTTCGGCGCGGTCCGGCTGGCCAAGCCCACCTCGCCGTGGGCACGTCGCTTCTACCGCCGACGGCCCAAGTCCCGGGCCCGCGCCTGGGTGCGCGCCTATCGGCACGATCGACGCTGGGACGGGCCGCGCCGCAAGTTCCAGGACCTGATCGGGGGTACGCCCGACCCCGAGCGCGTCGGACGGTGACGGCACTCCGTGCCGAGGCGGAGCCCATCCCGGCCGGCCACTCAATCCCCGAGGTCCCCCACGGACGCCGACTCACCCTGTTCTGCGGCTTCTGCGGCTTCTGCGGCTTTCTCGGGCAACTCGGCCGCGAGCACGGCAGCCGCCCGAACGAGCGGGAGGGCGAGCAGCGCCCCGGTCCCTTCCCCCGCCGTCACCCCGTGGTCCAACAGCGGAGTGAGCGCCATCCGATCCAGCGCCTTCGCCTGCGCCGGCTCCCCCGACAACTGACCCGCCAGCCACCAGTCCGGCGCGCGGTACGCAGCCCGCTGCCCCACCAGCGCACAAGCGGCCGACACCACTCCGTCCAGGATCACCGGCATCCGCCGCGTCGCGCTCTGCAGGAGGAAGCCGGTCATCGCCGCCAACTCCGCACCCCCCACCGCGGACAGCAACTCCAACTGATCACCCAGCACCGGGCGGGCACGGCGCAACGAATCCCGGATCGCCGCGCACTTGCGCATCCACGCCAGATCATCGATGCCCGCGCCACCGCGACCCGTCACCACCGAGGCGTCCGTACCGCACAGCGCAGCGATCAACGTGGAGGCGGCCGTGGTCCCCCCGACGCTCAGATCACCCAGCACCACCAGATCGGTGCCGGAATCCGCCTCCTCATCGGCGATCGCCATGCCCAGGCGCACCGCACGCTCCGTCTCGTCGAGCGTCAGGGCGTCCTCGACGTCGATGCGCCCGCTGCCGCGCCGCACCCGGTGGCGCACCACGTCGTCCGGCAACAGCTCGGGGTCGCAGTCCAGACCGGCATCGACGACGCGCACCTGAACACCCGCCTGGCGGGCCACCACCGCAACGGGACTCGCCCCCTCCAACACGGCCCGGACCAACCGGTGCGCCGACCCCGCCGCACGGCCCGACACCCCCAGTCCCGCCACCGCGTGGTCACCGGCGAACAGCACCACGCGCGGCTGATCGATGGGCTTCACCGGCACCCGGCCCTGAGCGAGCGACAGCCACTCGCCCACCTCGTCGAGTCGGCCCAGAGCGCCGGGCGGGACGGCGAGCCGCGCCCGGCGGTCCTCGGCACGCTGGCGGAGGCCACTGTCCGGGCGCTCGATCAGATCGGAGAAGTCATCGAGATTCAGCCTGCTCATTCGCCGAACAGTACCCGCCCACCCCGTCGATCAGCTCCGGAGCACCAAGGGCTGTCCGGCGACCACCAACAGCACCTGCTCGCACTCCGCGGCGAAGGCCGCGTTCAACCGACCGAGCTCATCACGGAAGCGGCGCCCCGACGCGGTGGCGGGAACCACCCCGGACCCGACCTCGTTCGTCACCGCCACCACCGTGCGCGGAGTCTCCCGCACCGCCGTGACCAACTCGGCCACCCTCTTGCGCAGCGCCCTCTCACCGCCCTCCCGCCACTGAACGTCGTCCCAGGCACCCACCTGGTCCATGGCATCCGTCAGCCACAGCGACAGACAGTCGATCAACAGCGGAGGGCCGTCCTCGGCGAGCAGCGGGACCAGATCACAGGTCTCCGCGGTACGCCAGGAACCCGGCCGGCGGTCACGGTGCAGGGTCACCCGCTCCGCCCACTCCTCGTCGCCCTGCCGCGTGCCGCCCGTCGCGACGTACAGCACGCCCGGGAAGGTCTCCAACCGACGCTCGGCCTCCAACGACTTGCCCGAACGCGCCCCACCGGTGACCAGGGTGCGCCGGGGCACGTCCGGTACGGCGTGGTACTCCCCGACCACCAACGTCGTCCCGTCGGGCACGGCCCGCGCACCCGCGGCGGCGAGCCGACGATCCAACTCCGCTCCACCGGGGACCTCGTGACCGATGTGCACGGCGATCACATCCGTGGTCGCCCCGATCGCCCCGACGGCCCTCAGCCGCGCGATCGCATCCGGACGTCCCACGACATCGGCCACGACCATCTCGTAGGCCGCCCGCCCCTCCGCCACACCGGCCGGAGCGCCCCCCGGAGGCAGGTACAGCAGCCGATCACCCTCCGGGGATGAGACCTCGTACCCCGTGCCGGGGTGGTCCATCGCCACGGCCCGCACCCGGTGACCGCTGATCAACGTCAACACCCGTCCATCGGGAACCCGCCCCGCCGACGGCAGCCCCGCGGGCAACTCAACGGCCGGTCCGTCGTGCGGGTGCGTCAACAGCACCTGCCGTACGCCGACGAGCGAATGCCCGGCGCGGGCAGCGGCCAGAGCGGCTCCGGGCGTCAGATCCAGGAGCAGGGCCCCGTCGACGAGCAGCGCGGTCGCCGCCCGCGCACGGGAGCCCCGAGCAGCGGCACACGCGGCGCAGGGGCAGTCTGGCTGAGGGAGACCGGCCGGAGAGCCGGTGCCGAGCAAAGTCACTTCCACACCCACGATCCTGCCTCTTCACCGCAGGCAGTGCGCGCCCGGATACGCTGCGGGCAGGACAGAGATCCTTTGCGGGACTCAGGGAGGCGTACATGGTATGGACGTGGCGGTTCGAGAAGTCCGACGGAACGGAGGTCCAGCCGGCGGTCGAGCCGGAGGAGTTCACGACCCAGGGGGACGCGGAATCCTGGCTCGGTGAGCACTGGAAGGAGCTACGGGACGGTGGCGCGGACCAAGTGAACCTCTCGGAAGACACGACGAAGATCTACGGCCCCATGAGCCTGGACGCTCCGGAGTAGCCCTCGGGGCAGCGGCTCTGACGACGAACCCCCGAAGGGGGGATCCTTCGGGGGTTCGTCGTTTGGGCTCGGCCCCGGGGGGTGGCGGGGTTCTGTCCTCAAGCGCCGGACGGGCTGAGCTTGCTGGGGCTGGGGCCTTGCCTGGGGCTGGGGTCTGGCTCTTTCCGGGTGGGGCCTGTTTGTTGGGTTCCGCCTTGGGGGGTGGCGGGGTTCCGTCCTCAAGCGCCGGACGGGCTGGGTTTGCTCGGGTTTTGGGGGGCTGGGGTTTGGG